>JAKAUB010000250.1 GCA_021827845.1 Acidobacteriota bacterium | reverse complement strand
TGCCCAGTTTACACGGCGCGCGCGTCCTGCGCATGCCCGCCCGGCCGCTACTGCCGCTGGTACACCACCTGGCCACCGAGCACCGTCAGCTCCACCCGCGTGTTGCGGATCTGCGCCGGTTCGATCGACAGAATATCGTCTGACAGCACCACAAAGTCCGCCAGCTTTCCCGGCTGGATCGATCCCTTGATCGTGTCTTCGAACTCCGCGTAGGCCGACCCCAGCGTGTATGCGTGGATGGCCTCTTGCACCGTAATCTTCTCCGCCGGAATCCATCCGCCGGGATTTTTGCCATCCAGTGTGCGCCGCGTGGCCGCTGCATAAATGCCCATCAGCGGCGACATCGGCGCCACCGGCCAGTCGCTGCCAAAGGCCAGCACGGCGCCGGAGTCCAGCAGTGACCGCCACGCATAGCTCGTCTGCGCGCGCTGCGCGCCGATCAGCTTCTCCGCCCACCGGCCATCGTCAATCGCGTGATACGGCTGCATGGACGCAATCACGTGCAGCTGCGCAAAACGCGGAATGTCCGACGGCAGCAGGTGCTGCGCATGCTCAATGCGCATGCGGCGGTCGCGCGGCCCATCGGCCTGCTCCACGCGCTGATACATGTCCAGAATCGTGTGGTTGGCGCGGTCCCCAATGGCATGCGTAATCAACTGCAGGTGCGCGCGGTCGCCGCCCAGCATGTCCGCATACATCGCCGCCGGGTCCTGCAGTTCATCGCTGGCCAGCCCGCTGTTCTTCGGGTTGTTGGCGTAGGGCTGCATCATCCACGCCGTCCCCGCGCCCAGCCCACCGTCAGCAAAACTCTTCAACCCGCCAAAGTGCAGCGTCGTGCCGCCAAAGCCCGTCTCAATGCCGCGGTCCGCCAGTTGCTTCCAGTCCAGCAGGCGAATGCTCGCCGAGATGCGCAGATGCAGTTGCCCCGAGCGCAGCAGCGCCTGATACACACGCAGATTCGGCGGCCCGGTAATGTCGTGCGTAGAACCGGGAAGATCCTGCACGCTGGTCACGCCGTTGGCAAATGCATAGGTCTGCGCCGCCAGTGTAGCCGCCGTGATCTGCGCCGGCGTCAGCGGTGGAATGACGCGCTCAATCAGATCCGTCGCCGCATCCTTAAAAATCCCGGTCGGATTCCCCTGCGCGTCGCGGACAATCACTCCGCCTGGAATATCCCTCGTGTTGCGGTCCACCCCCGCCAGCTTCATCGCCAGCGCGTTGGCCAGCACCATGTGCCCATCCAGCCGCCACACGGCCACGGGATTGTCCGGCGTGACCGCATCGATCAATTGGTGCGTGGGATACGCCGGCGGAGTCCAACCCGTCTGGTCCCAGTTGCCGGACTCAATCCACGTGCCCTTCGGCTGCGTGCGGGCAAAGGCGGCGATGCGGCCGCGAAACTCCGCCGCGCTTTTGGCGCTGCGCAGATGCACCCCCGCCAGCGCAGCGCCGCCCGCCACCAGATGCACATGCGCATCGTTAAAGCCAGGTAGCACGCGGCGGCCCTGCAGATCGATCACCTTTGTCTCAGGCCCGGCCAGCTTCTGCATCGCCGCCGACGTGCCGACCGCAACAATCCTGTCCCCGGAGACAGCAACTGCTTCTGCTTCCGGCTGTGCGGGGTTCTCCGTCCAGATTTTTCCGTGAACCAGAATCAGGCTGACAGCGGACTGCGCCCGCGTTACGCCGCCGCAGAACAGACAACAGAAAAGAAGCACCCAGCCACGCATCCCACGCTGCGCACGGTCGTCCGCACGCCCGTCGATCTTCCGCGCGGGCGCGTTCCTCCCCTGCCGACTACTGCGCCGGCGGAACATATTCCTTCGGCATCTCGACGCCTTCGCCGAAAAAGTACCGCTGCATCTGCTCCACCAGAAACTCCTGCGCCTCGCGCGTCCATGGCTGCAGCCGGTACTCGTTCAGCAGCATCTTCTGGTACTCCGCCCACTCGCCCCACGCCTGTCTGGAGACGTTTGCATAAATCTTCTGGCCAAGCTCCGTATCGAACGGCGGCTCATCCAGACCCTCCATTTCCTGCTTATGCCGAACACAGAAAACCGTGCGTGCCATACCACTCCCTCTTACCGCTGGGCCGCCTGCGACGCGGCACCGCGGATCTCGTCCAAATAGATTTTTGTGTAGTCCAGATAATTCTTCGCGTACTGCAGAATCATCTCCCGGTCGCCATCCGACAACTCACGGCGCTGCTTGCCGGGCACACCCGCCCACAGCGTACGCGGTGGCACCACCGTGTGCTCCGGGATCACAGCCCCGGCCGCAATGATGGACCCTTCGCCGATGCGCGCATCGTTCAGGATGCGCACGCCCATCCCGATCAGGCAGGCATCTTCAATCGTGCATCCATGCACGGTCACGTTGTGGCCAATCGTCACCCAGTCACCAATCACCACCGGGTAACGGTGGCGCATGCCGTGCACCACGGAGCAGTCCTGAATATTGGAGTTGGCGCCCACGCGGATCGAATGCACATCCCCGCGCACCACCGCGTTCATCCAGATGCTGGAGTTTTCCCCGAGCACCACATCGCCAATCACCTGCGCCGACGCATCGACATAACAACTGGCTGGAATGTGGGGCAGCTTTCCCTGATACGAGCGAATCACGCGCAAAATCCTCAAGAGCTATTCTACGTGGGTGTCCGCCCGGACCCGGCCCTATGAAAAACGACCTGGAATCGCAACTGATCGCTCTTGAACTGCGCCAATGCGACGTCGCGAAACTCTCGACCCGTCTCGCAATATGCCAACTCTTCGATGACAGCGTGCGTCCTGCCTTACTCCGCGTGTAGAGCCTGCATAGGATCGACAGACGCCGCCCGCCGCGCGGGAATGTACGCGGCCAGCGCAATGGCGCCCAACGAAATCAACGCAGCTCCGGTGAGGCTCCAGGGATCGTAGGAGCCGACATGGAAGAGCTCGGCGCGTAGATAGCGGCCGAGCAGCAGGCTTGCCGGGATTCCCATAAGAACCGCGGCGATCGATAGCACGCCAACCTGCCGCATTACCAATCCCACCACCTGCCAGCGGCTTGCGCCCAGCGCCATGCGAATGCCGATCTCCCGCGTGCGCTGCACCATGGAGTACGACAGAACACCGTACAGGCCGACTGCTGCCAGCAACGCGGCGAGCAGGCCGAAGCCGATGGAAAGTAACGCCAGCAGACGCGGCGAAGCGATGTCCCCTGCAATCTGCTCCTGCATTGTTCCCAGGCCGTCCACGGGTAATGCCGGGTTCACGCGGTTGACCGCGTGCCGGATTGTTGCACTGACCGCGGCCGGGTCCTCCAGTGTTCGTACATACACGAATGCTCGCTGCGCATTGCTCTGGGAGAACGGGATATAGATGGCCGGATTCGGCTTCCTGTCCACCTGAATGGATCGAGCGGCCTGCACGACCCCCACAATCCTGATGTCCGGAACATGGCCAGGGCCCTCCCCGAAACAGAACATCTGCCCCAGCGCTTTGCGGGAATCGCCAAAATAGTGGTTTGCGAAGATGTCATTAACAACTGCGACTTTTGGCGTACCGGCACGATCATCAACCGTGAACACACGGCCGGCGACAAGAGGAATTCCTAGTGCCGTAAAGAAGTCCGAACTCACATTATTCGAGTCAGGAGAACTATCGTCGTCCGCTCTTGGCTTATATCCAGAGACGGTAATGTCGCTTCCCGTTGCGTCGCCCGTCAGGATTCCGACAGACGCATACCCTACGCTGCTGATTCCGGGTTCGTGGCGAATGGAGTTCGCGACCTGATGCATCCATCGCGCCGCTGCCTCCGGGCTGCCGCCCAGGCTGCGCACATCGGTGGAGAACTGCATCAGGTGATCAGGCCGGATGCCGAGTGGTGTGGTGCGCAGGTTGTACAGCGTTCGGGTCAACAGCAACGCAGCCACCAGCAGGACAAAACTCAGTGCGATCTGCAGCGTCGTGAACGTCAGCCGGAGACGGCTCCAACTGCGAGCATTTGGCGATGCGCCGTCATGCAATACGCGCGTCAAGTCCGGTCGCGTCGTAAGCGACATGGCTGGCAGACAACTCAGCAGCCCGGTTGTGGAGACGGCAAGAAATCCAAACAGCAGCAGACGCGCGCTTTGCGAAAAAACCAGCGGACTGGATGTGGCAGCATCCCCGAATAAGGCGGCGGCTAAGGGCTGTCCCATCAAGAAGCCGACGGCAACGCCAGCCAGCCCTCCCAGCCAGGCGAGCAGTAGACCCTCTGTCAGAACCCAGGCCAGCAGGCGCCACCGGGAAGCGCCCAGAGCCGCTCGCACGCCGATCTCCCGCGCGCGAACCACTCCGCGCAGCAAAAGCAGATTTGCAAGATTCACGCAGGCAATCAGCAGCACAATCACTGCCATGGCCATTAACACTTTTACCTTAGGGCCGTACTCCTCCTGCAGAAACGGCAGCCCCTGAACTCCGCTGGTAACAAACAAGTGAGTATGCAGGAAGGAATTCGCGAACCTCTGCGAGTGGCTCGTAAAAAGAGGCAATTCTTCGCTTCGCAGCGCAAACCACAGCGGATTCAGTGCTACCTCGGCGCGTTTCAACGTCATGCCCGGGCGCAGGCGCGCCACGATGTTAATCCACAGCGCGTCGTGCCGGTTGAGCCAGCTCGTGCTGTGGGTCGGTAGGACCGGCTCCATACTTAGAGGAACAAAAATCTGCGCAGGCATTTCGCGATTCAGCCCCTCGAATCCAGCGGGTGCAACACCGATCACGGTAAAGGGGTGGGCATTGATGTCGATGGTCCGATTCAGGACGGCCGGTGAACCTCCAAAGCCTTTCTGCCACTCACTGTAAGAAAGCACGACGACAGGATTGCTTCCCGGCGCGCCGTCATCCAGCGGCTCAATCAACCTGCCGATTACGGGTCGAATTCCCAGCGTGGCAAAATAGTCCCCGCTGACAAAGTTTCCTTGGAGCGTTTCCGATCCGTCTCCAATCTGGACGGGACTAAAAAATGGTCCGCTTGCTGCGATACCCGAAAAAACGTTTTCAGAGTTTGCTTCCAGATGGCGAAACATGGGGACGCTGAAGTAATAGGTGTGGTCTCCGTATGTCGAAAGCATTCCGCTAAAACCGCCGGTCGCGCGCAAGGCCACCAGCCGCTCCGGATGCGAGACAGGCAGGCTGTTCAAAAGAACCTGCTGAAACAGCAGGAAGATCGCGGTGTTGGCTCCGACACCAAGGGCAAGCACCAGAACGGCCGTAATGGTGAAGCCGGGGGACTTGCGCAGTTGCCGCAGCGCAAAGCGGAGGTCGCGGAGCAGGTTATCCAGCCAGACCCACAGCCAGACCTCACGGCTGCGCTGCTCAATGAGTGTGGCGTTGCCGAAGGCGCGTCGCGCGGCGTGGAGAGCCTCTTCACGCGGCATCCCTTGCGCCTCCAGCGCTGCGGCCTTTTCTTCGAGATGCTGCTGCAGCTCCTCGGAGAGATCGGCGGTCATTCTGCGACGCCGGAACATTCGCTGGAAAAATGGCATGGGTGGCTCCTCGGCTGCGGAAGTCCTGAGCTCTCGATCAGACGTTGGGTGCGAGCACAAGCGAGATGCCCTGCAGCATCTGTTCAAAACGCAGGCGCTCCTGTTCGAGATGCTTGCGTCCCTGCGACGTTAAGCGATAGGTGCGTACACGCCGGTTGGTGGCGGAGGTTTCCCAGCGCGCGTCCACCAGCCCGGCCTTTAGCATGCGCTGCAGCGCCGGGTACAGGGAGCCTTCTTCCACCTGAAGCAGGTCGTTAGACCGCTGCTGGATGTGCTGCACCAGGGCATAGCCGTGCATGGGCTGCCAATGCAGGAGCTGCAGGACCATCAGCTCTAAGGCACCGGGGAAGAGGTCGCGCGGTTCAGAACGTTTGCGGAGCGATTGGAAGACCATAGGCTGTTTTAAAACAAGCCTAGAGTAAACAGGTGTATAAACGTTCGTCAAGGGTGACGCCGCATCGGCTTAGGGTTTGGCGCCGAAAAATAACAGCCTCACCCGCCGCTTGCTGAAGAGCGGCTGAGTGAGGCTCTTTGCGGGTGAGCCGGAAAACGTTGGTTGCTAGTGAGGGTCGGTGCTGTTTTCGACCTTGCGTGCGCCCTGATCTGTCTTGTGCGCGCCCGCGTGCACGCCCTTCTTTACGCCGTGCGTGGTCTTATGCCAGCCTTTCTCTGTCCCGTGCTTGGTGGCGTTCCAGCCCTTCTCTGTCCCACGCTCGATGCCGTGTCCGGCATTCTGTGCGGCACCCTTCGTGTCATTGCCGGCGTTCCGCATGTCTTGCCCGGCGGTATTCTGCGCGGAGGCCAGCGGCAGCCCGAACGCCATTACTGAGCCAAGAAGCATTCCAGCCAACCATTGATTTTTCATCGTCATATCTCCCGACGAAAAGGATTCGAGATTTCAGCAGGGGGTTGTCTGCCCAAAACCTGAGTCAAGGCTGGCGCGGAGTTGGCGCGAAGCTGAAAACACTCAGTTCGTACAATCTCTCATAATCTTTTGACAACGATTACGAAGAGGGTTATGGTGTTCTGCGACGCGCGGGCAAACGATTACACTGCCTCAAACCTGCCCAAGCGGGGAGATCGGCCACATGAATTCTGCGAAGTACGTTTTGATCGGCTGCAGATGGGGCTTCGTTCTGGTACTGAGCCTGCTTCTTGGGTCGCAGATGCGCCTGCTGGCGCAAATGGATCAGGGAACCATAACGGGCGTTGTCAAGGACAACGCCGGTGCGGTCATTCCAGGTGCCAAAGTCGCGTTGACAAATACAGGGACCGGACTAACACTGCACGCGGTGACGGACAGCAGCGGAATCTATGAATTTTCGCCCATCAAGATCGGCAAATATAGCGTCAGTGCGTCGGCCGACGGCTTCTCCTCAACGCTTCAGGAAAATCTCCGCGTCGACATCCAGGAGCGGCTGAACGTTAACCTGACGCTGAAACCAGGATCCATTTCGCAGACTGTTACGGTCAGCACGGCGCCGCCATTGTTGCAGACCCAGACAGGTTCTGTGGGGCAGGTGATGGAGACGCGCACCATCAACAATATTCCGCTGAATGGCAGAAATGCCATGTATGTGGCACAACTGGCGGCTGGCGTAACGCAGGGCGTGGGCGGCCGTGGAAATGGCACCGGCGATTTTTCGGCAAACGGCCAGCGACCCACCCAAAACAACTACATCCTGGACGGAATTGATAACAATACGGCCGCTCCCGACTTTTTAAACGGCGCCAGCTTCGTCGTGAACCCGCCGCCGGATGCGCTGGCTGAATTCAATGTGCAAACCAGCAACTATAGCGCCGAACTGGGTCACTCAGCAGGCGCCGTAATGAACACAACCGTGAAGTCCGGCACGAACCAGATCCACGGGGATCTGTGGGAGTACTTTCGCAATACCGCGCTGGACGCGAAGAACTTTAATGCGCTGACGATTCCCGCATATCACGAGAACCAGTTTGGAGCGACGCTGGGACTTCCCATCATCAAGAACAAGCTATTCTTCTTTGGATACAACGAAGCCAACAGGATCGTTTTCGGCAATACCTATACGGTATCCATTCCAACGGTCAAGATGCGTTCCGGAGATTTTTCTGAGCTGCTGAATCCCGGGCTGACCTCCGAGGGGCAGGCCATTCACCTGTACGAGCCGGGAAGCGCGGGAACGGTGCCACTGACGTGTAACGGCCAGGCCAACGTGCTGTGCCCGGGCCAGATCGACAAGGCCGCCAGCAACGTTCTGCAGCAGTTTCCAACGCCGAATGTGAATGGCGGCAAATTGTTCAACAACTATACGGTCAACACCAATGCCGTCTCCAACAGCTGGCAGTGGGGCACCCGGCTAGACTGGAACGTCAGCTCCAGAGACCAGATGTTTGCCCGCTTCAGCTATCTGAATGTCCCGGGCAAGTTCCCGCCGCCGCTGGGCACGGTACTGGATGGCGGAACGTATGGCAACACCGGCCAGATCATCAATCGCGGTGAAAACTTCGCCTTCAGCGAAACGCACATCTTCAATCCATCGTTCATCAACGAGCTGCGATTCGGATATAACTACGGCAATTTCGGGTTTGTGCAATCGGCGTTCTACGACACCAACCTGGCCCAGTCGCTGGGCTTGGGCGGAATTCCCGGGGGCGTGCTGGGTGGCGGCCTGCCGCTGCTGACGCTGACGGGTATCAGTCCGTTTGGGCAGCCGGGCTTTTACCCAAATCACAAAAACGAAGATGTCTATCAAATTCTGGACAACGTCACAAAAATCTGGGGAAACCACTCTGTAAAGATGGGATTGAATCTCCAAAGCATTCGCTTTCCGTTCTTTTCTCCGCCCAACGGCCGTGGCACCTACACATTCAGCGGTTTCTACACGTCCATCCCCGGCAAATCGTTTACCGGATACGGTCCGGCGGACTTCATGCTGAACGAAATGTCGGCAGCGAGTGTTCCGCAAGAGAGTCATCTCGATTTTTCCCACTGGTATCGCGCGGCCTATGTGCAGGATGACTGGAGAGTGACGCAACGGTTGACCCTGAACCTGGGCGTGCGCTACGACTACTTTCAGCCTTTGAAGGAGATTCGCGGGCAGTTTGCGAATTTCTCCATGCAGTCGAACGGACCGGGAACCGGAGCCGGCGTGCTGACCTACACCCAGTCCCAGCACGGGGCCTACCTGGCGCCGCAATTCCTCGGCATCCTGGGAGCCAACAATGTGAAGATTGCCTACACCGGAAAGCAGTCGCTGGTGAACGGCCAGAAGACGAACCTTGCGCCGCGGCTTGGCTTCGCCTATAGCCTGAACGAGAAGACGGTGGTGCACGGCGGCTTCGGCATCTTCTACGGAGGCCTCGAAAATATCGGCGGTAACGAGACACTCCAGAATTACCCCTTCCAGTTCACTTCCAACTTTCCGCGGGCTTCAACCTGCAAGCCGGGCAATTGCCCAACCAACGGCATTTCGCTGGAGACGGGCTTTAGCAAATATCTGAACGAGGGGCTGGCGAACCTGGTATCGACGCCGTCCTTCGCCGGCACGCAGAACATCAAGACTCCGTATACGGAGGCGTATAACCTGACGGTGCAGCGGGCCATTACAAATAACCTGGTCGCCAGCTTGGGATACGTCGGCAACGTGGGGCGGCACATGGAAGTGATTGTCAATGCCAACTCGCCCGCAGCGCTGATTGATCCCCGGCTCAGCTCTCAAAACGCCCAGCCGTTCACCAAACTCGGCGGCGCCAACGAAGTGATCTACGAAGGCATGTCGACCTACAACGGTCTGCAAAGCAAGTTGCAAAAGCGTTTTGCGAACGGCCTGGATTTTTTGGCCACATACACTTGGGCGCATTCGCTGGATGATGCAACACAGCCTTTGAATTCCGGCGCGGGGGGGTACCGCGGCGTAAATCTTATCGGCATTCGCAATGACTACACCAACTCCAGTTTCGATGTCCGGCAGCGGTTTACCTTCAACGGGTATTACGAGCTGCCCTTTGGGCAAGGCAAGCGCTGGATGAACCACGGCGGCGTGCTGAACGAAGCGCTGGGTGGATGGGCGTCTGATCTCGAGTTTTTCGCGCAGACGGGCTTCCCGATCAGTGTGTCGACCAATCTCGGCAGCGCCGGACCCAATGGCGGAACGGCGTACGCCGTGTTGAAACGCGATCCCTATGCGCCAGGCGGAACGCCCGATCCCTCCAACCCAGGAATCACCTGCGCAACAAAAACCCGGACCAAGCAGCATTGGTACAACCCCTGCGCTTTTGCGAATCCGCCGCTGGCGTTTCCGCAGGCCAAGATTCCCGGCAGTCCGGTCAGTCAGCAGCAGATCCTGGGATTGGCCGCGTTGCCGTATCTTGGCGGTCGACGCAAATCCATCTACGGCCCTGGCTATGAACGCATCAATGCTTCCCTGTTCAAAAACTTCACAACATTCCGCCAGCAGTATCTGCAGTTCCGCGCCGATGTTTTTAACGTGCTGAATACCCCAGCCTACGGCAATCCGAGCGTCAGCGATGATTCGAGCAACGGCGGCCAGATTACCAATCCACAAACGTTTCAAAACCTGACACCGGATGCACGGTTCTTCCAGCTATCGGCAAAGTATGTTTTCTAAGGATGGAGTGATGCAATGAGTTCTCAGGATTCAGGCTTTCGTCCGAACCGGCGCAACTTTATGCGTGGGATCGGCTCGGCAGCATTGGTCGCCGGAATGACGCCGGCGGCTGCATCCGCCGCTGCAGGCCGTTCGACGACGGCCGCACCATCGGGCAAGAAGCCGAACATTGTTCTGTATGTTGCGGACCAGATGCGATGGGATTTTGTCGGGGCCTATGGCCTGAATCCTACGGTAAAGACACCGAATCTCGACCGGATTGTGAAGCGTGGCATCGCCTATACGGGCGCGGTCACTAATCAGCCGCTCTGTTCCCCGTCGCGCGCCTGCATGATGACTGGCATGTACGCGACGCAGACCGGCATGTGGAAGCTGCCACCGCCGACGGTGATGAATCCGAATCTCCCAACGCTGGCCTCTGTGCTGCGGCAGAACGGCTATACCGCGAACTTTATCGGTAAATGGCACCTGGCGCCTATCGATCGCGGCAATCGCGCGACGCTGGGATTTGTTCCAAAGCAGTATCGTGGCGGATTTCTGGATTTCTGGGAGGGGTCGAACGTTCTGGAGCTGACCTCAACCCCGTACGAAGGCACGATCTGGGCGGGCGATGGAAAGCCGCTGCATTTTCAGGATCAATATCGAGTGGACTTCATCACCGACCGCGCAGTGCGTTTTCTGCAGATGCCGCAGGAGAAGCCGTTTCTGCTGTTCATCTCGCAACTGGAGCCGCACTTCCAGAACAGCGAGAACCGGTTTGTCGCTCCCAAAGGTTATGCTGCACGCTTTCAGAATCCGTACGTGCCGCCTGACCTGCTGCATTTGCCCGGAGACTGGCAGGCGCAGTTACCGGACTATTACGGCTGCATCGAGAAGATCGATGAGTCGGTGGGTAGAATTCTGGAGACGCTGGAAGCGCAGAACCAGCTCGACAACACAGTCTTTTTATTCAGCAGTGACCACGGCTGCCAGTTCCGCACGCGCAACCAGGAGTACAAACGCAGTCCGCATGACAGCTCGATTCGCGTGCCGTTCGTAATGCAGGGTCCCGGACTGGACCTGTCCATGACGCGCCCGGAGATCATCGGCAACATCGACATGACGCCGACCCTGCTCGATAGTGCCGGGGTGCAGATTCCCGCGACGATGGTTGGCAGGAGCGTGCTGCCGCTGGCACGCAGTCCGCAGGCCCGGCAATCGTGGGAGGAGGCGCAACTGATTCAGATCAGCGAATCGATGGTAGCGCGTGCCCTGCGGACGCAGGAGTGGACGTACTGCGTGGCGGATCCTTCGCTGAACGGTGGCAAGGATGAATCGAGCCTGCACTATCAGGAGTACCAGATGTACAACAACTTCAGCGATCCGGCGCAACTGGTGAACCTGGCGGGAAGAGTGGAGTACCGCAGCGACGCGGCTGCGCTGCGGCAGCAGCTGGAGGCGATGATCGTCGCATCGGGCGAAGCGCGGCCGCAGATCAGTCCAGCAAAGCTGTATCCGTAGTTGAGCCAAAAACGAAACCGGCTGCCCTCCGAGTAATTGCGGCGGGCAGCCGGTGGAACGCAGCGAAATTGACGCAGCAAACGGCTAGCCGATGTCACCGTCCCAGTTTTCGAGCGTCTTCTTCATGTCCGCCATGAATTTACCGGCATCGGCGCCGTCGATGATGCGGTGATCGAAGCCGAGCGTCAGCCGCATGATGCTGCGGATGGCGATGGAATCGACGCCATCGGCATCGGTGACGACCGTCGGCTCCTTAAACATGCCGCCAACGCCCAGAATCGCCGACTCCGGCTGATTGATGACCGGCGTGCCGAACTGCTCGCCGAAGATGCCAGGGTTGGTGATGGTGAAGGTGCCGCCGGAGACTTCCTCGGGCTTCAGCTTCTTGGCGCGCGCGCGGGCCGCCAGATCGGCAATGGCGCGGGCCACGCCGAGGAAACTGCGCTCCTCCGCCTGCTTGACCACAGGAACGATCAGGCCCCAATCCAGCGCCACGGCGATGCCGATGTTGATGTTCTGGTGGTAGCGGATGGCATTGCCTTCCATCGAGGCGTTGATGATAGGCATGCGGCGCAGACACTGCACGGCGGCCATGGCAATGAACGGCATGAATGTCAGCTTGACGCCATTGCGCTGCTCATACTTTGACTTTTCGCGGTCGCGCAGGCGCACGATGCGGGTCATATCCACCTTGAAAACCGTATGGACGTGCGCGCTGGTCCGCTTGGATTCGACCATGCGCTCCGCAATGATGCCGCGCATCTTGCTCAGCGGCACCAGCTCGCCCGGTAGCGGTGCTGCGACAGCAGCCGCAGGAGCGGATGGCCGCGATGCGGCGGCAGCGGGCGCGGGTGCTGCCGTGGCGGCAGGTTTTGCCGGGGCCGCAGCCTGTGGCTGACTCTGTGTCTGCGCCGGTGCGGCCGAGCCTGCACCGCCCTGCGCCAGAAATGCCAGCGCGTCGTTCTTCGTGATGCGCCCACCCATGCCGGTGCCGCTGATGCGGCTCAGGTCCAGATTATTGTCCTTGGCGATGCGGCGTACCAGCGGCGAGGAGCGGATGCGGTCGTGCGTGCCCGCAGCCGCCGGGCCAGCCTGCGCAGCAGTCGCGGCCGGTGCAGGGGCGCTGGGGGCTGCTGCTGCCGGTTTGGGCGCAGCGGCGGCCGGTGCACTCGACTTGCTGCCGCCGATTACGGCAACGACGGTATTGATCTCGACCGTGGTGCCTTCGGGTACCTTGATCTCCGTCAGCACGCCTGCAGCGGGCGCGGGAATCTCCGCGTCCACCTTGTCGGTGGAGATTTCAAACAGCGGCTCGTCGCGCTGGACAGAATCGCCGACCTTCTTCAGCCACTTGGTGATGGTGCCTTCAAAAATGGACTCGCCCATCTGCGGCATCACGACATTCGTGCCGCCGGTACTCGCGCCGCCGGGCGCACCCTCCGGCCCACGATTGGCCGGGTCGCCATCGGCCGGGGACGGAGTAGGTTCTTTGCTGCCCGAGGCCGTCTTTGCTCCCGGAGCTGGGACCGGTTCGTTCGCGCCTTCGGGAGCGGTGGCCACCGCAGTCGCCTTGGCTTCCTTCGCGACGTCGACCGTCACCCCACCACCGGACGCAGCGGGCTGGCTGCCCGCCTCGCCGATGACCGCAACGACCGTGTTGATCTCAACCGTGGTGCCTTCGGCAACCTTGATCTCGGTCAGTACGCCCGCAGCCGGCGCCGGAATCTCTGCGTCCACTTTGTCGGTGGAAATTTCAAACAGCGGCTCATCGCGCTGCACCTGATCGCCCGGCTTCTTCAGCCACTTGGTGATGGTGCCTTCAAAGATCGATTCGCCCATCTGGGGCATAACTACATTCGTTGGCATCGAATTCCTTCCGCTTTCCGTTCAGTCCTGGTTCTTGCCTGCCATAATCTGGCGCTGCGATGCTTGCTTAGTACTTCACCAGCCGGCGCGCCTCGCGCACCACATCTTCCACCTTCGGCAAAAAGGCCTTTTCCAGCGGCGGAGAGAAGGGTACCGGCGCATCCAGCGCAGTAATGCGAACAATCGGGGCGTCCAGTGCGTCGAACGCCTCTTCATGAATGATGGCGCTGATCTCGCCTGCGATGCCGCCGGTCTTGGTATCTTCGTGCAGCAC
>JAKAUB010000183.1:2039-13781 GCA_021827845.1 Acidobacteriota bacterium | reverse complement strand
GGTCACATCCTGATCGGGCCGCAACTGGCCATCGACAACCAGGGGTTTGGCAATGTTGAAGTGCTGCCCGAGCGTGGGTTCGGCCTCGCTGCCGATCGCGTGGCACATATCGAGCGGCGCCATCCCAGGGTGCCAGAACAGTACGCTGTTCGCATCGTGCTCCAGCCAGTCCGTCAGAAAGCCCGGCCCAATCCCCAGCGAGGAGCTCATCAGGCTGGCGATGGAGCCATCCACATCGCCCTCAATCGCGATCGCGTGGCCGGCGGAGCTGAGCCGCGAAACCGCCAGATAGGGCCACTGCCCCAGCATATTCGGAATCTCCGGCCAGCACTGGAGCGCCAGCGCGTGCAGGCTCTCTTCCTGCATCAATTCCAGCATGGCCAGGTAGACGCGTGAGTTCACGTCCAGCGTGTCCTCGGAAACGTCCACAGCGCGAAGGCCCAGCTTGCGGACCGCAGCGACGTCCTGATCCACAGCGGCCTGACCGATACCGCGAACGCGCTCAATGTACTGCGGCAGACTAAGCGGGTGCAGTTGAATCCCTAGTTTGCGGCGCAGCATAAACGGATCGGACGCCAGATCGATAAAGCCGGGGACATGGGTTCCGACGACGCCCACCTTGGCATGGCGGAGATACCGATGCGTACGGCACAGCGCAATGGCGCGCACTAGTTCGTGCTGCAGCGCCGGGTCGTCCGGCGCTCCATAGACGAACTCAAAGGGATGGTCCGCCTGACGCAGGACAGAGGCCCAGAGATGCTGTCCCACCAGCGAGCACGAGCTCACTTTGCCATCCGTCGGCCGCTCGGGCGTTGCCCACAGGACGATCGGATCTTGCCATTTCTGGGTGACCGTCAACGCCAGCTGGCCGTTTCCAATGGAGGGCTGCAGCACCAGCAGCGTCTGGCAGTGCGCGGCTTGAATGTCCTTCAGTGCCTCCGCCAGCGTGGCGTCATCGACAACATGCTTGTTGGCACCGACCGTGGGAATTCCGAGCCGTTGCATCGCGGCCAGGCTCTTTTCGAGCATGACGCGGTTCCATTCCTGATCGAAACCCGGACGCTTGCGGCCGAGCATGACCACTCCCAACGGACTGGCCGGCTGAAAATGCGGGGACGACGGCATCACGACAAAACTCCTGAAGCAGCCATCCGGAACCGCGCGGGAATCCGATGCGACGTCCAGGCGCCGGCCAGTGGCTGCAGGTAATGAAGAAAACCGGGGTTAACGGCGTCCGCCGCAGGCGGCAGCCAGGCAGAGGGGATCGGGCGCTCCACACCGGCAACCATTGAGAGAGGAACGAGGTGTGTCCGCGGCGGCTGCGCTTCATATCTTGAGGCGGCATCGGACGGAGAAAGTGGATCGAGGGCGACCATCGCGCCAGAGTGGCCTTCCCGCAGCGCCTGGACCGCGGCGACGCCAACGGCGCTGGCATCGGCGATATCCTGCGGCGCCGCATGCAGCGTGGAGGCGCGGCCCAGCAAGCCGGGCTTTTCACTGCGGCAGCGCAACCGCAGCGCGGATGAGGCGAAAGCAGCGAGATGCTGGCCCACACCGCCAATCAGCGGACGATGCAGAGGATCGGACTGCGCCGGATCCGCCGTCTGGAAGACCGGCGAACCATCCGCTTTGCGGATGCCCTCTGAAACTACGACAATCGCCCAGCCGACGCGCGATACCACGCGGTCGAGGTCCGTCAGAAACTGTTCGGGATCGAAGGGTATCTCTGGCACGTAGACCAGATGCGGTGCGTCCTCTGCTTCTTCCCGCGCGGCGCCCGCGGCGGCGGCCAGCCAGCCAACGCTGCGGCCCATCGTCTCCAAAATGGAAACCGGCTGCGGAAGCGCGCTGACATCCATCGCCAGATCGCGCGTCGACTGGATGACAAACCGGGCCGCACTCGCATACCCAGGACAGCGGTCGGTGGCGGTGATGTCATTGTCGATCGTCTTCGGAATCCCGATGACCTGCAGTGGATGCCCCTGCGCGGCGGCCGCTGCGCCAAGCTTCTGCGCCGCGGCCATGGTGCCGTTTCCGCCGATCAGCAGCAGCTTATCGATGTGATCCTGCGCCAGCCGGCGAACGATGGCGGAAAGCACTTCCGGCGGCAGCGGAATGCGGGCAGAGCCCAGAGCCGCTCCCGGACTGGTGCGAATCTGCTCAAGCTCGGCCGGCGAAATCCCGTTCAAATCGATGTAGTCACCGCGGGTCATGCCCGCCAGTCCAGAGCGGGAACCGAGGATGCCGCAATCTTTGCCGTGGGCGGCCTCTTGCACAATGGCCGCCAGGGTACGGTTCAACACTGTGGTTGGACCGCCGCTTTGCACGATGAGCAGATTGCTTTGAGTCATCGGACGTACCGTGGTGGCAGGCAAGTGATGCGTGATCGACGATCGAAAGTCGCCGGGGGGCAGCGAACTTTCGGGTGTCAGAAGAGAGAAGGCTACAATCTATTATTATCGATTGTCAAGCCGTGAGGGATGACAACTTCCATAATTTCAACCAAATCGTCATAAAACGAATGGAACGGCCCTAGGCTAATCGTTCACAATCGATTGACAGAGTACGCTCCTCATTTCTATAGTCTTGCCTGTGCCTTCCCGAAGCGCCGTCCGGCGCCCACTGTCTGGCACCCACCTTTATAAGCACCCCAAACGGAAAGGGCAAAATGGCTGCAATGACGCCGGGAAAGATCGCGGGATTAAAGGCTGTGTCGGATGAGCGTGGCGTAATCGCCGCCGCCGCCATGGACCAGCGCGGACTGCTGAAGACGATGCTCGCGCGCGAACTGAAAACCGAAGAGCCGCCCGAGGCGATGGTCGTCGAGTTCAAGCAGATTGTCACGGGGGTGCTAACAAAGTACGCCTCGTCGATTCTGCTCGATCTGCAATACGGCCTGCCGGCCACGAAGTTCCGCCGCGGTAAGGGCCTGCTGCTTGCCTACGAAAAGGCCGGTTACACGGTGGACCATCCCGAACGCCTTCCCACGGCCAGCGAAGGCTGGTCGGTGCTGCGCGTGAAGGAGGCCGGTGCCGACGCCATCAAGATTCTGGTCTACTACACACCCTTTGAAGATGCGTGGGTGAATGAGCAGAAGCATGCCTGGGTGGAGCGCATCGGCGCGGAGTGCAAGGCGCACGATATTCCGCTGTTTCTCGAGTTCGTCGGCTATGACGTGCACGGTGAAGACGAAAAGGGAATCGCCTATGCAAAGCGCAAGCCGGAGATCGTGCTGCGTTCGATGGAGGAGTTCAGCAAGGAGCGCTATCTGGCCGACGTGCTGAAGGTAGAGGCGCCGGTGCAGATTCAATACGTCGAAGGCACGAAGGCCTGCAAAGGGCCCTCCGCCTATACCCGCGCAGAGGCGAAGGAGATCTTTCGCAAGGCCGAGCGCGCGACGCACCTGCCGTTTGTCTATCTTTCGGCTGGCGTCACCAATGACGCCTTCGTCGAGATGCTGGAGTTTGCCGTGGACTGCGGGATCGCGTTCAATGGCGTGCTGTGCGGGCGCGCCACCTGGCAGGATGGCGTTCCAACGTATGTGAAGGACGGAGCGCGCGGGCTGGAACAGTGGCTGGAGACGCAAGGAGCGGAAAACATTCAGAGGGTGAATCAGGTTCTGAAGTCGGCTGCGCCCTGGGACCGCCGCTGAGACGCTCCAGCGCTTCGCCGTTACTCCGCGAAAGGGAGGGAAGGCCTCTATGCATTCCACGCAACGAGCAATTCGATGCAGTCGCACCGCTCGCACGGTGGGCGCGATAGCCCTGGCGCTGGGGCTGGCCGTCATCTCTGCCCGCGCGCAGCAGACTGACCTGGCACCCACGCCGCCGATGGGCTGGAGCACATGGAACCACTTTAAGCACGATATCTCCGATGCCCTCGTGCGGCAGCAGGCGGATGCCCTGGTGTCTTCCGGGATGCGTGACGCCGGCTACGTCTACGTCAACATCGATGGCGGTTGGGAAGGCTATCGCGACGCGCAGGGCGTCCTGCATCCCAATAAGAATTTTCCGGACATGAAGGCGCTGGGGGACTACATCCACTCCAAAGGCCTGAAGTTTGGCATGTATACCGGGCCTGGGCCGCAGACATGTGCGGGTGCGCCCGCAAGCTATGGCCACGTGGCGCAGGATGCAAAGATGTTCGCGTCCTGGGGCGTGGACTATGTGAAGTACGATCTGTGCAGCTTCCGCAAGATCATGCAGCAGCAGTCCGGCGGCAACCAGGCGCGGGCCGATCAAATTATGCGCGACGCTTATGCGCAGATGCACCAGGCCATTCTCGCCACCGGCCGGCCGATGGTCTTCAGCATGTGCCAGTACGGCTGGGCCAAGGTCTGGAAGTGGGGTCCGAGCGTGGGCGGCAATCTGTGGCGCACGACGGGAGACATCAGCGACAGCTACGCCCGCATGACGTCGATCGGATTCCGTCAGGCGGGCCTTGCGCGCTATGCCAGTCCCGGATACTGGAACGATCCGGACATTCTGGAAGTGGGCAACGGCGGCATGACACTGGATGAGCAGCGCACCCACTTCAGCCTGTGGGCAATCGCAGCGGCGCCGCTTATCGCGGGCAACGATGTGGCGCACATGACCCCGGAGACGCGCAGCATCCTGCTCAACAAGGCCGTGATCGCCATCGATCAGGATCCGCTGGGCCGCGCCGGCGATCGCGTGTCTGCGGAGGGGCCGCTTGAGGTCTGGAAGCGTCCGCTGGTGCACGGCGACATGGCAGTGGCACTGTTTAACCGCTCCGATGCGCCACAATTTATGACCGTCGATCTCGCCCGGTTAGGCTGGAATGGCGCGGCGCAGGCGCATGATCTGTGGAACCCGCACACATTTTCTATCGCGCAGACCTACACCACGGTCGTACCGGTTCACGGAGTGGTGCTGTTGCGTCTGTCCCGGGCGACGACCGGCAGCAATGCGGCTACGATGAAGTAGCTCTTCATCACAAGTCAGGAGCCGAATGCCATTTGAGCCGCAGTCTGCCGCGCTCGCTACCACCGGCGCGCACGATTCCGTACCGGTCGACCCGACGCTGGCCGTCGCGGCCGCCGTGGAGGAGCCGCCCACCGAAGAGCAGCGCTCCAGCAAGCGTTGGATTATCCTCGGCCTGATCTTCTCCATTACAGTCATCAACTTCATCGACCGGCAGACGCTCTCCGTCCTGGCGCCGGTGCTGAAGAATGCCTATCACCTGACCAACGAAACCTACAGCCGCGTCGTCGCCGCGCTGCAGTTCGGCATGATGGCGGGGGAATTTCCCATGGGCTGGCTGATGGACCGCGTGGGCGCGCGCATCGGCCTGTCGGCGGCCGTGCTGTGGTGGTCCGCAGCGACAGGATGTCAGGTCTTTACGCGCTCGGGTTTTCAGCTCGGTGGCGTGCGGCTATGGATGGGCAGCGGAGAGGTCGGCAACTACTCCGGCGGCATGAAGGCCATGGCGCGATTCTTTTCCCAGAAGGAGCGCACGCTCGCCATCGGCATTTTTAACGGCGGCAGCATCGTGGGCGCAACCGTGGCGCCGCCGATGATTGTATTTCTGCTGGAACGCTATGGCTTCCGCGCCGCATTCATGGTCCCGGCCATCCTGGGCGCCATCTGGGTCCCGCTCTGGTGGATCTTCTACCCACGTCCGCCTGCGCGGGCGGAGGGTTTCGTGCACAAGGAGGTTCCGCTGCGTGCGCTGCTGGGACACTCCTCCTCGTGGGCGATCATGGGCTGCCGATTTTTTATCGGGCCGGTGATGCAGTTTTATTGGTACTGGATTCCCAGCTATCTCTATAGCGTTCGCCATCTGTCGCTGTCGCAGGTGGGCTTTCTCGGCTGGATTCCGTTCTTCCTGGGCGGCTTTGGCGGCGTGCTCGGCGGCTGGGCGGCGGCGTGGCTGCAATCGAAAGGCCTGTCCATCTATACCGTCCGCCGCATCACCATGTACGGCAGCAGCCTGCTGTGCCTGACCAGTCTTCTGGTTGCGCACGTCCACGCCATTTTGCCCGCACTGCTCACTATCGGAATTGCGATCACCGCCGACAATTTTCTTTCGGCAAACATGTTCGCCGCGGTGACCGATCTATTTCCCGACCCCATCGTGGGCCGCGCCACGGCGCTGACCGGTGTTGCCGGCGGCCTCAGCGGGTTGCTGTTTCCGCTGCTTACCGGCGTGCTGGTAGATCACGTCTCCTACCGGCCTGTTTTCTTAATGGTAGGTCTGATGCCGCTGCTCGGCACCATATCGTTGTTTGTTCTCGGGAAACAATATCGCTCATCTCGAATTGTGCCATTCTCCGTGGAGGAATCATGAACCCCCGTCCCGCCCGATTTCGCGCTGCCCGGACTCTTTGCTTTCTATCGCTCACATTCGTGGCCGGTATGGGACTGGCGCGCACGCGCAAAGCTGCCGCGACCTCCACGGGTGCGCCGACGCCACCGCCGCTTTTGATGGGCGCAGCGTGGTATCCCGAGCAGTGGCCGGAGGCGCGCTGGGAAAAGGATTTGGAGCTGATGCAGCAGGCCCACGTCCACTTGGTGCGCCTGGGGGAGTACACGTGGGCGCGCAACGAGCCCAGCGAAGGCCGCTATGACTTTGACTGGATGGAGCGGGCCATCAATCTTGCCGGCAAGCACGGCATCTTCGTCGTGATCGGCACGCCCAGCCAGTCCCCGCCCGCATGGCTTACGCAGAAATATCCGCAGGTGCTCCGCACCTTGCAGGATGGGCGCCGCGTAAAACCCGGCAGCCGCGCCAGCTTCAATTTCTCGGATCCTACCTATCGCCGGCTCGTGCGCGAGATGGATATCCGCCTGGCGCAGCGATTCGGCCACAATCCGTATGTCATCGGCTGGCAAATCGATAACGAGTACAACTTCATCTCGTATGACGACGGGACGCGCGAGCAGTTTCAGAACTGGCTGCACCAGAAATATGGAACGCTGGACGCCTTCAATCAGCGTCTGGATATGGCGTACTGGGGCCTCACCGTCACCCGCTGGGACCAGATTGAAATTCCCGGACGGAATGGCAACCCGGGGTTGATGCTGGACTGGAAGCGCTTTGTCACCGACACCTGGCGCAGCTATCAGAAGAACCAGATTGACGCGCTGCGTACTGCCATCGATCCCCGCCAGAAGATCACCACAAACCTGATGGGCTGGTTCGACGGCTTCGATCACTACGTGATCACGAAAGACGTGGACTTTACAGCGTGGGACGATCCGCTGGGCCACTGGGCCAATCCGTTTGACCCGGTCCACAACGCTGCCACCAACGATCTGATGCGCGGCTTGAAACAACAGAACTACTGGATCATGGAGACCACGGCCGGCTCCAACATTGCCAAGGGCCAGATGCGCGCGGCCCTCTGGCAGGACATTGGCCATGGCGCCAACACCACCAGCTACTGGCAGTGGCGCGACTCGCTCAACGGGCAGGAGCAGAATCACAAGGGCATTCTTGTGGGTGTGGATGGAACGCCCAGCCCGGAATATAGCGACATCGCCCAGACGGCCGACGAGTACGACCGGGCGGGCAGGGAAGTCGCGGGCACAAATGTTTCCGCGCAGATTGCGATCCTGCAGTCCTACCCCAGCCGGTGGGTGATCAACTGGCAGCGGGAAAACCCCAACTACAACCCGATCAAAGAGATTCTGAGCTATTACACGCCGCTGCATCAACTCGGATACACGATCGACATTGTTTCACCGCATGCATCGCTCAGCAAATACAAGCTGGTCATTGCGCCGGGGCTGAACGTTCTGCCGCAGGATGTGGCTGACAACCTGACGCGCTACGTGAAAGGCGGCGGCAATCTGGTGCTGGGGCAGCGCTCCGGCATGAAGAACTGGGATAACTCCCGCTGGCCGCAGCGGCAGCCGGGGCCGCTGGCGGGTCTGCTGGGTGGCCGCGTGGAGCAGTACATTGCCCTGCGCGCGCCGGTCCCTGTGGACGGAACGTGGGGCGCCAACCAGGACCAACTCTACGCGGAACGGCTACAGATCACGGCGCCGGACGTTCACACGCTGATGCAGTATGGCGTGAGCAACGGATGGCTCGATCATCAGCCGGCCGCCATCACCCGCAGCGTGGGCTCCGGATCCATTACGTACATCGGCATCTGGATGAACCCAGAGGGTATGAAGCGCGCCGCGCGGTGGATGGTAAACGCCGCCGGCGTCCAGCCCGACCTGCCACAGGTGCCGCCCGGTGTGGAGGTCGAACGGCGGGTGGGCCACGGAAAAAATCTGCTGTTTTTTGAAAATTTTGCTGCCGCCCCGCGTTCCGTTACGCTGGATAGCGCGATGCACGACGTGCTCTCCGGCGATACTGTGTCTTCATTCACGCTGCCGGTCTACGGCGTGCGGATTCTTGAGAGTGCGCAGTAA
Organism: Acidobacteriota bacterium; assembly: GCA_021827845.1. Taxonomy (GTDB): domain Bacteria; phylum Acidobacteriota; class Terriglobia; order Terriglobales; family Acidobacteriaceae; genus JAKAUB01. The sequence continues at coordinate 5,394 of JAKAUB010000183.1, read as the reverse complement.
CCCGCGACAGCTATAGGAGGTTTTACGTGGCAGTCAGTTGTGACCCTCTGTTCAAGCTGCTCTCGCTGGAGGCGAGACAGCAGGAGCTTACTGAGAAGCAGAAACTTCTTGCCAGGTTTCTGGATGAAAACGAGCTTGACGCTTATCTGATCTGCCGCCACGAGAACATCGCTTGGGCGACTGGCGGTCAGGTGGATCTCCACGTGGGTCTGCTGCGGGAAATCGGCGTGGCCAGTCTCCTGATCACCCGCAAGGGCGGCCGCTACTATCTCACCACCAGCAATGAGGCCCCCCGGCTGCGTGACGAGGAGTTTCAGGGCCTGGACTACGAGCCGGTCATCCAGCCCTGGTACGCGGCCGACGTTCCAGCAGCAGTCGGCAAAATCGCCGGTCGCGGGCGCGTAGCTTCGGACGATCCCACTTATGGCTTTCCCGTGCATTCGCTGAAACCGCTCCGGCTGGAGCTGACCGAAGGCGAAGCCGTCCGCTACCGCTGGCTGGGAACGCAGGTGGCTGCGGCTGCCGCCAATGCTTTGGAGCTTCTGCGGCCCGGCATGCGCGAAACCGAAATGCAGTCGATGGTCGCGGCGCGGCTGCTGGAAAAAAACATTCAGCCGTCCGTGTTTCTAACTGCAGCCGATGACCGTGTGCGCAGCTATCGTCATGCGGTGCCGCGCTGCGCCTCCGTCAGCCGTCTGGGAATGCTGAACTTCTGTGCGCGGCGCTGGGGCCTTTGCATCTCCATCACGCGGCTGGTTCACTTTGGCCGCATGGAGAGTGAGCTGGAGGATAAATTTGCCGCAGTCGCGAAGGTGAACGCGCAGTTGCTGCACGCCACCCGCGAAGGCGCGACCGCCGATGAGTTGTTTTCCGTTGCCCAGTATGCCTACGCCGACTGCGGATTTCCCGGCGAAGAGCAGATGCACCACCAGGGCGGGGCAACCGGCTATTGGGAACGCGAGTGGGTCGCGCGGCCCACAGGTGCGGAGCGCGTCCTGCGCCGCCAGGCGTTTGCATGGAACCCGTCGCTGCAGGGCGCGAAGATTGAAGACACGGTCATCCGCGACGGCGATGCGCTGGAGGTTCTGACGAAAACGCCCACGCTGCCGGTGGTGGAGACGATCGTTGCAGGCGAGACCTATTACTCAGCAGGCATTCTGCTCGCCTAACGATTGCAGGTCGCGAAGGGACGGATTTACTTTCAGGGCCGGCTGATGATTTGCAGATGGTCAGCAGCGATCAAGCGGCGTGCCTGTCCACGCGCGTGCGCTGACCACGGCCCCGAAGGATCGAGCCGCGCATAGGTCATCCAGTGGGGCAGCGCGCGGCGGTGCTCGCCGATGCGCTCATACGCCAACGCCAGATTGTAGTGGGCGTCGGCGTACTTCGGCGCAATGCGAATGGCGGCCCGATAGGCTTCAATGGCGTCGTTCAGTCGCTGCAGCTCATCCAGGGAGTTTCCCAGATCGAAGTGGGCCAGCGCGTAGTTGGGGTCGGCCTCTGTGGCGCGACGGTACATCGCCTCGGCCTGTAGAAACTGGCGCTGGTTATAGTAGACCGTTCCGAGATTAATGAGGGCGGCGGCATGTTCCGGCTGCAGCTCAATCGCCTCGCTGTACAGCTCGATGATCTCCCGCACCGGGCCCTGCGCATCCTCCAGCCGCACGGCCTCGTGAAAGAGGCTGGCCGCGCGCGACTCCCGGAAACGCTGCACCGCCGCTTCGCCAATGACGGTACAGCTAGCGGAAGCAGCGCTGCCGTCGAAGTCAAAGACAAGTTGCCGCGAGACGGGTTCGACCAGCGCGCCCTGATGCCGAAAGGCGATCCGCGACCGCGCCGTGACCATGCCGGCTTCCAACAGGGGATTGGCCATGCCGGAGACGCGCTGCATCGCCTGCACGGAGGCCGAGATTCTGGAGCTGCGGATACGCTCCAAGGAGAGCAGGCGGAGTTTTCTGAGTTGAGAGAGTTGCTGGAAGGAGTACGTTTCGAGGGCGGCAATGAGGCCTGCCCGCTCCCAGCTCTGGAGCTGGCGCGAGGTCAGCTGCAAAATTCTCAGGACATCCTGACGGCTGTATCGGGTCACAAATTGTGCTCGCTGCGTACCGTCTCTCGACCTGATTATGCGGTGGAATCTGTTGAATCGCAATAATCTTTGAAGAATTTCCTAGGAAATCGCGTCCCAAATGACGATTCGATTCGAAGGGCGCAATCCAATCCAGGGCAGTCAGCGTCTATCGAAGGGTGCTGACCCCGGGCCCGGAAGCGAAGCCGTCTCCATCCTCGCTCGTCACGCGCGGCGATCTTGAGGCGCAGTTGAACGCGCTGGGCCGCGCCACCCGCGATCCGCAGGCCGGCATCTTCGGGCCGCAATCCGTCAGTTGGAATCTCAATCGCGAGTCGGCCGTATTTCTGGGCGCGGGACGTGCCGCATTACTGCAACTGGCGCATCCCTGGGTGACGCACGCGCTCAACCAGCACTCGAACACGCTCAACGATCCCATCGGCCGCTTTCACGGCACCTTCCGCGTCATCTACACCATGCTGTTTGGCTCCCTGCCGCAGGCCATGGCCGCGTCGCGCGGGCTGCACACCCTGCACACGCGCATCCGTGGAGAGGTCCCGAACAGCGCCGTCACGCTGCGCGCCGGACAGCATTATGAAGCCAATAATGTTGACGCGCTGATCTGGGTCTTCGCCACGCTGGTGGAGAGTGCGGTGCTCGCTTACGGCTTTGTGCTGCCGCCGCTGACTGGCGAAGAGCGCGCGCGCTACTACGCCGAGACGAAACACATGGCAGCGCTGTTCGGCATCCCTGCGGCCGCCTTGCCGCCGGACTGGCCGGCCTTCCTGCGCTACTGCAGCGCCATGCAGTCCTCGGACGTCCTCGGTGTGGATGAGCTGGCGCGCAACATGGCGCATCGCCTGCTCGCCGGCTCTGGCTCCTGGGTGCGGCCGCCGGGCTGGTACCGCGCGTTGACCGCAGGATGGCTGCCGCCGCGCTTTCGTCAGGAATTTGCGCTTCCATTTTCAGCCCGCGAGCAGCGCGTCGTTGCCCGCACGCACCGCTGGCTGCCAACGCTGTACCGCAGCCTGCCCGCGCGTATGCGTCGCACCGGACCCTACTTTGAGGCGCTGGAGCGCATGCGCAGTAAGCCGCCCGGTCTGCTGACGCGCATCAACAATCGTTTCTGGATGGGGCAAAGTTGCCTGATGTACGCGGAGATGGCGCAGGGAGAGGATCAAAATGCTGGAGCCGACGATCGGACTTGAACCGATGACCTGCTGATTACGAATCAGCTGCTCTACCAACTGAGCTACGTCGGCGCGCTTGCGGGTGGGTGCACTGCAGGGT
>JAKAUB010000183.1:0-1579 GCA_021827845.1 Acidobacteriota bacterium | reverse complement strand
ACAAGCCCATCGCCGAACACGGCGCGATCGACATCTTCGTGGCGGGCGCCTCCAAGCGCATCGGCATCACGCGCCTGCATATGGAAGAGGACGCGGGCAAGAGCCTGCATGACGGGTTGCCGGACTCACGGGAGTTCACCTCGATCGACCTGAACCGCTGCGGGACGCCGCTGATTGAGATTGTCAGCGAGCCGGATATCCGCTCCGCAGACGAAGCGTACGACTATCTCACGCGGCTCAAGGAGATACTGCTCTACACGCGGGTCAGCGATTGCAACATGGAAGAAGGCTCGCTGCGCTGCGACGCGAATGTGAGTGTGCGGCGCAAGGGTGCTCCAAGATTCGGCGCTAAGGTCGAGGTAAAGAACGTCAACAGCTTCCGCTTCATCCGCGCGGCGCTGGAGTACGAAATTGAGCGCCAGATTGAGCTGGTGGAGCGCGGCGAACGAGTGCCGCAGGAGACGCGCCTGTACAACGCGAACGAAGGCCGCACCTACTCCATGCGCTCCAAAGAGCAGGCGCACGATTATCGCTACTTCCCGGAACCGGATCTTCCGCCGCTGACCGTCTCCGACGCCTGGCGCCAGGAGATTGCGGCCACGCTGCCGGAGCTGCCCGATGCGCGTCGTAAGCGCCTGGCGGAGGAGTACGGCATCACCCCGCAGGATGCTGAAGTGCTGACCGCAACGCGCGAGCTGGCCGATCAGTTTGAGTCGGCGGCGCGGGCTGCCAAGAATCCGAAGCGCGTCGCCAACCTGGTGCAGAGCGAGCTGTTGGGCCGTCTGAAGGCCAGCGGTCTGGCGATGGAAGAGTCTCCGCTCTCCATGCGCGGCATTGCGCTGGCTGCCGACCGCGCCGAGGCCGGTGATCTGTCTAGCAAAATGCTGAAGCAGCTCTTTGACCGCTGTTTTGAGACGCGCGAGGACTTCGACATGGTCTATGAGCGGGAGAAACCGCAGCAGATCAGCGACTCGAGCACGCTGGAACGCATGGTGGACGAAGTGATCGCTGCCAACCCGAAGCAGGTGGAACAATACCGCGGCGGCAAAAAGACGGTTGCCGCATTCTTTGTCGGCCAGGTAATGAAGTTGTCAAAGGGGCAGGCCAATCCCGCGCTACTCAACGAACTGGTCACCAAGAAGCTCGACGATTAGAAGACGCTCGTCATTCTGAGCGAAGCGAAGAATCTGGGCATTGGCTTTTCGCTGCAGGACAAATACAGGGATCCTTCGCTACGCTCAGGATGACTCTCGGTGCATTGCATCTTCATTGTTGTTGCGGAAGAACGCTCGTCATTCTGAGCGAAGCGAAGAATCTGGGCATTGGCTTTTCGCTGCAGGACAAATGCAGAGATCCTTCGCTACGCTCAGGATGACTCTCGGTGAATCGCATCTTCACTGTTTCCGCATAGGAAAGCTCGTCATTCTGAGCGAAGCGAAGAATCTGGGTATTGGCTTTTCTCTGCAATACAAATACAGAGATCCTTCGCTACGCTCAGGATGACTCGAAGAATCCGGGCAGTGGCTTTTCTCTGCAATACAAATGCAGAGATCCTTCGCTCAAGACGACGGCCGTTCCC
>JAKAUB010000024.1 GCA_021827845.1 Acidobacteriota bacterium | reverse complement strand
GCGCCCGGCAGTGCGCAGCATGGCATCCAGAATGTAAGTCGTCGTCGTTTTGCCGTTGGTGCCGGTCACGCCATGCAGGCAGAGAGCGCGCTCAGGATGGCCGAAGAAGTTGGCGCTGACGCCGGCCAGCGCCCGCCGCCCGTGCTCGACCAGCGCCAGTCCAACCTGGCTGGAACTCGCAGTCAGCTCCCGCCAGGCAACCTCACTGTCGGTGAGAATCGCCGCCGCGCCACGCTCCAGCGCACTGGCAATATAGCGGTTGCCATCGGAGACTTCCCCACGCATGGCGAGGAAGAGCGCTCCCGGCGTGACCTGTCTCGAGTCAAAGACGACATCCGTAATCACGGGGTCGCCGCCCGCACGCGCGATGAGGTCGACATTCGCCAGCAGATTCTCGAACATCATGGAACGGTTGGAATTCATAACGGCTGCGCGAAGACTTGCCTGCATTGGAGCACAACTTAGCCGCGGCCCGAGAAACAATCTCAGGGCCATCGTCTACGGCTGAAAGCGAACCACCACCGTTGTGCCAGCGGGCACCATAGTGCCAGGTGCGGGCGCTTGTTCCGTAGCGGAGCCCGTGCCATAGACGCGAACCTGCAGGCCGAGGTTGGCCGCCTCCGCCACCACGCTGCGCAGGGGCTGGCCGGTAAAGCCGGGAATCCTTACGCGCTGCGGACCGCTGGCGGCGAGCGCGGTTGTGCTGGCGGCCGGTGCGGCCATCGCCGGCTGGGCCGCGGCTGCAGCGCTGGGAGCCGCAGCCGCGACCGCTTCCGGCGATGATTTTTTGCCGTTGAGCACTGGTCCGGCGGCAGCCTTTTGAGCGGCCGGCACGGGGCCAGCGTCAGGCGTAGAGATCGTCTGCTGATACGCCTTCGCCTCTTCCACATCGGCTGTCGGCGTGGCCGTGTGCGGCGTGCGCAGCGGATCGTCGGCCGGAAGATGGTTCACCTCCGCAAACAGCGAATCCAAATCCTCGATATGTTGCGGCGGCCCCTCATCCGGCGGAGGACGATTGACGATCTTCGCCATCTCCTGCGTCGACTTCAGCGGTTGATCGTGAGGAACACCCAGATACTCCAGAATCTGTTGGGCTACCTGACGAAAGGCCGGTGCGCTGGCCTGCGTTCCGTAGTGGTAGCGATAGGCGGGTGAATCCATAACGACCACCACTGAAATGGCCGGATCATTGACCGGCGCAAACCCGGCGAAGGACGCAATGTAATTTGTTTTGGAATAGGTGTGCGTGCGCGGGTCGATCTTCTGCGCGGTTCCGGTCTTGCCGGCTGCGCTGTAGCCATTCAACTGGGCGGGGATTCCTGTACCGTGCAGGACAACGTCCTCCATCATCCTGCGCATTTCAGCAGCCGTCAGCGTGGAGATGACGCGATGCGCGCCCGATGGCAGCGGATCGGAGATCTGATGCTCCGGATGGAATGCGGCAGCGACCAGCTTGCCGTTCTTCAGAGCGCCGGAGTCTTCGAGAAGAATGTGCGGTGGCAGGTACACGCCGCCGTTGGCGATGGTTGAAACCATGCTGACGATCTGCACCGGAGTTACGCCAATCTCCTGGCCCATAGGGATGGAGCCGATCGTCGTCGGCTGCCAGCGTTGCGGCGGTTTGAGCAGGCCACGCGTCTCCGCCGGCAGCTCAATGCCGGTGCGCTGGCCAAAACCAAAGGCGTGAATGTACTGATAGAAGCGATTCACGCCCATCCGTTCCGCCAGCTCGATGGCGGCAACGTCGCTCGACTGCTCCAGCGCCTGCGTGGCGGAGATCACGTTGCCATGCTGTGCCTCAAACCGGATGGCGTCACGGTCGTCATGGACGATGCGGCCGGCCACGTCGATCTGGCCACCCAGCGTGTGGAGCATGGAGTCCGGCGTGACGACCTGGCTGTCTAAGGCTGCGGAATAGGTCGCCAGCTTGAAGACGGAGCCGGGTTCATAGACATCGCTCACCGCGGGATCGCGCAGCGTGGAAGAGTGAATCTTGTGCCCTAGATTGGGATCGAACGTGGGCCGGACAGCAAGCGCCAGAATCTGCCCTGTGTTTGGATCCTGCACCACAATCATGCCGCGCTGCGCCTGGGTGCGCTCCATGTTCCAGTCCAGAACCTTCTCGGCGATGAACTGAATGTGGCTGTCGATAGTCAGCACCAGGTCCTGACCGGCCTTCGGCTCGCGCTCGGTGCTAGTGTAGCTGTGGCTGCGTGCATCAACGGCGGTCAGCATGCGGCCCGGCGTACCGTGCAGTGCGCCGTCAAAACGGTGCTCAATGCCACCCAGGCCATCGTCATCCAGGCTCACATAGCCCAGCACCTGCGCCGCCAGTTGATCCTCCGGATAGTAGCGCTTGAATTCTTTCTGGATGTAGATGCCCTTAAGGTTCAGCGCCATGACGCGCTGCGCGGTTGCGGGCTCCAGCTTTCGCGCGACCCATGCAAAAGCGCGGGACCGCTTGAGACGCGCATCAATGGCCGCAGCAGTCGTGAAACGATCGGTGGGGTCCTGATGGACAATCCGCGCCAGCCGCGCGGCGGCCGCGGACTTGTCGGATATTTCACTGGGAACGGCGTAGATGGAGTCAGCCAGCACGGTCATGGCCAGCGGCTGCATCTCGCGGTCGTACAGCATGCCGCGCCGCGGAGCAATCTCGAACGTGCGCTCCTGCTGCCGCGCCTCGCGGA
>JAKAUB010000038.1 GCA_021827845.1 Acidobacteriota bacterium | reverse complement strand
CGTGACCGGTAAGACGCGGCGGCAGGTCAGCCGCATTGACACCATGATTACCGACACCCTCGACGCAGTCGCGAGTGGCACGCGCGTCATCCAGGACAACGTGATGGCCCCTATCCGTCAGGTTGGCGGATGGATGAGCGCGATCCGTTCGGGAATGGACATCCTGCGCGGCGGAGGCACCGGCGAGCGACGCACGCGCAGAAATCAGCGGGCCGAGCGCAACTTCGGCTGATCCGTCACCCGGCCGTCTCCGGATAGAGGACTTTCACCAGATACAGCCCGTTCGCTGGAGCGGTGGGCCCGGCGCTGCTGCGGTTGCGGGCAGCAAGAATTTCTGGCACCGCCTCCGGTGAGATCGCACCGCGTCCAACGTCGAGAAACGTTCCCACGAGATTTCGCACCATGTGCTGCAGAAACCCATTGCCCTGCACGGTGTAGACCAGCAGGTTTTGAGCGCCTGCCATCAGGCCACCCTCCGTCCGTATCTCTTTCCACTCTGAGCGTTGGATCTCCCGCACCATCGAGCCGGCATCTTTTCCGCCGCGCTCGCTTCGATCCGGATCGGATGCGGCAAACGATGTAAAGTCGTGCTGACCAACGACCTGCTGTGCGGCGGCCTGCATGGCGGCCACATCGAGCGGCCAGCGGAACGGCACCGCGTAGCGCGCCAGGTGCGGCGGACACTTCGGCGACCGCACGACGCAGTAGCGGTAGATCTTGCCGCACGCGCTATGCCGGGCATGAAACTCGGGCGGGACGGTCGTGGCGCTATGCACCAGAATGGCGGCAGGAAGCACGCGATTCAGGGCGCGCAGCAGATTGTCCGCCGGAATCGGCGCCCGGAGCGAGAAACTCGCCACCTGTCCCAGCGCGTGGACGCCGGCATCAGTACGCCCCGCGCCCTGCGGCAGAACCTGCTCCCCCGTCACCGCAGCAATCGCGGCCGCCAGCGCCGCCTGTACCGTGGGCGTGGCGGAGGCATCGGGCTGGATCTGCCATCCGTGAAAGTCCGCGCCATCGTATGCAAGCGTGAGCCGCCAGTTCTTCTGGGTATGATCGACAGTCATAGGCGGCGCATGGAGGGAACCATCTCCGGAACATCTGGGGTATACTTGGCCCCTTGAGAATATAGGTATAAACCAGTTGCCGGACGGCCTTTGCCCGCCTGCCGGCTTCGCGGACAAGCGCGCGAAGCGCTACGGCCTCAGCAGAATGGATTCATCGCGTCCCAATCCAGTTCGAACAGCGACCAGCGCTCAGGAGTTATCCGCCGCCGCGGTCCTCGCCAGTATTTCCGATTGCTTCCACCTGGTGGACGCCGAAGGGCGTTTTGTTCAGTTCAATGACTCAGCCCGCGAACTGTTCGGGTTCTTTGGCATCGATACAGCAGCAACTCTCGGCGAGCATATTGCAACCGTCTTTCCTGACCTGGAGCAGAACGCGGCGGGACGGTCACTCGTCACCTGCCTGCGCGAGCGGCGTCCGATCGCGGTAGAGGCTTTTTATCCCGCGTGGGACCGCTGGTACCACGTGCGTCATTTCCCAGTACCGGACGGCGGCGTGGCCTCTTTCTTCCGCGACATAACGGCAGAAAAGCGGTCGCAGGCGCTGCTGGCCGAACAGCGCGAGCGGTTCAACTTCGCCACAGAGGCCGCCCAGATCGGCTACTGGTTTTGCGACCTGCCCTTCGACAAGATGAACTGGGATGCGCGCACCAAAGCGCACTTCTTTCTGCCCGAGGATGCCGAAATCGACATCAACGGTTTCTACCAGCGCCTGCACCCGGACGACCGCGAACGCACCCGGCTGGCCATCGAAGCCTCCATCGCTAATGGCACGCGATATGACGTTGAATACCGCACGGTCTCGCCGGACGGCGCCATCAAGTGGATTCACGCCATTGGACGCACGGCCTATTCCAGCACGGGCGAACCGCTCCGGTTCGATGGAACCACGCGCGAGATTACCGAACTGAAAGCCGCACGCGAGGCGCTTCGCCAGAGCGAGGCGCAGTTTGAGTTTTTCGCCAACGCAATCCCCGCACTGGCCTGGATGGCGCGCCCCGACGGATGGATCTACTGGTTCAACCAGCGCTGGTTTGAGTACACAGGCACCACCCTCGAACAGATGCAGGGTTCTGGCTGGGAATCGGTGCACGATCCCACTGTGCTGCCCGCCGTACGCGAACGCTGGCAGCGCTCTCTGACAACTGGCGAGCCCGCTGAGATGATTTTTCCGCTGCGGGGAGCTGACGGAAGATTCCGGCACTTCCTGACCCGTGTGCTGCCCGTCCGCAATGACAAAGGCGAGATCCTTCACTGGATCGGAACCAACACGGATGTCGATAACCAGCGGCGGTCCCGCGAGGCTCTGGATGCGGAGCGGCGGCGCTGGGCGGCGGTCTTCGAAAGCACGCCCATCGGTCTGGCGTTCTGCGACGCTGCCGGCGTCGTCATCAGCCGCAATCGTCCGGCCGAGGAGATCCTCGGGACCAGCGTGACATCCACGTCACTTGCCGATGTGGTTGTACTCTACCGGCCGGACGGCGTACGCGTCGGTAAAGATGAATTCCCGGTCAACCGCAGCCTGGCCAATGCGACCGTCGTCTCGGGCGAATATTTGCTCGAACGCCACGATGGCTGCCGCATCTGGATCGAGCTGACAGCGGCCCCCATTTTTGACGCCAGCGGCGCCATTGCAGGCGGCGTCATCGCCGTCACCAACATCGACACCCGCAAACGCGTCCAGCAGGCGCTGATTCGCAATGAAAAGCTTGTGGTGGTCGGACGCATGGCAGCCAGTATTTCGCATGAAATTAACAATCCGCTGGAGTCGGTCACCAACCTTCTGTATCTCATCGGCGAGACCGCCAGCGAAGACTCCATCCGCAGCTATGCCCGCCTGGCGCAAAATGAGCTCTCCCGCGTTTCGCATATCGTGACCCATACCCTTCGCTTCAACCGCCAGACGACGCAAGCCGGGCACGAGGAACTGTCGGAGTTGCTCGATTCCGCGCTGGCCATCTACACCGGTCGCATCCAGTCCGCCGGCATCACGCTGGTGCGCGATTATCAGCCCACGTCCCCGATCGTCTGTTTTGGCACCGAACTCCGTCAGGTCTTCGCCAACCTGATCGGCAACGCGTTTGACGCGACCAAGCGCGGCGGGCGGATTGCCCTCAGGACCCGGATGCGTCCGCGGAACGGCCAACCGGGCGTCAGCGTGACCATTGCCGACACCGGACACGGGATGGATCGCGGAACCATCCGCCGGCTCTCCGAACCATTCTTTACGACCAAAGGCGACCAGGGAACGGGACTTGGCCTGTGGGTAAGCCGGGAGATTCTGGAGCGCCACAATGCCCGGCTGACGGTCTGGAGCTCTCGGGTCCCCGGCCGCAGTGGCGCCGTCTTTACCCTCTGGTTCCCCAATGCCGCTACGCCGCCACGTCCCGCTGAATCGGGCACGGCGATCCCCGCAATCGTCCGATAGAGCCCGGAAATCTTTCCGGAAAAATATGCGGCGCTGGAACCGCAGCTTCTAGAATTGCGTAAGAACACTCGACAGCCGGGGTACGGATGGCAAGCGTCCGGAAAAAGATTTGAAGCGCGCCATACCGGCCATGCGTCTAGCAGAGGCAGAGCCTCGAAGGCGGCTGGCGGATGTGCGGCCGACGGAAGCGCCGGGCGCTGGCTATGCGAATCGCAGGACGAAAATTTGAAGAAAAAGGGCAGATCACACGTGACGATGCAGACACTGCGCGGCGGCCTTGCGGCAGGGCTTTTGTTGTTGAACATTCTGGCGCCGGCGGCGCAGGGCCAAACGAGCTCCTCCTCGCAATCCGTGCCAAATGCTCCGGCGCCCGCTTCCCCGCAGGCAACGGCGGTCATTCCCCGCCCACAGGTTATCCCCACGCAGCCCTATGCCCTGCGGCCCACCAGTCATGACTACTCCCGCGGCAAGCGGCAGTTCCCGAATCCGTTCAATGCCTATACGCCGGTCGCAGTAGCCCCGCCACGGCTCACCAACACCTCTCTGCTGGACAGCCTGTATCGCGACGGCAAGATTTATCTGAGCCTGGACGATGCGATCACGCTGGCACTCGAGAATAACTTCGACGTCGCCATTGCCCGTTACAACCTGGATATTGCCGATACCGATCTGCTGCGCGCCCGCTCGGGCCTCTCGTTTCTGGGCGTCAACACGGGCCTCGTGACCGGAACGCTTGGCGGCAGCACCAGTCCGGTCGCCAGCAGCTCCCCCGCGGCCACCTCGGGCTCCACGGGCTCCGGCAGCAGCACGACAACCACCATCCAGACGACGGGTGCAGCCGGCGGTGGACCGGGCGGCACCTCAGTCGGCGCCGGCGGCGCGGGTTCGGGCCCGAACGGCATCACCTCCACCACCCTCGGCGCCGGACCCTTGAATGTTCCCATTGAGCCGCTGGATCCTGTGGTGACCGGCACCGCGCAGCTTTCCCGCTCCTACATCCCGCAGACCTCAGAGTTTCTGACAGGCACGTTTCAGCTCAACCAGAACATCGACGAATACAACTTCAACTACACACAAGGTTTCCTCCCCGGTGAAACGCTGGCGGTCACCTTCAACAACAATCGCATCACCAACAATGCGAATACGCCGTTCAGCACCTTCTACAGCCCGGCTTTGACCTCCTCGTTTAACGCGCAGTTGACGCAGCACCTGTTGCAGGGCTTCGGATGGACCGTGAACGGCCGCTACATCGCCATTACCAAGAACAACCGGCGAATCACGGACGCTGCATTTCGCGCGCAGTTGCTGTACACCGTCGACCAGGTCGAAAACATCTACTGGGGCCTCGTAAGCGCGTATGAGGATGTTGCCGCGAAGAAGGGCGCGCTCCGGCAGTCGACACAACTCAACGCGGACAACCAGCAGCAGCTCAAGATCGGAACCATGGCGCCGCTCGACGTCGTCAACTCCAACGCCCAGGTGGCCAACGACCAGCAGGCGCTGATTACCGCGCAGACCAAGCTGGAATATCAGCAGCTCATCATGAAGCAGGCGATCTCCCGCAACCTCGATGATCCCGGCTTCGCGGCCGCGGCAATCATCCCTACCGATCGGGTATCGCTCGAGAAGACCCCGGAAGAGGACAAGTCGGTCGATGAACTGGTCCAGGAAACCTATGCCAACAGCCCCAATGTCGAACAGGCGCTGCTACAGCTCAAGAACCAGGAAATCACGCTCAAGTCGACCAAAAACGCGCTGCTGCCGGTCCTCGATGTCTATGCCTTTTACGGGGCGGAGGCGCTCGGCGGCTCCAAGAGCCCATTGATTCACTGCGGCGTCAATCCCATCTTCGGGTTCGATCCCTGCCAGGGAACACCGGGCCTGAACCTGCCCTACACCACGGTCCTAGGAAATCTGGTGAACAGCAGCGGACCCAACAAGGGTGTTGGATTTAACTTCACCCTGCCGATCCGCAACCGTCAGGCGCAGGCGCAGCAGGCGCGGGCGCAGATTGAATATCGCCAGTCCCAAATGCGGCTGCAGCAGCTTTATCTGCAACTGCGGATGCAGGTCACCAACCAGCTCTACGCTCTGCAGAACGACCGCGCGCAGGTGCGGGCGGCCGAGGCCAGCCAGCAATATGCCGTGCAGAGCCTGGATGCCGAGGAGAAGAAGTATCACCTCGGCGCCTCAACCAGCGCCAATGTGCTGTCGCAGACCCGCAATCTGGAGACCGCGCAGGACAATCTGATCGCCGCGCAGACAACCTACGCCGTCGATCGCGCCGCTCTTTCGCAGCTTGTTGCCGATACGCTGGAAAAATACAACATCAACATTTCGGACGCGGCGACCGGCGATATTTCGCATGAGCCTACCGTGCCCGGTCTACGGCCGCCCAAAGCTCGCCCGCAGCCGAAGCCACTTGGCAGCGGCGGACCCGGATCCACAGCGCCCCAGGGCGAATAACTCGTCGCAGGGTGCAGCGCGTCAGCCGACGCGACGCATCCTGCCTTCCCTCTCCAGCTCGTACCACTCGCCCCGCCACAAAATCCGCCGGCTTGCATAGCTGGCGGCCCAGAAGCCCAGCGCCATCAAATCCCGCACGGGATAGAGCAGCACCACGCGCCAGAGCGGGCGCTCTTGCAGCACATTCCTTCCCAGCAACGCAGCCATCAGCATGCGGCTGCCAATACTCCACGCCAGCAGTGAAGCAGCCAGGATGGGCCAGCCCGCCGCCAAAGCGGCAATGGCCGCCACAACGCCAAAGGGAACGCTGAACGTCAGCGCGGTGCCAAAGTGACCCTTGGGCCGCGAAAATCGCGTGCTCTTCATCCAGCGCGCTTGGTGCTGCATTGAAGCAAGAAAGGTTTCGTGCAGCACGATGTGATCGATGACGTGGTGCGACAGCACAACGGTCTCGCCGAGCTCGGCCACTCGGTTGCCCAGCAGAAAATCGTCGGCGCAGTAATCTCCCATCGGCAGAAACCCGCCAATCTTCTCGAGCGAACTGCGCCGCACGGCCATCGTCGGGCCAAGCGTAAACTTCATCCCCTCCAGCATGTTGGCAACCAGCACACCGGCTGACATCTCAATCGACATGGCGGCCGCTTCAATCCTGGCCCAGAAGCCGCCCATTACGGCACAGCCGCGATACAGGCAGGTCACCGCTCCCACCTGCGGATCGCAGAACTCCGCCGCCACCGAGCGGACATAATCGCGATCCACCCGGACGTCGCTGTCACTGACAATCAGGACGTCGTGATGCGCCTTTTCGGCCATCCATTGCAGGGATTGCAGCTTGGCGTTGGGAATGGAGGGTTCGCCGCTGGCAAGAAACTGAACGGGGACCTCTGGATATCGCGCGGCGACGCGGCGCGCGACCGTCAGGCCGGCATCTTCCATCGCGCGCGCGCAAAAGAGAATCTCGTAGCCGCTACAGTCCTGCTGAAAGAAACTTTCAATCTGCGCTTCGAGGTTCAGCTCCGCTCCATGCAGCGGCTTCAGCAGGCTGACGGGAATGGTAAAGGGCTCGACTTCGCGCGGACGCGTGCGCGAAAATTTCTCCGCCGCCACGGCCACCATTCCGGTGTAGACCGTGGACGTCAACAGCCCGAACAAGCCGAGCCCCAGAACGGCCAATGTGCCAACCGGCTCTGTCATAGGCGCTGCGAGGGGATTGTGGGATGGTACGGCCGGGCGTGCACGCTCACGAGCGCTTCTTTTCCGTCCGTGGAATGGCCGCGACCACGGGCCGGCGCAGCGGCACCAGGCCAGCTTCCATCCCCTGCGGCGCGCGCTGCATACGGTTCAGCATCTCGGTACGCACATAATCGACAAAGCTCTGCATCTGCCGGTTCATCTCCTCCATGCGCTCCCGCATCTGCAGCACAATGGCGATACCGGCGATGTTGACGCCCAGATCCCGCGCCAGGTTCAGAATGAACTCCAGCCGCTCGAGATCTTCCTCGGTATAGAGCCGCGTGTTGCCCTCTGTGCGGGACGGCTTGAGCAGCCCTTCACGCTCATACAGGCGGAGCGTTTGTGGATGAATGCCATACATCTCGGCCACGGCCGAGATCATGTAGGCGCCCTTCGACTTGCGCTTGGTCGTCATAGCAGAAAATGCCCCGCTTCAGTGGCTGTGCTGGTATGGTACGATTTCGACCGATGCGAAATCCTGTTCCCATCTTTGCGGCCTTCGCGGCCTTGCTGCTCGCGCCGGTCGCCGGGGTCACCCAGCAGCACCCGGGCGCGCTGTTCAAACCGGGTCAGTGGGAGATTGACTCTGTCACCACGGTCGCTCATGGCCGCACCATCTCGTCGCAGACGACGGTCTGCGCGACAGCACAGCAGGACTTCTGGAAGGTTCCGCAGAGCGGGATGGACTGCAAGCCGCCGAAGGTGCTGCCCCTCAAACCCGGCAGCTACCGAATCATCGTGGAGTGCAAACTGACGGAGGCGCAGCTCACCTCGAACATTCGCTCTGAAGTGGTTGAGACCGTAGCCGCAAACGGCGAAAGCTTTACTGCCACCGGAACAACCACCACGGATACATCCTTCCAGGGCATCGCCCCCACGCATACCACGGCGCAATTGAACGCCACCGCCCATCGCACCGGCGCGTGTCATTGATGCACCTCGGCGCGGACCTCCGCAAATAATTCGCGCCGCGGATCCTCAGCATTCAGCCGGGAAAACTCGCGCAGAATCTCCTTCGACCGCTCGTCCTGCACCTTCGGCACTACGATCCGCACTTCCACAATCTGATCGCCGCGGGCACCATCCCCAGCGGCAGACACCACACCTTTTTCGCGCAGCCGCAGCTTCTGACCGGTCTGCGTGCCAGGGGGAATCTTCAACTGCGTGCGGCCGTCAATGGTCGGCACATCGATCTTCGCGCCCAGCGCTGCTTCAGTAATTGTCACCGGCACGGTTACGTAAATGGTATCGCCCGTGCGGCTGAAGATTGGATCGGGCTCAATCCGGATGATCAGGTATAAGTCCCCCGCCGCGCCTCCACGGACGCCGGCATTTCCCTTGCCTGCCAGACGAATCCGCTGCCCATCCCGCGTGCCCGGTTTGATCCGAAACTCCATCGAATCGGTGCGCGCCACCGTGCCCTGGCCGTGGCAGGTCGGACATGCACGCTGCACCTTGCCGCTGCCGCCGCAGCGCGGGCATTGCACGTTGAATTTCATGCGTCCGCCCATCTGCGTCACCTGTCCCGTGCCATTGCACTCCGGGCAGACCATCGGCGCACCAGCGGTCCCCGTGCCGTGGCAGGTGGGACACGGCATCTGCCGCGTAATCTGCAGCTTTACCGTTCCGCCCCGGATCGCCGTCCAGAAGTCGACGCTCACCTGATATTCAAGATCGGTGCCCGCTTCCGGCCCGGATGTCTCGGCGGCTCCCCCGCCGCGGAAGGCAGAAAAGATATCGCGGAAATTGCCCCATCCTCCCGCGCCGCTATGGCCGCCTGGCGCGCCCGCGTTTGCGAAATCAGAAAAGTCGAAGCCCTCAAAACCTACCGGACCACCGCCGCGCGCATGTCCGCCGCCGCCAGCGAATCCGCCACGCGCCGCCGCTTCCGCCGCTGCCGGATCGATGTTGTCGGAATAGAAGCCGAGCTGATCGTAGATCTTGCGCTTCTTCGGATCGCTCAGGATGTCGTTGGCTTCCGACATCTCCTTGAACTTTTCTTCGGCCTTCTTATCGCCGGGATTCACGTCGGGGTGATATTTGCGCGCAAGTTTGCGAAAGGCCTTGCGGATATCGTCCTGCGAGGCCGTCTTCTTGACGCCCAGAATGCCGTAGTAGTCTTTGCTCTGAGTGGCCATGGGTCAGGCAGTCATTTTCTGTTTCAGTTCACCTGTTTTCCGGTGACGTGGTGCCGGGGCAACCACCCTACGTATCTCGGCGTCGACAGTGTCCCGTGCCGTTTCCAGGTCGTATTGCGATTGCAGGTTCATCCAAAACTCCGGCGTCATATCGAAATAGCGCCCGAGCCGGAGCGCCGTGTCCGCGGTGATGCCGCGACGCTCCTTCAGGATTTCCCCGATGCGCGTAGCAGGGACGCGGAGCGCCAGTGCCAGCGCATTTGCGCTGAGGCCCAGGGGCACCATGAATTCCTCGCGCAGCATCTCGCCGGGATGCAGGGGAGGAATGCGGTCTTTCTGGCGCCTAATGATAGTCGACGATTTCAATTTCGTAGGCATGCGGTTCTCTCCATACAAAGCAAATGCGCCATTGTCCGTTGATCCGAATGCTGCATTGGCCTTCTCGGTCCCCATGTAAAACTTCCAGGTGATTGCCGGGCGGATGCATTAAGTCCTTCAGCAAACGGGCGGCGTGGATGGCCCTCAGCTTACGAAACGCCGCCCGCTCAATTGACCCATATCGCTTGCTGCGCTCGCGACGGAAAATCCGTTCCGCTTCCCGGTCACGAAAACTTTGAATCACACGTCCAGCGTATCACGCGAACCGTTATAGCTGTCTCTAACAAAGGCAAGCGGCCTCGTGTTTCTAACAGCCAACCTCTCAAAAATGGCGCGATTGTGCCTTCAGTTCCAGACTGTCTCAACGCCGACCGGCTCGATGCGGCAGAAGATATCCGGCGCAACCCGCGCCAGCTTTGCGGCAAACTCCTCCGCTTCTGCCTTGGTATCGAACAGCTCCTTGCAGTAGACTTCGCCGGCACGAAGCTGTTCGCACTTCCACAAAGTATTTGTCATTCCCAACTCCCCGGTTCCCTATGCAGAGAAACCGAGGGCGCCCCGCTGTATCGAGACGCCCCCAAAGTACGCCGGCGATTCGCCGGATTGGCTACTTGCGTTCGTCGACGTCCACATACTCCGCGTCGATGACGCCTTCATCCTTCTTGGCTTCGGCGCCCGGCTGCGGCTCGTTCGCTGCAGCTTCCGGCGTTGCCTGCGCGGCGTTGGCCTTGTACATGGCCTCTGCCAGTTTGTGCGAGGTTGCTGTCAGCCGCTCGCGGGCCGCGTTCAGCTCCGCCGCACTGGGTGTTCCTTCCAGCGCCTTCTTGGCGTCGGCCAGTGCACTTTCTACCTCGGCCTTATCCGACGCGGGCAGCTTATCGCCGCTGTCATGCAACATCTTTTCGATGTTGTAGACCATGCCGTCCAGTTGATTCCGCGCCTCGATCTCCTCGCGCTTTGACTTGTCCTCGGCCGCATGGGCTTCAGCATCTTTCGCCATGCGCTCGACCTCTTCCTTGCTCAGACCGGACGATGACGTGATCGTAATCTTCTGGTCCTTACCGGTCGCGGTGTCCTTCGCCGTAACGTTCAGGATGCCGTTCGCGTCAATGTCGAACGTCACCTCAATCTGCGGAATACCGCGCTGCGCCGGAGGAATGCCACTCAGCTTGAACTTGCCGAGCGTGCGGTTCTGGTTGGCCATGGGCCGCTCGCCCTGCAGCACATGAATTTCGACCTCCGTCTGGTTATCGGCAGCCGTCGAGAACGTTTCCGTCTTCTTGGTCGGAATCGTCGTGTTGCGCGGGATCATCGGCGTTGCCACGCTCCCCAGCGTCTCAATCGCCAGCGTTAGCGGCGTCACGTCGAGCAGCAACAGGTCCTTGACCTCACCACCCAGCACACCGGCCTGCACCGCCGCACCAATCGCGACGACTTCATCCGGATTAACGCCCTTGTGCGGCTCCTTGCCGAACAGCTCCTTCACCAGTTGCTGAATCTTCGGCATGCGGGTCTGACCGCCGACCAGTACCACCTCGTCAATCTTGCTGGCATCGACGCCCGCGTCCTTCATGGCCTGCTTGCAGGGGCCAATCGACTTCTGCAGCAGGTCATCGACCAGCTGCTCCAGCTTTGCCCGCGTCAGCTTCTTCACAAGGTGCTTCGGACCGGTCGCATCGGCGGTCACAAACGGCAGGTTGATCTCCGTCTCCATCGTCGTCGACAGTTCGATCTTGGCCTTTTCCGCCGCATCTTTCAGCCGCTGCAGCGCCATCTCGTTGCCTTTGGCACGCAGGTCGAGTCCCTCATCCTTCTTGAACTCGTCGATCAGCCATTCCACAATGCGCTGGTCAATGTTGTCGCCGCCCAGATGCGTGTCGCCGTTGGTCGCCTTTACCTCGATGACGCCTTCGCCGACCTCCAGCACCGACACGTCAAACGTGCCACCACCGAAGTCGTAAACAATGATCGTCTCGTCCTTCTTCTTATCGAGTCCGTAGGCCAGCGCCGCCGCGGTCGGCTCGTTCACGATGCGCTTTACATCCAGACCGGCAATCTTGCCGGCATCTTTTGTGGCCTGGCGCTGCGCATCATTAAAGTAGGCCGGGACGGTAATGACCGCCTCCGACACTGACGTCCCGAGGTAGTCTTCCGCCGCTTTCTTCAACTTCTGCAGGATCATCGCCGAAATCTCCGGCGGGGTGTAGTCCTTGCCCTGCGCGACGACAACGATATGGTCGCCCTGCTGCTTTACCTTATAGGGCACCATCTTCATCTCATCGGACACCTCGTCATAGCGGCGCCCCATGAAGCGCTTGATCGAGTAAATGGTGTTTTCCGGGTTGGTGATTGCCTGACGCTTGGCCACCTGCCCCACCAGCCGCTCCCCGCTCTTGGTAAACGCCACCACAGAGGGAGTTGTGCGGCCGCCCTCCTCGTTGGGGATAACCTTCGGCTCGCCGCCTTCCATCACCGCCACTACGGAGTTGGTGGTCCCCAGGTCAATACCGATAATCTTGCCCATCTTTGCTCCCTCGCTTCCAATGCCTTACAGGCTTTCGATAGTCTCAAGTATGGTACTTGAGTGTCCTATTGTCAACTTAATTGATGTTCCCAGCAGGCGAAAGGATGCAGGGCGAGGACCGAAAACTTTGCCGCCATCCGTCACTTCACGGGGCAGCTCTGGTTCCCTCCAAAAAACCATTGACCCTGAAGGGTTTATCCCTCCAGGGCCCATGGCTTTGCAGCAAGTGGAAATTACTCCCCGCCGTTCGGCGTTTTATCCATGTACCGGCCCACGACCAGCGGCTTGCCGGTCATCGGATCGTTCAGAACCAGCCCGACCACGCGAACCAGCGAGCTGCCATCGTTCGCCACGTCGTCCATGCTGCTGAAGCCGCCCCGGTACCGGGTCTCGCCGGTCAGATACACCCGCACTGGGTTGGCCGTGGGGTTTCCTTTGCTCAGCAGATATCCGTCCAGCCCGTCCGGCACCAGCAGAAAGCTGTTGTCGGCGGTATTCACGCTGCCCGCCACGATATGCCCGGAGATGCCGCTCAGGTGCAGCACCACGCGGCGGACGCTGACAGCGCTGGCATTGGCCGCCCCGGAGGCCGGACCGCCGATCGAGACATGCTGCCCGGGAATCATCAGGCTGGAGTTGAAGAGGAACTGCAGCAGCGGAGAATGGCGGCGGAAGACGAAGAACTTTTCATTCCCCGTTAGCTGTACGGTGGCGAGTTGGCCCACTTGCAGTCCGGTGCTCGTTGGCAGCAGGGAGCGCACGTACATCTGAAACGTATTCGCCGGGCCGGTCATGGGGTTCACGGTGGTTACCGTTCCCCCTGCGTAGAAGCCGCTCTGCGAGATGATCGCAACATCGGTGGCGTCCAGGGTCTGGGTGTTTGGCTGGAACTCGCCCGCCAGGTCGACGATGGTCTGGTTCGGGACCAGGGAAGCCAGATTGATCTGGCCGTTATTGCCGCCCTGGCTGTTGCCGGATTCGTCTCCATTGTCATCCCATTCCGTCGTGGTGGCGCCGGAGCCGGTATTGGCCTGGTTGAGCGCGACCGTGTACTGGTGGCCGTGTGGTCCCTGAACCATGAACGTATTCTGCGAGGTATTGACGCTGGTAACCGTGGCGTAGAACTCATCGATCTCGGCATCCGGCGTGTTGGGCGTGAGCGCCTTAAAGTCGAGGGTCGGGTTCACTTCCCCGGTGATCTGTCCGGTGGAATCTGTCAGCAGGGACTGCCGCAGATCGAAGTCCATCTTGAGCCCGATGGCCTGACCGGCCGTAACCGTGAAGGGCTGCGACAGCTGCACGACGGGCGTGGAATTCATCAGGGTGACGTTCGGAACCGGCGTGATGCTGGCTGCGCCACCGCTGCCCAGCGTGAGGGTTGCAATGGATGGCGCACTGAGCGAAACCGTTACGGTGTTATAGGTGCCCGCTGGAATTGAGTTGAAGTCCAGCAGCGTCTGCAGGCCGTTGTAGCGGCCAAAGTCCACCGTCTGCGGAGCCGAAAGGATGTTGACGCCGTTGCTGCCGCCATTCGATAGCGTCACGCTGTTGATGGTCACCTGGAAAGAAACAACGCTCGGCATCGGCGCGTCG
>JAKAUB010000077.1 GCA_021827845.1 Acidobacteriota bacterium | reverse complement strand
GGAGTGGCCGGGTGCACGCGTACCTGCTGCATGTTGCGGAGCGCCAGGCCACGGCCCGGCTGGGAACGCGCGTCTCGCTCGAGAATTTCACGCTCCACCTCTCGACCCTCACGCTGGATCTCTACGGGCTGACGATTGACGGCGCGCTGCCTTACCCGCAGCCGCCACTGCTGCAGGTGCAGCATGCGACGATCGGCGTTCGGATCGTCTCGATTCTTCACCGGGAGTGGTATCTCGATACGCTGCGCATCGATCAGCCGGTGGTGCGTGTCTACACCGGAGCTGATGGCTCCAGCAATCTTCCAACTCTCAAGACGAGCGGCTCCAGCCACACCAGCGTGTTTGATCTTGGTATCCGCCACGCAAGGCTCACCGGCGGGGAGATCGACTACAACAACCGTAAATCGGCACTGGCGGCAAATCTGCGTGATGTCGACTTTCACGCCACCTTCAACGCGCTGTTGCACAAATATTCCGGTCGATTGCACTACAGTCACGGCGTGCTGCAGATGGGAGCGTGGCGGCCCATCGCGCACGACCTGGATGTCCGCTTCAGCGCCACGCCCCAGCAACTCCACCTGCAGCAGCTCGTTCTTTCTGCGGGCGCGTCTTCGCTGTCGCTCACCGGGAAACTGCGGAACTATAGCCGCCCGCAAGTGCAGGCGAACTATCGACTGGTGGCAAGCGGCGCACAATTCGCTTCCATTCTCCGAAACGCTGCGATCCCGTCCGGCATACTTCGCTCGTCCGGCACCATTGCGTATCAGGATCAGCCCGGCGTGGCGCTGCTCGACGCGCTGGTGCTGCATGGAACCATCGCGAGCGACGCGTTGCAGCTTCCCGTCTCGCGCACCCGGCTCACGGTTCAAAATCTGCAAGCCAGCCTGACGTTGACTGGTGGCGATCTTTCCGTCAGTAATCTGAAGGCGCAGACGCTGGGCGGCAGCGTGGATGCCGCGTATCGAATGCGCCATCTGGTCGGCCCATCGCAGTCGCAATTAACGGCGGTCGTGCGCGGGCTTTCCCTGGCGCGATTGAAGGCCCTTGCGCAACCTGCCGGACCTGCGCAGTCCATCGGCGTGCAGGGAATTCTGAATGCCGATGCATCCGGCAACTGGGGCGCCTCCATTGCCGATATCGATCTCAAGGCCAATGCGACGGCAAACGGTGAAGTCTCCGGGCGGCAATCGGCGGCCGCCGCCGTTCCCGTACAAGCTGTGGTGCATGCGCAGTACCTGGGTGCCCGCAAGCAAATCACGTTGAGTAATTCCCGGCTGCAGCTTCCCGCCACGTCGCTGGCGTTAGATGGCACCCTGGGGCGGCGCGCCGGTCTCACGGTGCAGATGCACTCCAGCAATCTTGCGGAGTTGGAGGACGTGGCCGATCTGGTGCGGACCCCAGCCAAGGGACAGCCGCTCACCCCATTGGGATTGGCCGGCACGGCATCTTTCATGGGAACAGTCCGCGGCACGACGGCGGCGCCAGATATCCTCGGCACGCTCTCAGCGCAGGATCTGCAAATCCTCGGCACGCACTGGAAACTGATTCACAGCGGCATCGAGGCCAGCCCATCTGTACTTCGCCTACAGAACGCTGATCTCGTGCCGCAGCAACAGGGCCACCTGGCGCTGGACGGTTCGGTCGGGCTGCAGCGATGGGCCGTTTCTTCGCACAGCAATGTGAGGCTTCATCTTGATGCATCGAATCTGCAGGTCGCGGATTTCACCCCGCTGCTCGGCCGCCCGGTGCCTGTCACGGGGACGCTGCGCGCCAGCATTGCGGCGCAGGGCTCCATCGAAAACCCCATCGGACACGGCACGCTCCTGCTCACTCGGGCGGAGGTCTACGGCCAGCCCGTGAAGACTGCGCGCGTCCGTTTCACCGGCACCGGCGCCAATGTTTTGGCGCAGTTGGAGGCCAGCGTGGCTGGCGGTTCGGTCGCTGCCACCACCAACATTCAGCCGCAGCAGCGCACGTATTCGGCCCAGGTCAGCCTCTCGAAGATTCAACTCGACAAGCTGCATGCGCTGGCGGCACAAAAAACTCCGGTGACGGGAACCGTGGAGGCACAGGGAAGCGGCCAGGGCAGTTTCAGCAATCCGCAGTTCGATGCGACGCTGCATATCCCGCGGTTGACCGTCGAGCAGCAAACGCTGCAAGGCCTGACGCTGCACGCCTGGGTGGCAAATCACACGGCCAGGGCCAGTCTCGATTCGCAGGCCGTCGGCACCTATCTGCAGGCCACGGCGCAAGTGGACCTGACCGGCAACTATGCGGCCAGCGGCACGCTGAACACGCATGCCATCCCGCTGGCGCCGCTGTTCGCGCTGTATGCACCGGCCGCCGGATCCTCGCTGGCGGGTGAAACGGAGATCCACGCATCCTTCCAGGGCCCGCTCAAAGATCGCAAGCAGATGGAAGCGCACATCACACTTCCTGCGCTGAAGCTCAACTACGGCACGCAGGTGCAACTGGCGGCGACGCAGCCCATTCAGATTGACTATCAGGATCAGGTGCTCAACCTGCGCCGCTCCAATATTCGCGGCACAGACACTGACCTGCAATTCCAGGGAAGAATTCCGGTCGGAACCAACGCGCCCGTATCTCTGCTTCTGCTGGGAACTGTCAACCTTCGGCTGGCGCAGGCCTTCAGCGCCGATGTCCGCAGCTCCGGAGAGATGCGCTTCGACATCAACTCCTACGGAGCGCGCACTGACCCCAATGTCGAAGGCAAAGTCGAGATCGTCAACGCAAGTTTCGCCAATGGAACGCTGCCCGTCGGTCTGCAACACGCCAACGGCGTTCTCGTTTTGACACGGGATCGGCTCAACATTCAGTCCTTCACCGCAAGCGTAGGCGGCGGCACGGTGACCGCGCAGGGAGGACTGGCATACCGGCCCAAACTGGAGTTCGACCTTGGTCTGTCAGCGACGGGAGTACGCCTGCTGTATCCGCAGGGGGTGCGCGAAGAGCTGGCCGCGAATCTCCGCTTTACCGGAACGACAACGGATGCGCTGCTCGCCGGGCGCGTGCAGGTGCAGGATTTGTCCTTCACGCCGCAGTTTGATCTGACGAGCTTTATCGGCGGCCTCTCAGGCGGTGTGACGCCCCCGCCGTCCGAGGGTTTCAGTCAGAACGTCCGCCTGAACGTGCAGGTAAACTCCACCAGCGATCTGAATCCTGTAAGCCGCGCATTGAGTGTGGATGGTACGGCCAATCTGCAGGTGCGCGGAACTGTGGCGCAGCCCGTCATCCTGGGCCGCATCAATCTCAACGGCGGCGATCTCATCTTCAACGGCAACCGCTTTACGCTGGCCGGCGGAACGGTGGAGTTTATCAATCCCTCAGAGACGCAGCCCGTTGTGAATGTTTCGATCAACACGACGATTGAGCAGTATGACATTCATCTGCGCTTCAACGGCCCTGTGGACCAGCTCCACACCAACTACTCGTCCGATCCTGCGCTACCCACGGCCGACATTATCAACCTGCTCGCCTTTGGGGAGACGACAGAGGCAGCGCAGGCCAATCCTGTGCCCGGCAACCAGGCGGCCATCTCGGCCGTCGCCTCTCAAGTCAGCAGCCAGATCACCAGCCGCGTCGCCAAGATCGCCGGCATCTCCCAACTATCGATCAACCCGGTCCTCTCCGGCGGCACCGCACAGGGCCCAGCCGGCGCGATCGTCACGGTGCAGCAGCGGGTGACGAGCAATCTCTTTGTCACATTCTCGACCAACGTCACCACGACGCAGGACCAGGTCATCCTTGGCCAATACAATCTGTCCCGCCGCACCTCCGTCAGTGCAACGCGCGACCAGAACGGCGGTTTTGCCTTTGACACAACCTTCAAGCGCCGCTGGTAGTCTTCCGTTCCGAGCGCACGCCACGCGTGCTACCATCGCCTCAGCCGAATGAGTCAGCACGCCGTCCTAATCGTCTTCCAGATTGTTGTCCTTCTGTTTGCCATCAGCCTGCATGAAGCGGCGCACGGCTGGATGGCCTCCCGGCTCGGCGATCAGACGGCCCGCATGCTTGGGCGCGTCACGCTCAACCCGCTGCGCCACATCGATCCATTCGGAACCGTTCTGGTCCCGCTGCTGTGCGTCTTCGCCGGCTTTCCGCTGATTGGCTGGGCCAAGCCGACGCCGGTCACTACGCGAAACTTCAAAAATATAAAGCGCGATGACATCCTTACCACGCTGGCCGGCCCGGCGAGCAACCTGCTGACGGCGATTGTCGCCTTTCTGTTCCTGCTGGTGCTGCGGCTGGTGCAGCCTGCAGTCGCGGTCGGGGCGATCATCTCTGCGCAACGCGGCGCCGTGCCGCCGCAGTTGATGAACCTGAGCCCGGTGCTGTTTCCCATCGCCATGCTGCTCTACTACGCCGTGCTGCTGAATCTGGTCTTGATGGCCTTCAACCTCATCCCCCTGCCGCCGCTCGATGGCAGCCACGTCCTTCGCAACTTTCTGCCCTATAACTGGCTGCGCGCCTACGACTCCATTGGCATGATCGGTCTGATTCTGGTCTTCCTGTTCGGAGGCCACTTTATCGCGATCATTGTTTCGCCAATTCTGACCGCGTTTAACCATATACTGATCGGCATGTAGACAGCGCTTGCCTCCGGCTTCGATCGCGGAATGGCGCGAACTCTCGATGACCGACAGCAGCCCAGCAGAGTCCGAAGCGACGCCGCAGCAACAGCCGGCCTCCGCGCAAAATGACCATCCCGCAGATTGGGAGGCCGCAGAAAAACTGGGCTTCCGGCGCGGCGTTATCAGCGCATTTCTTCTGGTGCAGCTGGTCGCCATCGTATGCTGGGCGTGGCCGTTCAAGGTGCCCGTGATGCAGGACGTGAATGCACTCACCCGTCCGTATCTTGCGTGGACCGGTCTCTTCCAATCGTGGGATTTCTTTGCGCCCAATCCAAAACCCACGAACAGTTTTGTCGAGGCGGTCATCATCACGCGCGATCGCCATCAGCTCATTTGGGCCTTCCCTGCGATGGAGCGGCTCGGCTACTTCGAAAGATATCGGGAGGAACGGTACAGAAAGTTCACTGAGGGACTGGCCGATGCGAAGAACGCGCCGTTGTGGCCCCGCATCGCCCAGCGCATCGCGCAAAAGTTTCAGAACCCCGCCGACCCGCCGCAGGTGGTGCTGCTCATTAACGTCTCGGCCCCAATCGCGCCGGGCGTCAGTAGCGCACCCAAGCCGCATGTCTTCTACGAGTATGAGGTTGCGCTTCCCGATGGAGACGCCCCCTGATGCGGCAAAAAATCTATCGCGCATGGGAGCGCTTCTTCTTCGCGCCCATCTCGCCGCTCCCCATCGCGGTCTTTCGAATCCTCTACGGCCTGTGCGTCCTGGCAACGCTGCTTTTGCTGCATTCTGAGTGGCTGGACTGGTACGGCGTCGACGCTTGGGTCTCCCGTGCGACCAATGCGCAGATGGAGTCGGGACTGCGGCTGAACCTTTTTCAGGTGATGCCGGATAACAATCATCTGGTCACGCTGTTCTTCTGGATTTTTTTCGTCTTCTGCATTCTGCTGATCCTGGGTCTGTGGACACGTCTGAGCAGTGTCGCCGTGTTTCTCTGCCTGGCTTCCATCCAGCAGCGGAATCTATTCATCACCAATGGCGGGGATACTTTTCTTCGCGTCGCCGGCTTCTTCCTCATCTTTGCGCCCGCCGGGGCGATGCTTTCGCTCGATCGGCTGCGGCAGCGGCGGCGCGGCGGGCAGGCAGCCGTGGCCCCCTCGGCGCCGTGGGCGCAGCGCATGATCCAGTTTGAGCTGGCCCTGCTCTACTTCGCTTCATTCCTCTGGAAGATGAAGGGCGACACCTGGCGCAACGGCACTGCCCTTTACTACGTGTTCCATCTGAACGCGATTCAGCGCTTCCCCGTCCCTGCGTGGATGCAGCATTCGTTCCTGCTGCACGCCGGCACCTGGTTCGCCCTGCTGCTGGAGTTTTCGCTCGGCACCCTCCTCTGGTTCCGGCCGTTCCGGTATCCGTTGCTGCTGCTCGGGCTCGCTTTTCATCTGCTGCTGGAGTATGCCCTCAACCTTCCCATGATCCAATGGGACATCCTGTCGGCTTACGTGCTGTTTGTTGAACCGGCGGACCTGAGGCACGCAGCGACCGCGATTCTCGGCCTGCTCCCATGGCAAAGGCAGCGCCCTGGCGCCCCGCAGACGGCGGCGGCGGATGCACCGTCCGCAGCGGCCAGGTAGGCAGCCGGATTTCCGGACCAGCATGAGTTTTCTTCCCGTTTTCCGCGCAAACCGGACTGGTTGAAAGCGCCACCTCTCAAGTAGGCTGGAAGTGATTCACACACTATGACGAAACTTACTCCATCCGCGCTGCAGGCCAAGCGCGTCCTGAGCGGTATGCGGCCCACCGGCAAGCTGCATCTCGGCAACTATATGGGTGCGCTGTATAACTGGGTGCGCCTGCAGCGGGAATTCGACGCCTACTTCTTCATCGCAGACTGGCACGCGCTCACCACGGATTACGCGGATACCAGCCGGATTCGCGAAAACATCTTCGACGTAGCCCTGGACTGGCTGGGCGCCGGACTCGATCCCGAGCGCTGCACCATTTTTCTGCAATCCTGGGTGCCGCAGCACGCGGAGCTGCATCTGCTGTTTTCAATGATTACGCCGCTCGGCTGGCTGGAGCGGGTGCCGACCTACAAGGAGCAGCAGCAGCAGATTGGCGACGTCGCCGCCGGTGGCAAAGATCTCAGCACGTATGGCTTCCTCGGCTACCCTTTGCTGCAAGCCGCCGACATTCTGGTCTACCAAGCCGATCTGGTGCCGGTGGGGCAGGACCAGGTGGCGCACGTGGAGCTGACGCGCGAGGTGGCGCGCCGCTTTAACTTTTTCTATCCCGGCGCTACGCTGGATGCGCCCGTGCTGCCGGAGCCGCAGGTGCTGTTGACGCCCTCTCCCAAGCTGCCGGGTACGGATGGCCGCAAAATGTCGAAGAGTTATGGCAACACCATTCTGCTGACAGATGCCGAGCCAGAGGTTCGCAGCAAGCTGAAGACGATGGTGACCGATCCCGACAGAAAGCGCCGCAGCGATCCCGGCAACCCGGATGTTTGCCCGGTCTTCGACCTGCATAAGATTTTCTCCACCCCGGAGACGCAGCAGCGGGCCGCCGACGGCTGCCGGTCCGCCAGCATCGGCTGTATCGAGTGCAAAGGCTGGCTGGCGGACGGCGTCGTGGCCGAGCTGGCGCCGATCCAGGAGCGCCGTCGCAGCTTTGAAGCCCATCCGCAGGATGTATGGGACGTGCTGGCCCAGGGCTCATCGCGCGCGCGGAATCGCGCGGAGCTGACCATGCATGCGGTTCGCGAAGCCATGCAGCTCGTGCAAATCCAAACACCTGTTACGACGACCTCCGCATGATGGATTCGCAGAAATCCGGACAGCCGCCGGAGTTCGATCCGGGCGAGGCGCCAGGCGCCTCCAGCGCAGAGCAAATGCCTCTGCCGGCCAATCCGCCGTTCGCACCGCCGGACGCGGCCGCGCGCGCCGAAGCTCGCGCTGCCGAACGCTGGGCAGCCCGTCAGGAAGCCAGCAATTTTCCGTTTGCCGTCACGGTTGGCGCTGTCTATGACGGGCCGCTCGATCTGCTGCTCGATCTGATCCGCAAGCAGGACATCGACATCTACGACATTCCCATCGCGCGCATCACCGCGCAGTTTCTGGCATACGTGGAGCAGTTGAAAGAGTCCGACGTGGACGGCGCAGGCGAATTTATCTACATGGCTTCGCTGCTGATCCACATTAAGAGCCGCATGCTGCTGCCGCGCAGCACGGACGGCACGGCCGCGCCAGAAGAAGAAGATCCCCGCCGCGAGCTGGTGGAGCGGCTGCTCGAGCATCAGCGCTTCAAGAGCGCGGCGCAGATGCTGCTGCAAAAGCAGATGCTCGAAGAGTCTTCCTGGACCCGTCCCGCCGCCCACGATCTTCGGCCGGAGGACGACGCGGAGGCCGGCATCGCCGCCGACACTGTTGATCTGGTTCGCGTCTTTCGGGAGATTCTCGATCGCGCCCGGCAGCGCCCGGTGCTGGATGTGAATGAGGAGGCGGTCACCGTGGCGCAGATGCTGGACTACGTGCGCCGCCGCCTGACCATGGAAGATGGCCCCATCGCGCTGCGCCGCCTGCTGCAGCAGGTACGCTCCGACCGGGCACTGATCTGTACGTTTCTCGCACTGCTGGAGATGGTGCGGCTGCAGGCGATTCTGCTGCGGCAGAATTCGAGTTTCGGCGAAATCTATATCAAGAAGCATGAGAATTTTGACTCGGCCATTCTGGAGGGACGGGATGACTGGCGGTAATGCCCGGCGGAACGGTGCCCATTCACGATGAGTACGAAAGCAAAGATCGAAGCAGTTATCTACGCGGCCGACGAGCCGGTAACGCTAGCCCAGTTGGCGGCGATTTTTGGCGAGGAGCTGCTGGCAGCCGCGGCCGAGCCGGAGCTGCCGATGCCCCCTCCAGAGTCGCAGCCTGAGGATGCCACCCCGGAGACAGCCGCCGCCGCGCCAGCGGAAGCGTCCGGCGATGCGGCGTCGCAGCCAGAGCTCGCGATCGAAGACCCGGAGGCGCGCCGCAAAGCGCGGCTGCGCGAGCGTGCTGCGCGCGAGGCCGTCGCACGCGTGGTGCAGGAGCTGGCCGCTGAATACACCAATAGCGAGCGCGGGGTTGAGATTCGCGAGATCGCTGGCGGCTATCGCGTGGCGACCAAGCCGGAATATCACGACGCCGTGCGGGCTTTCATCCGCGGCTTGAAGCCGCCGATGAAGCTTTCGCTCCAGGCGCTCGAAACCCTCGCCGTCATCGCCTACAAGCAGCCCATCACCGCGCCGGAGATCAGCGAGATTCGTGGCGTCGATACCGCCGGCGTGCTCGGCGGGCTGATGGCGCGAAAACTGATCACGACCGCCGGCCGCAAGCAGGTGATTGGCCGCCCGATCCTCTACAAGACGACGCGGGAGTTTCTGCTGCGATTCGGCTTGAAGGACGTCAGTGAGCTCCCCAGCATTGAGGAGTTTGAAAAGATGGCAGCCGGCATCGGAGACGACGTACCCGAAGACGCTGCGGCCGAAGATTCCGCTGCCGCGTCGGCCGAAGAGTCTGCCGGTCAGCCTGAGGCCGTCGAGATCCACAACGAACCCGAGGCGCCAGCCGCCAGTCAGCAGGACCAATGAAGCCGGACGCACAACTGCCGGAAACGCGCGGCACGCAGGAACGGCTGCAGAAGATTCTTGCCGCGGCCGGTCTCACATCCCGCCGCAAGGCGGAGACGCTCATTCTTGAGGGCCGCGTGCAGGTCAACGGCCAGGTGGTGACGCAGCTGGGCGCCAAGGCGGACCCGGCCCGCGATGCCATTCGCGTTGACGGCAAGCGTATCCGCACCAGCCCGGAGCTGCGCTATTTTCTCTTCAATAAACCGAAGGGTCACGTCGCCACGGCCAGCGATCCGCAGGGACGCCCGACCGTGATGGACGCCTTCGCCAACGTGCGCGGCCGCATGTTTCCCGTCGGCCGGCTGGACTATCACAGCGAAGGTCTCCTGCTGGTGACCAATGATGGAGCGCTGGCCAACACGCTGACGCGCGCCGCCTCCCATGTCGAGAAAACCTATCTGGTGAAGGTCAGCGGCGTGCCAACGGCCGCTGCGATTGAAAGGCTGAGCCGCGGTATCTCGATCCCGCTGGAAGAGCCCGGAGGCCGTCGCATTCGCACAGCACCCGCAAAGATTCGGCTCTTCCGCAGTGGAGAGAATCCCTGGTATGAAGTCACGCTGATCGAGGGCCGCAATCGCCAGATTCGCAAGATGTTTGAAGAGATCGGCCACCACGTGGAAAAGATTCGGCGCACGGGTTACGGATCGCTGGTGCTGGATGTGCCGCCCGGCGAATATCGCGAACTGACCGTTGCAGAGATTACTTCGCTGCGTCGCGACGCGCGGCCGGGCAAATCGAAGCCGGCTGCGCCGCCGCATGCTGCAAAGCCCGCGCCGCAACAACCCTCGACCAGACCGGCGTCGCCGCGTTCTGGCAAGCCGGTAGCGCAGCGCTCGGTGAAACCCGCAGCGCCGCGATCCCGCCCCGCAAAGGCTTCATCTCGCGAAAAGAGATCCACCCGCCGCCCCTAGCTCCTCGCCGACGCTGGTGCCGTGCAGCCCGGCCATCGCCGCTTCTATACTGGAGGTATCCGGCATCTGGCCGGATGCAGGAGCGGACCATGGAAACAGCAACATTCGGAGCAGGGTGCTTTTGGGGCGTTCAGGCCGCCTTTGACCGCATCCCAGGAGTCCTTGAAACCGCCGTAGGGTACGAGGGCGGGACGCTGGAGCGTCCGTCGTATCGCGAGGTGTGCACCGACAGGACCGGCCACGCCGAGGTCGTCCAGGTGCGATTTGACCCGGCCAAGGTCAGCTTTGCCTCTCTGCTCGACACATTTTTCCAGGAGCACGATCCCACGCAGCTCAACCGGCAGGGCCCGGACCATGGCACGCAATACCGGTCGGTCGTCTTCTATCATTCTCCAGAGCAGCAGCAACAGGCGCAGGCTGCCATCGCGCGGCTGCAGCAGGAGAAGCGATTCTCACGCCCGATTGTGACCCAGGTCGTTCCTGCTTCCACCTTCTGGCCGGCGGAGGAGTACCACCAGAAGTATCTTGAGAAGCGCGGCGCCGTCAGCTGCCACATCTAGGCCGATCCTCCAGCTTTTGATTCTTCCAGCAGAGGAATCTGCTTCTGTCTTCGCGCTCCCGCGCAGCTATGGCCGTTCTCCGATTGTTGTCGCGGAGACACCGTCATTCTGAGCGAAGCGAAGAATCTCTGCATTCCGTTTTTTTTTCAATACAGAGGTCCTTCGCTGCGCTCAGGATGACGCCTATCCGGGCGCATTCATTGATCGGCAGAAGGCTTAAGGCTGCGTCTTCGGCGCCAGCCGGTACAGCCGAATCCCGCTGCCGGTATATGGATTCAGCCCAGGAAAGCGCGCGACCGGTGTCATTGTGCGGTCCTCGCCGACCGTGGCTGTCCGCAGGCCCGGGCCGTCGCTCGAGTCCATAAACCATCCCGGCCGATACACATCCAGCTTCCGGGCCAGCGGCATGGTTCCATCGCTGTCCATCGCCGGAAAGCCATCGCTCTCGAGGGAAACTTGATCCGCACCCCGGCCAATCAGCAGGCTCTTATAGGGCTGGACCGTCGCGCCGCCCTGCAGGACGGTCTGTTTGATCGCCAGGCTCGCGTTCCGCATCCGAAAGTGCGGATGTGCCAGATAATCGGCGATCATGCCCGCGTTCCACGCCGCCGAAACAGCGATCAGCGCCGCCAGCACTGCCCCCAGGCGTGGCTTCTCCCGCAGCGCCCATTCCGCAAGGATCATCGCCAGCCAAACGGTAGGGGCAACCATCGCGGCAAAGTACCGCGGCGGCCCGTCCACGTGATACACGATGAAGGCCGCATAACCCGTCTCCCACAGAAAGGCAGCAACGAAGAGTGTGTCGCGCCACAGAACGCGGAGGCGCACTAGCGCTGCTCCAAAGCCGATAAGCGCCAGCGGAAACAGGATGGGATCGATCCACGTTCCGCGATAAAGGAACCGCACCAGCTTCACGGGAGACTGCTCAATCTGCCACAGCGGCGCCATGCCGAACATGATGGCAGCGTCCGCCGGGAAGCGCGCGAACCAGAAGATTTTTATGGCCTGCAGCAGAACCAGCGCTGTACCGACGGTCGTGGCCATCAGCTTCCACGCTGCGGCCCGTTGCTCGCGGTGATGGGCCCACAGCGGATACAGGATTGCCGGAAGAACAAACATCGCCGTCGTTTTGGTAAGCGCTGCAACGGCAAAGACAACGCCGGCCAGCGCCGCCAGCCAATAGTCTCCGCGGCGCACCCGGCCCGCCAGATATAGGGCCAGCAACAGGTACATGGTCAGCGCGGGCTCCAGCAATGCCAGCCGGCCAAACAGAAATCCCAGCGCGTTCCCAGCCGCAAGCGCAGCGGCGATGGCGGCGAACAGTCGGCCGCGATACTGCCGGCTCACCAGGTAAACCAGCCACACGCTCATCCAGCAGCACACGACGGACAAGGTGCGCGCGCCTGCCAGGCTGACGCCGGTCACCGCAAAGACCAGCCCGGTCATCAGCGGCCACACCGGCATGAAAATTCCCGGGTTCCATCCGCCGGGCAAAATGGCGCGGCCGAAGATGAAGTGGTTCAGCGCGGCGCTGGTGTAGAAACCTTCGTCGGTATAGCGGGCGCCATCCTGGCTGTAGAAGTTGAAATCCGCAAAGTCCGCCCGAATGTGCCACAGCCGCGCCAGCAGGAACAGGGCCGTTACCAGCAGCAGGGCAGGGATCACCCAGCGCTCGCGCGCCAGGCGCTCGATGCGCAAAGAAAGTCCTCTTGCGCTGGGATCAGAATCTCCAGCGCGACGTGCGTGATTCATAGTGCGGGGAAGTGCCGGGCCAGCCTGCTGCTCACGCGCGCTTTTCCTCGTGATATTCCTGCTCCGTATTCACGGCCCATAGGTTGGACTTATCGTGCACGTCGTTGGCGATGTTCTCCGCGGCTGCCATCGCGGTCAGCATGGAGTGGTCCTGATTGTTGTACTTGTGCATGCCATTGCGGCCAACCAGAAACAGGTTTTCAAACCGGTCGGTAAACTTCTGGATCACGTCGAACCGGTCGTAGGTGCCGAAGTACGCAGGGTATGTTTTCGGCACACGGACCACATGACCATCCAGCACATCGGACGCATTCAGAATGCCGATCTTCTCCATCTCGGCGATGGCGAACTGCTTGATCGCATCGTCCTGCATGTTCCACAGCGGGTCCGTGTCATTGCAGAAGTATTCGAGCCCAATCCACATCTTGCTGGGATCGGCGACCATCCACGGGCTCCAGTTGTTGAAGATTTGCAGCCGTCCGACGGTGACATCCGGCTCCTGAATGTAGATCCAGGTGTCTTTCAGCGGACTGCCGTCGGGCTCAGTCACCAGCAGGCGATTGACCAGCAGGCCTACCGTCACAAAGTCGCGGTAGATCAGGCCGTCGCTCACCTCCTGAACCTCTGCGGGAATCGGGCACTGCAGGCTGCGGATCAGGTGCCGGA
This sequence comes from Acidobacteriota bacterium, assembly GCA_021827845.1. Lineage (GTDB taxonomy): Bacteria > Acidobacteriota > Terriglobia > Terriglobales > Acidobacteriaceae > JAKAUB01. The sequence continues at coordinate 684 of JAKAUB010000077.1, read as the reverse complement.
TCGGCATCGTTGAAATGACGTAGTCTGCCGGATATTCCACCGTCTGACCGCTTTCATTCACGGCCGTCACGCCGGTGATCCGTTCGCCTTCCACGTGCAGCGCGGTCACGCGCGTGCGCATGTGCAGCTCGCCGCCATTCTGCTGCACCATTGCCGCCACGTGCTCCCATAGCTGGCCGGGGCCAAACTTGGGATACAGAAAGCGCTCAATCAGGGAGGTCTCGACGCCCTTCTGGCTCAAATCCCCGCTGCCTTTTCCCTTGCCGCCAAAGGCCTGCTTGAGAAAATGCTTGACGGCGCTGGTCAGCGAAAGTCCCTTGATGCGCTGCGCGCCCCACTCCGCGCTGATGTAGCGCGGGTGAACGCCCCAGACCTTCTCGGTATAGGACTCAAAGAAGAGCTGGTACAGCTTTTTTCCAAAGCGGTTGACGATAAAGTCTTCGAGCGAACGCTCCGGTTTGCGCGGCGAAAGACGGGCGCGGATGTAGCTGAAGCCCACCTGCACGGTGCGCACAATCCCAAGGCCCTGCAATGTCTCCGGCGTCAGCTTGACGGGGTAGTCGAAAAAACGGCGCAGAAAATAGATGCGGCTCTTGCGGGGCCGGATGAGCATGACCAGGTCATCGCGCTCTGGGTCCACTTCACTGCGGGCCGCAACCGTGCGCTGCTTGTTCTGGTAGCTGA
>JAKAUB010000155.1 GCA_021827845.1 Acidobacteriota bacterium | reverse complement strand
TCAACAACTGGTCGAACTCACCCAGGTTTGAGCCGGTCGCATCCAGCTTCAGGGAGCTGCGAAGATCGGTCGGATGCAGGGTCAGCACCCCGGCGGCATGCACCGTCGTCGCCGGCGTCTTCTCATCTGCGTTGGCAATCACTAGCTGGTTGTGGTCACCCAGGTAGTCCGCATGCGTCGCGCCCGCCACTGGTACCAATCCAAGAGTTTGCCGCGGAACGCGCATCGTCAGGTTGCCGTGGACGTCCAGCCCGTTGCCCTCGCCCGTCCAGTGCGCCGTCACCTCGCCATAGGTTGCCGTCGTAAAGCCAATGTTCCAGTACCGGCGCGGCGCCACCGCCTTCAAAATCAGTGGCAGCGTTACGCCGTAGACCTGCGCATCCATCTCTCCGATTAACGGCTGATAGATCGCGTGATGGGCCGCGGGCGGCAGCGGCCGGTGGTGTAGCCGATCCAGCAAAGCGCGCGGACTCAGCAGGCGTCTGTGTTTTGCCGCAGCCGGGGCGCGCACCGTGGCAGCCGAAACGACAGGCGCCGACGGGCCAATGCAGTGCCGCAGCACCAGATTTCCTGTAATGCGGCTGCCATCCTCCAGCAGTGAGTTGACGTTGGTAAACGCGCAGGTGTCGCTGTCGATGCGCACATCCGTCGTCAAGTCAACATTATTCAGCACCAGCCAGGGAGCATTCCATCCGCCGCGATGCATGTTTACGTGGCCCTGCATCACGAACATCGACGCGCCGTCCTGCGGCTCGCCGGATACCTGCAGCGCCAGATCGGCTGTCCCGCCGCTGAACTGGTCAACACCCGTGATGGCGCCGATCTGCTTGGCGTCGGCTGAGCCCTTCACGGTAAAGTGCCAGCGCGGCTGCGCGAAGTTTTTGAGCCCCCCGCGGATGGTCAACCGCGAAGCGCCAGTGGCGAAGTTCATGTCATCGATGAGAAGCGCATCGCGCGTCAGCGTGATATTGGCGTGAATCCTCGAATGGGCCTGGGCCGCTTTTTGCAGCCGAAAGACAAGGTCCTGCGCATCGATGGAAGCTCGATAGGATGGGCCGTTGCGCGCATAGCGCATCGTAAGCTGCAACGGACCGGACGCCATCTCCCAGGGAATTCTTCGATCGTTCCAGAGCACCAGCCCGTTGCTTACGCGCGTTGCGCCGACCCTGAGAGCCAGCAGCACCGCGGACGGCGAGCGATTGCTGGCGGAAGAAGGCCGCGGCGCGTTCGTCGAGCCGTCGGGATACACGATCAAGTGCACCTCCGGGCCGGAGGCTTCGAGGCTCGACAGCACGATGCGCGGCTCAAAGAACGATTGCAGCGCAGCGCGCAGGCGCAGATGGTCTACATGAAAATACGGCGCCTCACCCGCGCCCTCGCGCCCATGGATGGTCAGGTCATCGACCTCCATCGACAGATGTCGCAGACTCCAGCGGAAAGACGCAATCTCAACGCGCCCACCGACCGCCCGCTGCAGCGTGTCCACGAGCATGGCGCGCATGCGAGCCGCAAACTGCGGCGTGGAGGCATACCAGGCTAGACCGCCCGCAACCAGAATGGTGAGAACGATCACGCTAAGCGCCGGATACAGAAAAAGCCAGCGCAGCCACCGTTGGCGTGCCGGAGGCATTGGCGGTGTCGGCGTTGTGCTCACTGCGCCTCCCCCTGCACCACGACCTGCCGATAGGCGGGATCGAGAATGCGCACGTGGTCTTCTGCCCGCAGCCCCTTCAGCCACTGATCCAGCATGGCGCTGATCTGCTGCTGCCGCAGGATGTCGCGGATGCGCGCCGCCACCTGCGCTAGTTGCGGAACCGCCGCATGCCGCTGGATAAGTTGCGGCCGCAACACATCGTTAAAGTACTGCTGCACGGCCGAGGCAGGCACGCGTGCTGCAACGCTGAAGCGCATATCGATAAACTTCAGAATTGCCAGCTCATCGCGGACCCGCGCTTCCACTTCCTGCTGCGTAAAGCCGTGGTCCGTGACAAACCGCTGCCACCCCGCCGCGGTGCTGCATTGATAGTGCGCGCAGGCCGGGATGGAGGCGCGCATGGCGCTTATCGCTGCATCGACCTGCTGTTGCGTCGGCTCGGCAGCGCCCGGCTGCAGGCTGCGCTGTTCATCGATCAGCAGGCGGTCGATCAGCCGCTGTAACGCACGCTGTGGGGTGTTGTCCGTCGCTGGCTCCGCGTTTGGCGCAAACGCAGCGAACCGCATCTCCTGCTCCACTTCACTGGCCATCACGGCCTGCTCGCCAACTACCGCCACCACGCGGTCCAGCACGACCGGCCCTGCCGGCCCGCTGTCGGCAGCCACGGCTGCGCCGGCCGGCAGCAGCAGCAACAGGACAGCCATGAGCCACAAACGCGCCCGCCGCCTGCAAGAGGCGGTACTGTTCGCCGTGTTCATTCTTGGCTGCCTCAAAACGCCTGCCCAATGCTGAAGAAGAAGTTGAAGTGCCCGGAGTTACCGACATACGGCGGCTGCCCGTTGTAGTTCAGAATCGCGGGCAGGTATTGCGGATCGGCGACCACCGGATACACCGTCGGGTTGATGTTGTAGCTGAAGTCCAGCCGGATGGGCCCGACAGGGGTTTTATAGCGCAGGCCCAGCCCGACCGCCTGGGAGTCATAGTTGAAGTTGCAGGTACCCTCCGGCCCCGCGAGGTTATAGCAGGTCTGCACCTTCGGCTGCG
>JAKAUB010000131.1 GCA_021827845.1 Acidobacteriota bacterium | reverse complement strand
AGGCACCCCGCTCAGCGGGCGCGATGAGGCTGAACTGGAGCCGATCATCGGCCCGTTTGTGAATTATCTTCCGCTCGATCTGCGGGTGGATCTGCGACAGAGCTTTTCGAGCATCATGGCGGCAGCGCGCGGCCTGGCGGCAGAGGCCCTGGACCATAGCCGCTTCCGCTATGAAGATATGCTGGCCGCCTATGCCGAGATGAGCGGTAGCGCCGCGACGAATTCGCTGTTCCAGGCCGTATTTATCTGTCAGAGGGATTTTGTCCGCCCGGAGACTGACGGCGAGCTTGTCCTGACAGCCATGCCTTCAGTCAGTCCGGGAGCGCTCCATCCCCTGACGCTCTTTCTGGTGGAACGGGCGGATGGCTGGCGCTTATCCTGCGAGGTTGACGGCGAATCGGTCTCCGCCGCAGCCGGCGCAGCGTTGCTTCGCGACTTCACCGCGCTGGCGGCCGCTGTGGTGCAGCATCCGGAGATCCCGGTTGATGATGTGCTCACCAGCCTCTCGCTGCCGGCCGGTCAGCCGGGAGAGGCGACGCCGACTGCGGAGAGCGTGCTCGTACCGGCAGCGTCCGTGAGCTCGCAGGAGATCCGGCGCATTCCGGCCGCCGAGGCGCAGGTGCGCTTCTGGATGCTCGACCGCGTCAGCCCGGGCGAAACTTCGTTTGACCTGACCATTCGGCTAGACGTTTCTGGCGCAATGGATCTTACAGCGCTGCGCGCGGCGGCGGATTCTGTCGTTGCCGCCAATGAGATTCTGCGGACAACGTTTGAAGAAGTCGACGGGAACGTCTGGCAGGTCATTCATCCCCAGGGAGCGGCGGCCTTCGAGCTGTGCCTGGGCGCCGCCGGGGAAGCGGCCTGGAATGCTCCGGGCCAGCCCTTCGCGCTGGATGCCGGGCCTCTGTTTCGCCTGCAGGTGCGGCCGGTGGCCATGGATCGCACGCTGCTCAAGATCACCCTGTCGCATGCCGTGGCCGATGGCTGGTCCAGCGGACTCCTCCTGGAACAGCTGCGCGCGGCCTATGAAGAGCAGCGCGGCGGAACCGCGGTTGCCAAGCAGCTTCCGCAGTTCTCTCTCGTTGCGGAGGCTGAGCGGGAACTGCTCCATTCCCCAGAGAGGGACGTCCGTCTGCAGTGGTGGAGGGAACGGTTAACCGGGACCTGGGCGCCGCTGACCCTTCCCAGGGACCGTGAAGCAGCCATCATCCGGACTGGACAAGGAAGCGTTGCCGGCATCGCAATCATGCCGATCGCGGGTGGGGCGACCTTCTCGGCGCGCCGCTTCGCGCAGGACAACGACATCACATTGTTCGCTGTCTTTGGCGCTGTATTTCAGGCACTTCTGGCCCGCTACAGCGGCGCTTCGCGTCTGCTGTTTTTGACCCCGTTCGCTAACCGGTCGGAAGAAACCGAAAACATTGTGGGACCCCTTGCCGTCCCGGCCTGCATTACGGCCGATATTCAGCCGGACAGCACCTTCCGCCAGCTCGCTCGCGCCCTCGGCAGCCAGGCGTTGGACGCTATGGAGAATCTGCTGCCCTTCAGCATGGTGGCGCCGCTGATTGACATTACCGTCGCCGGTGGACGGCATCCCCTGAATCAGATCAGCTTTTTCCATCAACGGGCCTTCGTGCATGCGATGACCTGGGGCGATCTGAAGCTTTGTCCGCTGCCGGAGGTGGCGGCGACCGGGGGTGCAGAGTGGCAACTGGGTGTGATCGAACGGCAAACCGGCATCTTCGCGGAGTTTCAATACGACGCCCGATTCTATTCGCCGGAGACGATGGCGCTGGTAGGCCGGCATTACGCCCGAATGCTCTCGCGCGCGCTGACTGAGCCCGATACGCCGGTTCGTCAGTTGGATTTTCTGACTGCCGAAGAGCTTGCAACGCTGGCGTCACAGGCTGCGCTGCCAGTTACGCGTGCAGTAGCGCCGCATGCTGCACCCGGCTTGCCGCTCGAGGCGCCGCTTGATGCGCCGGCCGTCGATTCTCGGTCGGGGCATAGCCCGGAACAGCGGATGACCGTGATCTGGCAGCAGATTTTCAAAGTTGCGGAGATCGAGGCGGGTTCGGACTTCTTCGATCTCGGCGGCCACTCCTTACTTCTCGCGCGGTTGCAGATTGCCGTCAAAAAGGAGTTCTCCGTTCAGATGACGGCGGCCGATCTGTTCCGCAATCCGACGGTCAGACAACTGACGGATTGGGTGGAGCGGGCGCGCACCGCGAAGTCGATCGCCGCCGGTGCCGAGAATAACCCCCGCATTATTCCGATTCAGAGCGGTGGCGCGGAGCGGCCGCTCTTCGTCATCTCGCAGAGCATGATCTTCCGCACCATGGCCGCTGAGCTGGGCGAAGAGCAGCCGGTATATGCGCTGCAGATGCTCGATGAGGATATAGAGTCTGGTGTCCTGTCGGCCGACTTTGACCAGCTCGTCGATTTTTATCTGCAATTGCTGCGCAGTGTGCAGCCCAGCGGGCCTTACCGGCTCGCGGGCTGGTGTGTCTCCGGGTGGCTGGCTTATGGCGTTGCCCGCCGGCTGGAGCAGGAGGGCGAGACCATCGAGCTGCTGATGGTGATGGACGCCTGGGCGCCCGGGTACTGGCGGCACCAGACATCGCTCCGGCGCACGGCGATGCAGGCGGTCTATCGCTGGCAGCGGTTGCGTTGGGTGAGCCGCCGTCTGGCAGCCGCCAGCGGCGAGCAGCGCCGCACATACATTAAGCGCAGTCTGCACGGTCTGGCGGCTGCTGCGGCCCGCAACCTGAGTGTTCGGCTCCATCGCATGGGGCTGCCGGTACAGGTGCGGCTGACGGAAGAGATGCGCCGCGGCGAGCAGTTGGAATACACGGCTACGCGCAGCTACGATCCGGGCCCGGTGCATGGAGCGGTTCTCGTATTTTCCAGCGAGGAGCAGCCTCGCGGGGTGCTGCTGGCGCCGGACATGGGCTGGTCGAAGATTCTTGAGCGCCCGATCACTGTCGAACGCCTGCCCGGCGACCATCACGAGATCTTTAATCTGCCCGGAGCGCGCATGATGGCGCTGCGCGCGCGCGCCGCCCTGCAGGAGCAATCGCAGCCGCACATGACGGAATCAGGGGACTTGGCGCAGACCGTAGTGACCGCCCAGTCTACTGGAGGCGCACGATGAGAAGCGCGCTGCGGAGCCAGCGACTACAGCTGGAGCCACCTGCATTGCAGGTGCTCGACTGTCAGCGACGCTCGTGGATCGTGGACGGCGAGGGTTCCGGCTGCATGGGCTGCAGGCGAAACGTCGAACAGCCGCCAGCCAGGCTGAATCGCAGCCTGCGGTGCAATCGAAACGATCGCCGGCGGTTGCGCGGGGTTAACAACAACTTCAAAGGCATCGAGCGGAACGTTCAGGCCAAGGCCTTCACCTTTGAGCAGGGCCTCCTTCGAGGTCCAGCAGCGAAAAAACGCCTGCAGCCACTCATCCCCGGAGTATTGAGCCAGCGCGGCTCGCTCTCTTGGAGCGAAGTACTCCTCCGCAATTTTGGGGCTCACCCCGCGCATGACCTCAACATCGATACCCAGCTCGTACTGCTCGCAGAGAGCGAGCAGCGCGATGCCGCCGCTATGCGAGAGATTGAAACGTACGGGTCGCGATCCGGTATTGTCCGCAAGATGGGGCTTTCCATGCGCTCCGGCGGCGAACACCAGGCGCTCCGGCGCTTGCTCGCACCAGGCCGCCAAGACATGCCGCAGCGCGGCGTGGGCGCGGACGAAATGCGCCGTATCGGCCGGACGCACAAAGCGCCGGGCACGAGCCGTTTCCTCCGCGCTCAGGACGGCCCAGTGCCGGTCAAGCGCCGGAGCGTCCAGATCGATGGCGTACACGCGTACTCCGTCGTGACTGGCGGGCTCCGGATGCTGCAACACTCGCCACAAGAGATCTGTCATCGTACCCGCTGCAAGCGGGCCGGTTGTGTATCCGTTCCCGCAACCCAATGGCCCCGCGAAATCTTTACGTCTATTTTCCAGTATGCAGGCTGCCGCCGTTTGGCGCCGGGAGCGTAACTTTATGTCCACCGCAATCTCTTCTTCGCTGCAATCGCCGCAGGCTTCGGCGCCAATTCCTGAGCGAATCTATTCTGTCGACCGGCAGCAGTTCGCCCGCGACTTCAACGAACGGCCGTTCATGGTGGACCATTCGCTCAGCGGCCACAGCGCGTTCACCATGGATCGTCTGCACGATCTGTTGGAGCGCTCGCTGCCGATTCGCGACAAAGTGTACTGGAACGCCGGCAAGCGGGACATCGGCCAGAAGTGGAGCGACCGGCCCGGCCGCGACTTTTCCATCGAAGAGGCGTTTCGCCGCATCCGGGAGTCAGATGCCTGGATCATTATCTTCGGCGCCGACCGTGATCCCGAAATCCACGCGATGCTCGAGGAAGGGCTGAAAGAGGTTCAGGAGCTGACGGGCATCGACTTTGCCAGAGAAGTGAAGAGCACGCAAAGCATTTTGTTTATCACTTCGCCGCACCGCATCAGCGAGTATCACATTGATCGCGAATGTAGTATGCTCCTGCAGATTCACGGCAAAAAGACCATCCACATCTTCGATCAAAATGATCGCGAGGTATTGCCGGAAGAAGAGAAAGAGCGCTTCTGGAGCGTGGATAACAACGCCGCGATTTACAAGCCTCATTTTCAGGATCGCGCCCGTTCGTTTCTGCTGGAGCCGGGGAAGGCGGTTCACATTCCGATTAACGCGCCGCACTGGCTGCAGAATGGCGATGACATCTCGGTCTCAGTCAACCAGAATTTCCAGTTTAGAAATGAAAGATACGCCAACGTCTATCGCGCCAACTATTACATGCGAAAGCTGGGCATGCATCCGTCGCCGCGCGGCGCACACCCCGGGCGCGACCGCATGAAAGCGAAGGCGATGAGCGTGCCGGTGAGCGTCGCGAAGAAAGTATCGGCCATCCGCGCAAAGATGAAGTCCGCCTGAGGCTGCCGCTGCAGCTCAGCGGCTCGGTGTCCGGGCATTGCGGCAGGCCGCGGCCTGCTGCCACACGCGACCCATCTCCTCTGATAATTCGCGCCAGTCGTAGCGCTCGACCACCAGGCGCCGGCCGCTTTCTCCCAATGCCTGGCAGAGAGCGGGCTGCTCCAGCAGTTCAACCACAGCGCGAGCAATGGCGGCGGGCTCATCCGCGATGCGGCAGTCGCGTCCATTCACGACATCCAGCCCCTCCGCTCCAATGCTGGTCGTCACGACCGCTTTTCCCATCGCAAGAGACTCGAGAATCTTGATGCGGCTGCCGCCTCCAATGCGGAGCGGCACCAGCAGCATATTGGCGCGTGCCACCCACGGCCGGATGTCTGGCACCTCACCCACCCACTGGACACCCGGCACGCCCTCCACCCGATCGCGCAGCCTCGCCGCCGGTTGCCGGCCGACCACGTGCAACGTCGCCGCTGGATTCGCGGCCCGCACCAGCGGCCAGATCTGGTCGACAAGATAGAGCAGCGCGTCGCGATTGGGCTGCCAGTCGAGGGAGCCCATAAATAGCACCGAGTCAGGCTCGGGGCGATCATTCTGCGGGCAAAGTGATTCGGTATCCACGCCGTTGGCGATGAGCGACACCGCGGGCGCTCCCCAGTCCCGCGCCGTCTGTGCCTCTTCGGCGGTGACGACGGCAACGTGAGCGGCCCGCCGGAAGACGCGCTTTTCAAATCGCTCCATCTTTGCCGCCTGCAAGCCCATGTAGAAGCGTTCCGGCATGCCACCCGCGTGCTCGGTGCGGCGGCGCCACACGGTGGTTTCGATATTGTGCGCCATCAGCAGTGCGGGTAGATGCGCCGCATGGCGGCAGTAGCTGGCGTAGGGCGTCCACTCGCAGTGCAGCAGATCATAGGGCTCATCGGCGGCCAGACGCTCCATCGTGCGCGCATACCGCGCAGTATGGTGGCGCGCGACAGAGTAGGGCCACGGCGAAGCGAGATTGGCCAGCGCGCCGGCATAAAATGCGGGCGAGCCTGCGATGGGAAGCGGGGGCACGACCACAACGCGAATGCCCAATTGCGACATCTCGGCGAACCCGGCCTGATCTTCGTTTCCGTAACAGACGAATGTGATCTGGTGGCGCGCGGCCAGATGACGTAGTAGATTCCAGGTCCGGATTCGCTTGCCCGCGTTCAGCGGATACGGAATCTCTTCATCGATGGCCAGCACGCGCAGCGCGCGCGCATCGCTCGCGTTGGACAGCGACGATCGACCATCGGCACTGGCAGCCAGGCTTCGATCCTGCAGTTCAGGGCTGGGGGTCGGGATGGTTCACCTCCGCCAGGCCCGCGGGCCGCGTTGTGCGGCGTCGAGGGCGATTCTGCTGCCCAGCAAAAACCTCGTCATAGAGAGCGAGGAGCCGCTGCCGCTGGCGCTCCGGCGAGTACTCGCGGGTCAGCTCCGCGCCGCCTTCCGTCAGCTGGCGGCAGAGCCGCGGATCAGACACCAGACGACGCATCGCCTGCGCCATCGACGAGGGGTCAGCAGCCGGCACCAGCAAGCCATTCTTTTCATTCTGGATCAGGTCAGGCACGCCGCCGACTGCGGTCGCCAATACCGGCACGTTGAGATACAGCGCCTCCAGGACTGTGTTCGGCGTGGCTTCTTTCAGCGATGGCTGCACCATGCAATCCATCAGCTGCATCCATGGCGCGCAGTTGCCCTGGTAGCCGGCGAAGTATACGGCGTCGCGAATGCCAAGATGCGCCGCCTGCTGCTCCAGCGCAGGCTGTTCGGCGCCATTGCCTACAACGATAAGGAACAGCGGCGCCTGTACGCCGGGCAGGTCGCGTAGTTCACGAAACGCCGACAGCAGATAGCGATGCCCCTTTTCAATGCTCAGTCGTCCGACAGAACCGAAGACGAAGGCATTGCCGGGGATGCCCAGTTGATCACGCGAAACGGCTGCACCCTCCTGGGGCCGCGAATATGGAGGAAGCATTGCGTTTTTCACGACAATGGGCCGTCGCCCCGAGCGGCGCAGGGGAGCGATCTCGTCCACCTGTTTGGCGGAGACGCACACCACCCGCTGGGCACGTTTCAAGGCCTGCCGTTCGAGCATTTCATAAAAGCGAACGCGCCGGCTCTCTCCGGTAAAGCCGCGCATAAAGGCAGTGTGGGAGTGGCCCGACCACCGGGTCGCCAGGTATCCAACAACGTTGGCTTTAAAGCCATGGGTGCAGAGCAGCGCCTCCGGCCGCCGCCGCAGCTCGCGCACCAGCAACGGAACCAGCGAGGGACGGAGCCCGCCGGGCAGGCAGAATGTGCCCAGCCCGAGCTCTTCGGCTGCCGTCAAAACCTCCGGCCAGGTCTCCAGATCGTGAAACGAGCCGATGGTGAGCCGGTACTCGGAGCCGCGCAGATCGGCGGCATGATGCAAAATCTGTTTCTCCGGGCCGCCCACCAGATTGCTCCCGATCAGATGCAGTACGTCACGGCTCATTGCTCTTCCTTCAGGGACGCAGATCGCACTACGCCCACCGCTGTCGCATTTTTAATGCCAGCTCCAGCCATTTGTCTTTGGGCTGGCGTTGTATTTGCTGCATGCCGAACTGCACCAGGGCTGCATTATCCCAGGGAACATCCGGGTAGGCCTGCTCAAAGAGCGGGTCGGTTGCGTCGTGTTGCCACGCGCCGGGGAACAGGGCAATCGTGTCGCCGCGCAGAGGGAGCGGAGCCGACAGCTCCAGCCGGCCCGTTAATATGGAGGCAATCGCAGCCACTGCGTCGCGGCCCGCTCCGAGCGGGACCGTACAGGTCTGCGTCGCGCGGGCATTCATCTCGATCAGGTAGGCGTCTCCGGTCTGCGGATCCAGCATGAAGTCGAATCCGCAAAGTCCGGTAAAGCCCAGCCGCGCCACAATTTTTTCCGCGGCGCGATTCATCTGCTGATTCTCGATCACTCGCACAATGGTCGCCGGCCCCTTGGCGCGGGCGGTCTTCAGCACCTCCACGCTCAGGCTGGACAAGATGCGTCCCTGAAACGCGGCTACGGCCATGTTGGCATCCGGCCCGGCCACGAACGCCTGGATGCTGACCACCCGCCGGCGCTGCTCCAGCCACGGCAGAATGCAAGTCCGGTCGCCGTCGAGAAGGGATCGCTTTGCCACTACCGCTGTGGAGACTGGCGCCTGTAGATGACGAAAGGCGCGCTCGGCCTCGGCCGGCGTCTGCACAATCATCACTCCTTCGCCCCCGGAGGTTCCATCCGCTTTCAACACGGCGGGAACTCCGAACTGCTCGATCCAGCGGTGCATCTCCTCCATCGAAGCGACCATTTTGGTTTCAGGCGCGGCGATGCCTTCCTGATGGATTGTGGTCATAAAGGCATCGCGGGACTGCGTAAGGACATAACCGGCCGGGTCACCCATGGAAAACTCGAGCATCTGCAGCAGCCACGCGCTCTCTGGACCCCCGCGGCGTGCATTCTCATGCGCCCGATGCAGATAGCGCATGGCCTGGTCGTCACAGGGAATAACCAGGTCAGCACGCGTCGCCAGCAGGGCAGCGCGCAAGGACGCCACCGGCCGCAAGGCGTCAAACCGACAGGTCGTGTCGACCAGGTGAAGCGTCTCAATGCAGTGGTTCCGCGGGCATACGACGCTCACCCGGCAACCGGCCCGCTGCAGGGCCGTAGCAAGGCGCGCGGTGGAGAACCACCGGCAAGTCGTGGCCAGTAGAACGTTTGATCCCATGGGGGGGAACCCGTCGAAAAGTGATTGTCCGGGCGTTTCCGTCACTGTATCATCTCGGCAGATTTCCGCTTCCAGAATCCTCTGCCCCCGGGGGATTCGCCACTCCCCACCCATGTGGATTGCCCCGGGCAACGGGCCGCCGGTTTGCGCCGGCGCCAGGCTATCGCGACCAGGAAGCTGAAGGAGCAACCGCGTGTGTGCTGCCGCTCTTGACGTCGCCATCATCGGCGCCGGACCGTATGGTCTTTCTGCTGGCGCCCACCTGCGGGCGCTTGGACTGGAGACCCGAGTCTTTGGACCGCCAATGGAGGTCTGGCGCAGACACATGCCGCAGGGCATGCTGCTTAAGTCGGATGGATTTGCTTCCAATCTCTCCGACCCTCAGTCGGAATTCACCCTGAAAAACTACTGCGCGCAAAACAAGATCCCCTACGACGACACGCGAATTCCGGTGCCCGTCGAAGTGTTTATCGAGTATGCGCTTGCCTTCCAGAAGCAGATGGTCCCGGATCTGGATGAGCGTCGCGTGCAGACAGTGGAGCGGGTGAACGGGCACTTTCGCCTGCAGATTGGCGAGCGGGACTCTATCACCGCTCGGCGCGTCGTTGTGGCGGTGGGCATCAGCCACTATGCCAGCATGCCGCCCGTGCTCGCCGGCCTGCCGCCGGGCCGCGCCTCGCACAGCGCCGATCACCATGTGGGGACGGCGTTCAAAGGCAAGAAGGTTGTGGTACTCGGCGGCGGCGCCTCCGCTACCAACACGGCGGTGCTGATGCACGAGGCGGGCGCCGATGTCGTGCTGATCGCGCGTTCGGACAGTCTGGAATTCCATAGCGGGCCAGGGGACCGGCCGCGCAGTCTGTGGCAGAAGCTGCGCAATCCGTCGTCCGGCCTCGGACCCGGATGGAAGTCGCGGTTCTATACCGATTTTCCGGACGTGTTTCATCACTTTCCGGCATCGCACCGCGTGCGGATCGTCAACCAGCATCTGGGCCCGGCGTCGGGCTGGCCCATGCGCGACCGCTTTCTGGGAAAGATCTCCATGCTGCTGGCGCGCGAAGTGGTGGCCGCCCAGGAAGCTGGCGCCGGAGTCCGCCTGACGCTGGCCACGCGGGATGGGCGCACCGAGGAACATGAGACCGAGCACGTGATCGCGGCAACCGGCTATCAGCCAGACGTCGCGCGGCTGCCATTTCTGGACGCGAGCCTGCGCGAGTCCATCGCTACGGTCAACCACGCCCCGGAGCTGTCGGTGAATTTTGAGTCCACCGCGCCAGGCGTCTACTTCACGGGACTTTCTGCCGCCAACTCCTTTGGCCCGATGATGCGGTTTGCCTACGGCGCAGACTTTACGGCGCGGCGGATTGCCTGGCACCTGCGGCGGCGCTGACCGACGCACGCGTCCTCGCTCTCTTCCAATCTGTTTGCCGAAGAAGGTGCGCTGTGTCTCACCGCGCCACGCCGGTGGCATGGTCCAGGCAAACAGTTTCTCTTTCAGTTCGGCTGTTTTTTGGGGCAGAGCGGGTGTGGGTGCCTGTTCGGGAGCCAGCTCCTGCGAAAATTGGCGCTTTTCAAGGAGGGCGGCGCAGTGCAGGATGTTCACCCTGCTGAAATATGTTTTGAGTTATTCAACGGGGTGGAATTCCCTCAAGATTGCCCTGAAATACTACCTTCTCGCTATAGATGTCCCTGTATTTGCAGGTATATACCCGTAACTGGTTGAGGTTCGGAGAGCAACGATTCGGGTGCAGATCAGGGAGTTTTTCATGAAGGCAGCTCAGGTTTTGCGGATGTTTTGCGGGGCAGGCATGGTGGCGCTGCTCGGGTGCGGCAGCAGCATGTACAACAATTCGATGTCCTCTTCGGGATCCGGGATGGGGAGTGGTTCCTCCGGCTCAAGCTCCGGGGTCATTACGCAGCTTTCCACCATGACGACCATCGGTTCTACGGTGGATGCCACAAACGGGGATAACAACCCCTATGGGCTGGCGATTGCTCCGATCACAGCGGGGAATATCACGGCGGGAGATTTGATCGTTTGCAACTTCAACAGCAATGCTTCGAGCAATGCGTCCGGCCAGGGCACAACGATTGAAGATCTTTCCCCCACTGCCGGAGCCAAGCCGGTGCGGATTGCGCAGGACGCCTCCTTGAAAGGCTGCGATGCATTGGCGCTGAACCCCTCCAGCGATACGATTTGGGCCGCGGCCTACACCGCGAATGACAATCCCATCTTCAAGCCGACAGGCACGCTGGTCACTACGCTGGCTACGAATTTTGCGTGGATGGGGCCGTGGGGACAGATCTTTGCTTCCCCCATGACGAGTACATCCGGTGGCGGAATGTACGGGTCGGGTGGATCGACCTCGACGGCTTCGAATGCATTTTATGTTTCGCAGGCGCAGAACGGTTCCATCGTTCAGGTGGCGATCACTTCGAGCGGATTTCAATACAACACGATCGCTACGGGATTTCCTGTCAACCTGATGTCGCAGTACGGCATTCTGGCTCCAGCGGGACTTAGCTACAACGCATCCACCGACACGCTGTACATTGTGTCGAGCGCCAGCAATTCCATTGTGGCCTTCAGCAATGCCTCGACGATTCCGGCCGGTGGCATCATTGTATCCGCCGGGATGAATAATGCTTTGACGTTCACCGGCCCCGCGGCTAGCCAGGCCAAGGTGGTCTACTCGGGCACACCCTTGAACTACCCCGTCAGCTCTGCGCTGCTCTATAACGGCGATTTAATCGTCGGCAACACGGGCGACAACAATATGGTCGAGATCAATCCTTCAACCGGAATGATGGTCGGCGAAAAGAACGTCGATTCGGGTAATGCGGGAGCCATCTTCGGAATCGCCGCTACGGGCTCTTCTGTGGCCACGCAGAAGATCTTCTTTAACGACGACAACAACAACTCCGTGATGGAAGTCAGCCAGTAAAAGCAAAACAACCGGGAGACGCGGTCGGCGTTGTGGCCGACTGCGTCTCCCGGTTTGCTTTTGTTCCCGTGCACATTGTTGTCGAGAAGACAGCGGCATCCTGAGCGCAGCGAAGAAACCGGAGATTTTGCGCTACCGGTGGTAATGCAGAGATCCTTCGCTACGCTCAGGATGACGGCGATCAGGGCGCATGCGCTCCATAACAATCGGCAAAATGCGAGAGGTGGCCAACTCGGCAGGAGCTGGCAATTTCGCATTTGATCAGCCGCACCAAAGGGGAAGGGCCGCCCGCATTGCAGACGGCCCGTGGCGGTCTCAGATTTGGCGTCTACAGGGCTTCCACTGCTGCGGAGGCAAGTTCGTCGTTCTAAGCGCAGCGAAGAATCCGTGCATTTTGCCGCCTCCGGGTAATCCAGAGGTCTTTCGCTCCGCTCAGGATGACGGCGACCAGGGCGCATGCGCTCCGTATCGACACGCAAAGCGTTCTAGATATCCAGGTTCTTCACGTCGAGCGCATTGTCCTCGATAAACTTGCGGCGGGACTCGACGTCCTCGCCCATCAGCGTGGAGAAGATCTGCTCGGACTCGGCCAGATCTTCCAGTTTGACCTGCAGCAGCGTGCGCCGCTCGGGGTCCATGGTGGTCTCCCATAGTTGCGAATCGCTCATCTCGCCCAGCCCCTTGTAGCGCTGCACCTGGTAGTCCTTGCGGCCCTGCTCGATGACATATTCGAACAGCTCGCGCGGCGTGGCTTTTTCGACCGGATCCTGAGGGCCGCGCGCGGCGCGCTTGGCGGCCGCCTTGCCGGCCGCAGGCGTCTCCGCAGCCTCGGCGTCCGCGGTTTCGGTTTCCTCTGCAGCGGCAGCTTTGCGAGAGCTTTCAATCACAAACGGCCCCTGCAGCGGCTCCTTGATCTGCGCGTACTTGGCCATCATCTGCCGGTACTCCGGCGACGCGGCGAGCGGCCAGTCGATGCGGCGCTCTGCGCCCTGATCGTCCGCAAAGTGCAGCGAGAAGGTCTGGTGTTCTTCCTCGTAAACCGGCTCGCCGACGCTTTTGAAGCGGTATTTGGCGGCCATCTCTTTGAGCGCCGCATGCAGCTTGACCAGTTTTTCCGGAGGTGCGCCGGCGCCTTCAAAGTCTGTGCGCTTGACGATCTCCAGCCGTGCGAGCAGCGTGGTGACCTCTTCATTGCGCAGGCGCTTATCCACCTTGTCGAAGAAGCCGAGATATTCGTTCAACTGTCCCATGAAGCGCGTGAGAGCAGCGCCCTCGAGCGTCTGCCCGTTGGCGCCGTAGCGCACCACCATGCCGTCGGAGGCGCGCTTGACCATCACGGTGACAAACTCGCGGTCGTCTTTGATGTACTGCTCAAACTTGCCCTTCTTGATGCGATAGAGCGGCGGCTGGGCGATATACACGTGGCCGCGCTTGATCAGCTCCGTCATGTGGCGGAAGAAGAAGGTGAGCAGCAGGGTGCGGATGTGCGAGCCGTCCACGTCGGCGTCCGTCATCAGGATGAGCTTGCCGTAGCGCAGCTTGCTGGCGTCGAAGTCGTCCTTGCCGATGCCGCAGCCGAGCGCGGTGATCATGGCGCGGATTTCTTCGTGGCCCAGCATCTTGTCGTAGCGGGCCTTTTCGACGTTGAGGATTTTGCCCTTGAGCGGCAGGATGGCCTGATAGCGGCGGTCGCGTCCCTGCTTGGCGGTGCCACCGGCGGATTCGCCCTCAACCAGATACAGCTCGCATCGCTCGGGCCGGCGTTCGCTGCAGTCGGCCAGCTTGCCGGGCAAGCCGCCGCCGTCGAGCGCTCCCTTGCGGCGCGTCAGGTCGCGAGCCTTACGGGCCGCCTCACGGGCGCGCGCGGCTTCAATCGCTTTGTTGATGATGCGGCGTGTGATCGGCGGGTTCTGCTCCAGGAACATGCCGAGCCGCTCGTTAACAAACTGCTGCACGGTGCCGCTGATGTCGGAGTTCAGCTTGCCCTTGGTCTGGCCTTCAAACTGCGGCTGCGGCAGCTTCACGCTGATGACCGCCACCATGCCCTCGCGCACGTCGTCGCCGGAGAGATTTTCTTTCAGGTCTTTGAATAGGCCCATCTGCTGCCCGGCCGCGTTGATGGTGCGCGTCAGCGCGGTGCGGAAGCCGGAGAGATGCGTGCCACCGTCGACGGTGTTGATGTTGTTCGCGAAGGTGAAGACGGTTTCGGAGTAGCCGTCGTTATATTGCAGCGCGATCTCCATCACGACGCCATCGCGCTC
>JAKAUB010000067.1 GCA_021827845.1 Acidobacteriota bacterium | reverse complement strand
CCGGTGGCGTTCAGAATCGCGTCATCGAGGCCGGTATCCTGCTGCGCTTTTTTCAGCCGCGATTTGTACGGCTTCAGGTCGACAAAGTTCAGCGGATCGGTCGAGCGCAGGCCGCCGTCGACCAGCGTGTAACCGGGCTCCAGCAGGCTTTCAATCCGCGCGCGCGCGGACATCTTAAAGTGCTTGCCGCACTTCGGGCAGACGTTCTGGTTGGCCTCCATGTCCGCCTTCCAGATGGTCTGGCCGCAGCCGTCGCACTTGGTCCAAAGCCCCTCGGTGCGCACTCGCTTCTCGGCGCCCGCCTCAATCTCCGTCTCATTCCGCTTGAACCAGGACATGTCGCTTCCCTATCGCACTAATATTCGATGCCGCGCTGCGCCAGAATGCCCTTCTGATAGGCGTGTTTCACTTCCCGCATCTCGGTGACGGTATCGGCCAGCTCCACCAGCACGGGGTGCGCGTTGCGCCCGGTCAGGATCACATGCACCATCTCCGGCTTCTCTCGCAGCGTCGCGGCTACTTTTTCGGGGTCCAGCATCTTGTAGCCGATGGCGTAGTTGATCTCGTCCAGCACCACCATATCCCACTCGCCCGACAGAATGGCCGTGCGCGCCTCGTCCCACGCCTCTTCCACCATGCGGATGTCCTCGGGGTCGGTCTCCGCGCCGCCGATCTTCACGAAGCCGCGGCCCATCTGCTTCATGACCCAGCGGCCACCGAAGGCCTCCACCGCGTCCAGCTCCCCGTAGTGCCAGGAGCCTTTCAGAAACTGGAGCATCAGCACCCGCATGCCGTTGCCCACGGCACGCAGCGCCGTTCCCATGGCTGCCGTCGTCTTGCCCTTGCCCGGGCCGGTGTTGATCAGGATCAGTCCGCGTCGCGCTTCCAAACGATTCAACCTTTCGTGCCGTAAATCTCGGCAGGGGAGCTGCTTTTGCTTCCCGCATGCAGCCGTCAGCCGTGCCCCAGATGGTAAGGATGGCCTTCGATGATTGTAAAGGCCCGGTATATCTGCTCCGCCAACACGGCGGCGGCCAGTTGGTGGGGCAGCGTCATCGGCCCCAGGCTCAGCAGCAGGTCGGCGCGGTTGCGCGCGGCGTCGGACCAGCCGTCCGGCGGACCGATGCAGAATGCCAGGATCGCCGCCCCGTCTTCCCGCTGCCGGCGCAGCCAGGTGGCGAAGGCGTCGCTGCTCATCGCCTTGCCGCGGCTATCCAGCAACACGAGAACCCGACGGCCGCGCCCGGCAGCCGCTTCCCCGGCCAGGAGCTTCTCTTCGGTGGCATAGCTGACGGGCGCGAATCCTGCCGAGTGGGCGATGCGCCCGCCGTATTCCTGGACCAGGGCATCGGCGGGGGAACCTTTCGCGGATCGGCTGCGGACCGTCGCCAGGCGAATCTCCATGCTCTCCAATCTACAGGGGCCGCATGCAGACTCTTTTCCCGAGGTTGCCCGATATACAGAATTTTGTATTTACCCTCCTGTAATACATACATATCCGGCGGCGAAGTCCAGACCGCTGGTCGTAAGCAACTGAAAACAGACCCGCTTATTTCTGGCACGCCGATTGCTTATTGTGACCCGTTGCGGACGGCGTACTGTCGCCCAATCCTGCAGCAACTTAAGTTTCAGGAAGATTCTGTCGGCCGTGTTTTCACTTTCTGACCGCATCACGGGGGGATTCATGCAGCAAACGTTTAAGCGTTGCGCCAAAATCACGCTGGTTATGCTGGCGTCTTTTGGAGCCATCACCTTTATGCCCAGCTTTACGCCGCAGGCTTTGGCACAATCGCTGACCGCCGGCGATATCGCCGGAACCGTCACAGACCCGACCGGCGCTGCGGTTCCGGGTGCAGCGGTCACGGTGAAAAGCGCAGCAACCGGTTCCACGTATACCAATACGACCAACGCAGCTGGTTCCTATCGCGTTTCGCTGCTGCCTCCCGGCACATACACCATCACTGTCGGTCTGTCGGGTTTCCAGACCACGACGACGACGACCCATGTTTCTGCCGGTTCTGTCGCTGACGGGAACGTCAAGCTTGGACTGGGTAAGAGCTCGCAGACGGTGACAGTGACCACGGCAGAACCGCTGCTGAACACGGAAAACGCCGATATCACGACAACATTCAGCCAGAAGCAGGTCCAGTCGCTGCCCAACCCTGGCAACGACCTGACCTTCGTGGCGCAGACCGCTCCCGGTTCTGTCATGAACACGACTTCGACCAGCAACGGGGCAGCATTTGGATACGGAAACTTTTCGTCCTTCGGTCTGCCGGCTACGTCGAACACCTTCACGATCAACGGTATGTACGAAAATGATCCGTTTTTGAACGTGAATAACTCTGGCGCGACGAACCTCCTGCTGGGGAACAACGCCGTTGCCCAGGTGACTGTAACCAGCAACGCCTACGGTTCGCAGTATGGTGGCCTCGGTGGTGCACAGGTGAATGAAATCACGAAGTCCGGAACCAACCAGTTTCACGGCGATGCGCTCTACTGGTGGAATGGACGGGTATTAAACGCGAACAGCTACTTCAATAACCAGACAAAAACTCCGCGGCCGTTCGATAACGTCAATCAGTTTGCAGCAGCCTTGGGTGGCCCGATCGTAAAAGACAAGACATTCTTCTTTGGGGACTATGAAGGTCTTCGTGTTGTGATTCCGACGACCAACGTCGTCACGGCTCCTTCGCCCAACTACATCAGCTGCTTGACGACCG
>JAKAUB010000106.1 GCA_021827845.1 Acidobacteriota bacterium | reverse complement strand
GGTGAACGGGGCATCCTGACGTGGGCGCAGATTGAGGCGGCCATTGCGCCGCCGCTCTACTATCGCGCGCCAACGGGGCTTATCTCGCTCGAAAACACGCACAACATGGCCGGCGGCTCGGTCACGCCGCTCCCGGTGCTGCAGGAGATATGGGCGGGCGCGAAGGCGGCGAAGCTACCGCTGCATCTCGATGGCGCCCGCGTCTTTAACGCAGCCGCTGCATTGGGCGTCAGCGTACGCGAGCTGACGGCTGGTTTCGACACGGTCATGTTCTGCCTGTCGAAGGGACTTTGCGCGCCGGTTGGCTCCATGCTGGTCGGTTCGCGGCAGCAGATGGACCGCGCTCGCGCGTTCCGCAAGGCGCTGGGCGGCGGCATGCGGCAGGCGGGCATTCTGGCGGCGGCCGGTCTGATCGCGCTGGAGACGATGACGGCGCGGCTCGTGGAGGACCATGAAAATGCGCGCTTTCTTGCCGCGCAGGTGGCCGATATGCCCGGGGTCGATCTGGATCCGGCGACGGTACAGACCAATATTGTTATCTTCCGGCTGAAGCAGAGGCCCGCAGCCGAGGTGGTGCAGGGTCTGAAGCGGCGCGGCGTTTTGTGCGGCAGCGTCGGCAAACAGGCGATCCGCTGGGTGACGCATCGCGACGTAAGCCGGGCGCAATGCGCCGCGGCGGTCGAGCAGCTTCGCGCCGAGCTTACACATTAACGTCTGATCGCAAAGCTGTCACAGCTTCAAGCCTTCACTTCGCGGTATTCACCAGACCGTAACCTGGCGTTCACCGTGCTTTTGCAGAAAATTCGCTGTGCTGCGATAGTCTGAGGCCGACAGTCCCGGCTTGTGGAGGTGCGGCGGCTTGAGTCAGACAATCTTCATTCTGGAAGACGATCAGGATATTTCCCGGCTGGTGCAGCATACGCTGGAGGCTGCTGGCTTCTCGGTGCGCGCGTTCATCACACCGGCCGCCACGCTGGCGGACGCAGAGCGCCGGGCTCCGGACCTTTTCCTGCTGGACATCATGGTTCCGGGTGGCGATGGCCTGGATGTCTGCCGCCGCATCCGGCGGAATCCTGCACTGGCTGGCATTCCGGTCATCTTTCTTACGGCGCGGACCAGTGAGAGCGAGCGCGTGCTGGGGCTTGAGCTGGGAGCGGACGATTACATGATCAAGCCATTCTCGCCCCGCGAACTGGTGGCCCGCGTCAAGGCAGTGCTGCGGCGGTTTGAGCGGCCGACGGCGCCCAGCTCTGTCAGCTTTGGAAATGTGCTGGTCGACTCCGGCGCCATGCAGCTGGTGGTCAATGCGCAGCCGGTAGCAACCACCGCAACCGAATTCCGGCTGCTGGAATATCTGGTGCGCCATCCGGGCCGCGTCTTCAGCCGGGATCAGTTGCTGGACTCCGTCTGGGGCGACGCCCGTTTTGTCACCCCGCGCTCTGTGGACGTGTATGTTCGCCGGATTCGCGAGAAGATTGAGGCAGACCCGGAAGACCCGCAGTTTTTGAAGACAGTGCGAGGCGCCGGGTATCGGTTTGAATTGCCGCGCGAGGCGTAAAGCCGCGCGGCCGGGGCGCAGATGCGATCGCGGCTTTTTTCCCGACTGCTGGCGGCGATGGTCGTCGTGCTGCTGCTGGCAGCGGCCATGCTGGATATTGCGCAGCAGAACATTCTTCGAGCCTCGCTCGTAAAAGATCTGGCGCGCAGTCTGACGGCCACAGCGCAGCCAATTGCGCTGCAGATCGGCTCCGCGACGCCGGCGCAGCTGCCACCGCTGGTAAGGGAAGAGGCCGCCCGCTCTGCCGCCGAGGTGCGCGTCTACAGCCGGCAGGGAATTTTGCTGGCCGACTCCCAGTCCTCCACTTTAAGCGCTGCGCCGTCCCGCGATGTCGAACAGATGCTGGCGCACCCCCGCGCCGTCACCCAATCGAGAGACGGCGCCATGCTGGGCGTTGCCGTGCCCGCCGGAGCCTACATCCTGGAGCTGCGCGGGCCGCTGCATCATATCCCCGGCACGATGCGCGCCGTGCGCAGCAGCCTGCTGTGGGCCACGCTGCTCGCGCTGCTGCTGGCGATCCTGGTCTCCAGCCTGATGGCGGACCGCTTCGCACGGCGTCTGGCGCAGATCGTTGCGTTTGCGCATCGGCTGGCCGAGGGCGACTTTTCTGCCAGGATCGGCGAGGAGTCGGCCGGCGATCTGGCGACGGTCGCGCGCGCGCTGGATGCGACGGCCGCCCGGGTGGAGACCGTCTTTCGCCAGCTGCAGGAGAGCCGCCGCGAGATGGAGACTGTGCTCGACAGCATGGAAGAGGCCGTGATCGCGGTGGACCCCAACAGCCGCGTGCACTGGGTCAACCGTCGCGTGAATTCAGCTCTCGGTGTCTCCGTGCGGCCGGGTGCCGCGCTGGTGCAGATCATCCGCGACCCCGAACTGCTGGCAGCGGTAGAGCGCGCCCTGCGGCTGCGGGAGGCCAGCGTGACCCGCGCTCACGCCGTGGCTCCTGGCAAGGTTTTTCAGGTGAGCGCCGCGCCCATGCTGGGCGGCAGCGCGGTGGTTGTCCTGCATGACGTGACCGAAGTTGCGCGCGTTGAAAAGACCCGCCGGGACTTTATCGCCAATGTTTCGCACGAACTGCGGACGCCGCTCACTTCGATTTCCGGCTACGCAGAAACGATGCTCGAAGATCGCGGCACGCTGGATACGCAGACGCGGGAGTTCCTGTCGATCATCGCCCGCAATGCAGCGCGCATGACGCGGCTGACGGATGATCTGCTGACGCTGGCCCGCATTGAATCTGGCGAAAACAAATTGCAGCTTCGTCCCATTCCAGCAGCTCGATTGGCGCGGGAAGCCGCCGCCCTGTTTTCCGGGACACTGCTGGACCGGAACCTGCCGCTTGAATATGGTCCGATGTGCGACGATGCTGTGCTGGCGGACAGCGATGCGATTGTGCAGGTGCTCTCGAATCTTCTGGAGAATGCGGCCAAATACGGCGGTGGAAAAATTCTGGTCGGCGCGCGTCGCGTGCAGAACATGGTGCAGTTCTCCGTGCAGGATTTTGGCGGCGGCATTCCCTCCGAGCATCTGGAGCGCATCTTTGAGCGCTTCTATCGCGTAGATAAGGGCCGCTCGCGCGAGTCTGGCGGTACGGGCCTGGGCCTGTCGATTGCGAAGCACATTATTCGAGGGCACGGAGGATCGATCTGGGCCGAGAGTGAGCTCAACCACGGCAGCACCTTCTGCTTTACGCTGCCGCTTGCTGCCAGCGCCGAGCCCTCCTCTGACCTTGAAAACAGCGCGAACATCGCCGTCTGATCCTGCGGCCGGTGGAGGGGACTTCGGCCACGCGGTTCGATCGTCAGTTCAGACGGACCAGATACGCTTTTCCGTCTGGCACCTGGGCATGGGCGATGACGGCCTCGGCGGCGGCTTTACTGTGGCTCGCCGGCTTGATGCGCACCCAGTAGCCGGTCTGCCCGCGAAAGTCGATCACGCTGGCCCCCGGATATTCGCGGGCCAGATCGCGATGCAGCCGATGTGCCATCCCGGCGCTCCGAAGCGCCCCAATCTGCACGCACCAGTGGCCGGGACGATAGGCGGGCCAGCGCAGCACCTCCACGCGGACGCGCGCAACGCCCGCGTGCAGCAGGCCAATCTTTTTTGCAGCCGCCCGGGAGAGATCGATGATGCGGCCGGGAACGAACGGTCCACGATCTGTGACGGTGACGATTGCAGAGCGGTGTGTCGCCAGGTCGGTGACGCGCACGATGGTGCCCATGGGC
The DNA here is from genome assembly GCA_021827845.1 of Acidobacteriota bacterium. Taxonomy (GTDB): domain Bacteria; phylum Acidobacteriota; class Terriglobia; order Terriglobales; family Acidobacteriaceae; genus JAKAUB01. The sequence goes on along the minus strand of JAKAUB010000106.1, from coordinate 10,254 downwards.
AGCGTGCGCTGCGCCGCGGTCATGCCGTGCTCGTCGTAGATTTCACCATCGGCAGAGCGTGCGTTGTGATACGGCGCGCCATACCAGCTTGCCAGTCCGGTTTCACTCCAGTGAGCGTGGCGGGGCTGCTCCGGCGGCGCTTCGGAAGCGGGTGCCGGCGCCGGCGCTGGCTGCTCGATGGCTGGAGGCGGAGGCGCCGCAATGCGTGCGGGCCGATGATGGCATCCGGCAGCGGCCAGGCACAGCGCCAACAGGCCGGACATTGAAGTGATGACGCGAACAGCGTCCTTGGGGGGATGGCCTCGCAAAACTCTCCTCGTACGTCTGGAGTGCGAAACTGCGCCGCAATCAAATGCGGGCGTCGCGCCCTGCCGCCTTCGGTGTCCTATCTGTTATCCGCATAGTACATCGTCCGGCGTCTGCACCGATTCCGATTCCGTCTGCATCTTACGGATGCACGTCCGGCTGCACGTTTTTCTGGGTAACCGTCTGCGAGTTTCACAGTCCAAGCAAGAAGTCCGACTTTATCCCGAGGGATCGTTTGCTGAAATTTTTCTGGATCGCCGCTTTTGTCGCCGTTCCAACTTTCACCTTTGCTGCATCGGCCGCTGCTCCCCCACTGCCGGACGCACCACAACCGGTGGCACATCAGGCAGCGGCAAACAATCTGCAGATGGCTCCGCTCGCAGGCGCAACCGTAGTGCGCTACGCGCCGCTTTACGCTCGCACCATCTTTCCCGGCGAGACGCCGCGCCGGCTTACAGCGCGCCAGAAATTTATCTACGCCATCCGTCAATGGGTAGAGCCGATCGATCTGGCGCCGGCGCTGCTATCGACCGGCTGGAGTCAGTATCAGAACAGCGATCCCCGCTACGGCACGGGCGCCGATGCCTTCGGCCAGCGGTTTGGTGCTGCAATTGCCCGCGAAGACAGCGACCGTCTGTTTACGGACGGCCTGTTGCCAGCGGTGCTGCATGAAGACCCCCGCTACTATCGCATGGGCGAGTCCGCCTCGAACTTTCATCGCGGGCTCTATGCGCTGGGCCAGACATTCGTGACTCGCACGGACGCCGGCAAGGTGATTCCAAACTACTCGGGGTTTCTGGGCCGCGGAATGGCCCTGGGTCTCACTTACGCCTACTATCCAGCCGCAAGCCGCAATGGCGGTGTACTGCTGCGCGGGTTCGGCAGCTCCGTAGGCGGCCTGGCCGTCTTCGACCTGCTGCGCGAGTTTGTTCCGCGCGAGGTGTTTTCGCACCTGACAATCTTCCGCGATCCGGATAGCGAGCGGATCCCAGCCACAAGCCCGGAGCAATAGCATCCTATCGACGGAAGGGCCGGGAAACTTTTTGCGGCACGTAGAAACGGGCGATACTCTGGATCGCATCGTGCGACGATAGGGGAGCGCTTCGGAGAAGAGGCCGGCAGGCAAAGGCCTCCGCGTTCCTGCGCTGCGGCAGATCGGAATTCCCCCCCTGACGGAAGGAAGCGTTGGCAACACGCTGGGCGAAACACAGGGAAGCATCGCGTGCAGCGCTCCTCGCGTGTGCGCTGTTCTTTTGCGCGAGGGTGGCCGTCGCGCAGACCGGACCGACGCTTCTTGCGCCGGAGCCGCCGCGAAATTCTCTGCCCCTGGCCGCACAGTCGCTCCGGCAGCAATGGACATTGCCGCGACCGGAGAAATATGGAGCCGGCTCCTGGGCTCTCCTGCAGCCGCAGCAAAACCTCTATCACCCACAAGCCCAGGAAATGGGGCCCGGCCCCTCGACGTACTCCGGTGGACGGATGGCCATCCCCGGCCCCGCGCCCACCCTGCGCCGCACCTGCCCTGAAGACGCCTGTTCCATGACGCAGACCGTAATGTGTTGCGGGACCGCGCCTTCGCCATTTGTTCAGTATTTGAAGAGTCCGCTGGCGGTTCCGCTTACGTGGAAAGATAATCTGCGTTCGGCTTTTAAGAACATCATCGATCCCTTCAACCTGCTGACGATCGCCGGGGACTCTGCGGTCGGGGTGGCGACCAACTCGCATTCTCCGTACGGACCCGGGTTCACCGGAATCTCAAAATACGCCGGGGTCAGCGTGACGGAAGACCTGACGGGAGAATTCTTTGGGACGTTTCTGGTGCCGTCGCTGATCAATCAGGACGTTCATTACCACCGTGAGCCGTTCATGCCGCTCAAACACCGCATTCTGCATGCGATCGTTCAGGTGGTCTGGAGCCAGAGCACGACCGGGAAGCCCATGCCGAATTATGCCAACATCGTAGGCGGAATTGCGACCGCGGTGGTCAGCAATACGTTTGTGCCCGGGCCAGGCCGCCAGGGATTCAACAGCACGGCGCAGCGGCTGGCCATTGCCTATGCCACCAGTCCGTCGGGCAATCTGATTGAAGAGTTCGTGCCGGATATCGCCAGCCGCATCAACCTGCGGATCGTCATCTTCCAGCGCATTTTGAATACCGTAGCCATCGAAGAGGGTGGCGGCCCGGGAGTCGCGGAACAATGAAGGAAACCGTAACCATTTAACGGGCGCAATCCCCGAAGGATGGCGGATTCCTACCATTCGCTGCTTCAAGATATCCCGCTGCGTCTGCGGTGCATTCTAATCGTTTATAGGATCAGCCCGGGAGCATCCCGGCGAGGAGAACGACAGCAATGGCAAAGCCCAACAAGATTTTTGAACGGTCAATCACGCTGGCGGCCCAGGGGGCGTGGACGGTGTTTGAGAAGCTGAACCGCATCAATCAGCGCCCGTCTTTCACTCCAAAGTGGTCGGACAAGCCGCTGTTGAAGTCCTACGAAAAGGAGAAGCCACCGCTAGGCTGGCCGCGGACCACCGACTCCCTCTGCCCGAAGTGTATTCCCGCCATTCGGCAGCAGATCATCGACGGCAAGCTGCCCCACGAGATTCTTCTGAACGAGAAGGTCGGCGAGATCAAAGCGCAGATCATCGAGCGCGACGGCAAGATCATGATGGTGAAGGACTGCCCGGAGCACGGCCATTTTGAAGATGTCATGGCCATCGACACCGAGTTCTTCAAGCATCTTGAGGATGTCTTCCCGGGCCGCGACATTCGCGCCCACAACGACGAGACGCTGCACGATCACGGCACCTCAACAATTACGCACGGCCGCGGTTCGGTGCTGACCATTGACCTGACCAACCGCTGCAACATGATGTGCGATCCCTGCTTCATGGACGCCAATCAGGTGGGCTTTGTCCATGAGCTGACGTGGGACGAGATCAAGACGATGCTGGACAACGCGATCTCGATCAAGCCGCGTCGCCAGATGTCGGTGCAGTTCTCCGGTGGTGAGCCGACGCTGTCTCCGTACTTTCTGGACGCGGTGGCTTACTCGCGCAAGGTCGGTTACAACTCCGTGCAGGCAGCGACCAATGGCATTGAATTCGCCAAGAGCAAGGAATTCTGCCGCGCGGCCGCGGAAGCGGGCCTGCGCTACGCCTATCTGCAGTTTGACGGCATCGGCAACGCCGCCAACTCGCACCGTAAGGTTGGCAACCTGTTTGATGTAAAGCTGCAGGCGATCCATAACCTGCATGAAGCCGGCGTCGATATCGTGCCGGTGACGACCATCATTAACGGCATCAATAACGAGCAGGTCGGACGCATCATTCAGTTCGCGCTCGACAACCCCAAGACCATCAACTTCCTCAGCTTCCAGCCAGTCTCTTTCACCGGCCGCGATGAAGAGGTGAGCGATGAACGCCGCCAGGCGCAGCGTTACACGCTGTCGCATCTGGCCCACGATGTAAAGAATCAGACCGGGCTGGGCGTGCCGTCGCGCGACTGGTTCCCGATCAGCTTCATGAGCACCTTCTCGGATTGGGCCGATCTGGTTCATGGTCCCGATCACGACTGGGGACAGCTCTCCTGCGGATGCCACCCGAACTGCGGCATCGGCATGGCTCTGATGATCGACAAGGAAACAAAGGAAGCTGTGCCGGTCACGGCATTTCTGAATGCGGAGCAACTGGCCAAGGACGTGGCCAAGGTCAACGACGCCGCGCGCGGTAAGTTTCTCTCGATCGTAGGCGTGTCGCTGGCGCTGCTGCGGAACTACAATCCCGCCAACGCGCCGACCCACTTCCGCATCATGGATCTGCTGCAAAAGTTCGACAAGTGCTTTGGCGCTACCGGACGCAACTACGGCAGCGTGAAGGGCGACCGCACGATGGAAGACATCCAGAAGCGCCGCGCCGATCGCTGGAACTTCCTGTTCATCGCCGGCATGTGGTTCCAGGACCTATTCAATTACGACTTCCGCCGCACGGAGCAGTGCATCATCCCGTACGCGACCCAGGAAGGCGAGATCAGCTTCTGCGCCTACAACACCGGAGTGGGCTGGCGCAACATCATCGAGAAGATGCACATGACGGCTACGCTCACCAAGTGGTATGAGGAGCATGGACGGCATGAGATCTTCGCCGGCGGCCGTAAAGTGGGCATGGCCGACACGCAGAACAAGCTGGTGCTGAACGATGCACACGTGCAGGCCGCGGCCAACGATACTCTCGACAAGCTGGGCATCGCCAAAAATGCCCGCGAAGAGAAGATTCGTGCCCGTGACAGCAAGCTGAAGAACGATGCTGAAAACGCGCGCATGGCAAAGCTCTACCGCGAACACATCCTCGGCGAAAAGCCGCAGGAGAACTTCGTATCGCTCGACAGCCTGAAGGGCATCGCTCCGGCGAAGCCCAAGGCGGAAGAGCCGGTGATGGGCGACTAGCTGCTCTGTCTCTTTCGCAGTAACTGAAAGGCCGCCTGCGGGCGGCCTTTCTGCTGTGCGAAGATCACCGGCGGGGGTATCATCGGCTGCATGGAACGCCGGGCAAGGACGAACACACAGCGGTCGGAATTTCGCCAGATGCTGCTTGCCTGGTACCGCGAACACGCGCGCGACCTGCCCTGGCGTCAGACGCGGGACCCCTACCGCATCTGGATCTCCGAGGTGATGCTGCAGCAGACGCGGGTGGCAACCGTCATTGAACGATATACCCGGTTCACCGAAAAATTTCCTTCCTTGCTCTCGCTCGCGCTGGCACGCCAGGAGGATGTGCTCGCGCTGTGGAGCGGACTTGGCTATTACAAACGCGCGCGGCTGCTGCATGATGCGGCCCGGCTGGTGGTCGCGGAGCATGGCGGTTCGCTGCCGCAGACCGCCGCGGAGCTGCGCAAGCTGCCGGGCGTGGGCGCATACACGGCGCCGGCTATTGCGAGCATTGCGTATGGTGAGCCGATTGCGGTCGTTGACGGCAACGTGGAGCGGGTGCTGATCCGGCTGTTGGCCCTGGATGCCGATGGACAGCGGCCGACGGCTGGTACGCTGCAGGCGCGTGCGGATGAGCTCCTGGATCCTGAATCCCCCGGCATTTTTAACCAGGCCATGATGGAGCTGGGGGCTACGATTTGCCTGCCGCGAACTCCTCTCTGTACCGTATGCCCGGTCTATGTTTTTTGCCGCACGCGCGGAGAGCACACGCCGCGTCCACGCACTCAGATCGTTAGCCGGCAGGCGAGCTACCTTCTGTGGCGCCGGCCGTTCCGTGGGCAAACCAGCCGCGTGGCAGTGCTGCTGGTCAAGCGGCCAGAAAGCGCCGCCCTGATGCCGGGCATGTGGGAGCTGCCGGAGGTGCCCGAGCCGCCGCCGGAGCAGCAGCCGATTCTTCGCGTGCGGCACGCCATCACAACTTCCAATTATTACGTCTCAGTATTTGCGGGCGATGGGCAGATCCGCATTGCGACCCCATCCGGAGCGGAGCGCAAATGGTTCCCCGAACGGAAGCTGACGGAACTGCCCTTGACCGGGCTGGCGCGAAAGATTCTGATGCGGTTGGATGTGATGGCGAAGCCGCGCGAAGTGCGGCGGGGCAAGGCGCTGCCCGGCGGGCAGGATCAGCCGCCTGCCTGAGGGACGGGAGGACGAATCGATGCGACCGCAAATGCAGCGAACCGTGAAGATGGGACTGCCGCTGCTGCTGCTGGCGTTCACCGTTGCTGCCCAGCAAACCAGCCAGCCGCTTCTGCGAAGCCGGCAGTCCGGGTCTGTGCCAGACCGCAGCCAGAGCGATACATCGCCGCCGGGCGCACCGAGTACGCTGCCCGCCGATGTCTGGGGGACCTATCACTTCGACCGTCTGAATGAATCGATTGAGCTCGATCTGGAACATGGCAAAGTGACGGGGTATATCACCCGGCTCGGCGATAGCGAGACGGACAGCAATACGCCGCTCACATATTTTTTCGATAAGGGCGCGGTGCATGGCAGCCACGTTGAATTTCAAACGCGCGTGGTGCATGGCATCTGGTATGCGTTCTACGGAACCATCGTGCGCGGTGAAGCAGAAGCGCGCGATGACGATGGATACTACGTGCTGCACGGGACGCTGTATACGCATCATCCGGCGGCAGGAGACGAAAAGTCTGCGGATGAAACGGTCGAAATGCGCAAGGTGAACTTCAAGTCAATGGGCAGCTGAGGACCGGGTTCCGCCGCCCGGCGGAATAACCGCTTATTCTTCTGTAAAATCAAGGGTTATGCTCGATCTTGCATATGTAAGGGCGAACCTGGCCCAAGTGAGGGACCGGCTCGCGCTGCGGGGCGAGGCCGCAGCGGCTGCGTTGGACGGGTTCGATGCGCTGGACCGCGAACGCCGCGCCGCCATCGCGCAGTCGGAGGCCCTGCAGGCAGAGCGCAATCGCGCTTCTGCGGAAGTGGCGGCAATGCGTCAGAAGGGCGAAGACGCCAGCGAGCGCATGGACCGCATCCGCCAGATGAAGGGCGAGATGGAGCGCTGCGCGGAACAGGTGAGCGCCGCGGAACAGCGGATGCAGGCGCTCCTGCAGCAGGTGCCCAATCTGCCGGCCGAAGATGTACCCGCTGGCGCTACAGCGGACGACAACGTTGAGGTGCGCCGCTGGGGTACCCCGCGCGCCTTCGACTTTGCCCCCAAGCCGCACTGGGAGCTGGGCGAGGCCCTGGGCATTCTCGACTTTGAGCGGGCGGCCAAAATCTCTGGCGCGCGGTTCGCTGTCTATTGGGATCAAGGGGCGCGCCTGGAGCGGGCTCTGGCGAACTTCATGCTCGACATGCACACTGGCAAGCATGGCTATCGCGAGGTGCTTCCGCCTGTTCTGGTGAATGAGGCTTCTCTGTTCGGCACCGGACAGTTGCCGAAGTTTGCCGAGGATCTTTTCCGTTGCGAGGGCAGCGATCACTGGCTGATTCCTACGGCTGAGGTGCCGGTCACGAATCTGTTTCGCGACGAAATCCTCGACCAGAAGCAGTTGCCGATCTCGCTGACGGCCTACACGCCGTGCTTCCGCGCGGAGGCGGGCTCCCACGGCAAGGATGTTCGTGGGCTGATCCGGCAGCACCAGTTTCAAAAGGTGGAGCTGGTGAAGTTTACGCTGCCGGAGAATTCCGCGGCAGAGCACGAGGCGCTTACCGGCCACGCCGAAGCGATTCTGCAGGCACTGGGATTGCCCTATCGCGTCATGGCCCTATGCGCTGGAGACATGGGATTTTCGGCGGCGAAGACCTACGATCTCGAGGTCTGGCTGCCGGGCCAGAACGCATTTCGTGAGATTTCCTCCTGCTCCAACTTTGAAAGCTTTCAGGCGCGCCGCGCCAATATTCGCTATCGTCCGGCGGCCAGCAAAAAGCCGGAGTTTGTGCACACGCTGAATGGCAGTGGTCTGGCGATTGGACGTACCTGGCTGGCCATGCTTGAAAATTACCAGCAGGCTGACGGCAGCATCCAAATTCCTGAACGGTTGCAGCCGTATATGGGCGGCGAAACGGTGATCCGGCGATGAAGCGGATATTGCGAAACTATGTCTTCTGGACGTACCAGAGGGGCAGCGTGCACTACGACGTGATGGTCACGCTGATCCTGCTGTTCATCTTCGTCTCGCCGCATGTGATCCCGTATCATGACCGGCCGGTGGAGCGCACGCTGCCGCCCAGCCAGGTGCTGGTAAAGAATGACGGGCACTCCGGGCTGATGTATCAGGTGGATGCGGCGACCCTGGGCGCAATGAACGGGGACAGCGACCTGCAGACGAAGCTCCGCTCGATCATCGCTCCTATTTCCGGAGACGTGACCATCGATCGGTGGGAGCCGGTGAAGGGTCCCGACGGTAAGAAGATCATTGCCTACCGGGTGTGGGCGCATCGATGAAAGGAAACAGAATGAAGCGGTGGACCTTAGGATTGGCAGCGGTGTTAACACTTGGGATCAGCCTGCCGGGCAGTTCACAGAGCGCGCCCAATCCGCAGTTGAGCCAGGTGTTGTCGCAGATGGACGCCGCGGCAGCGAAGTTCCGCTCTGCACAGGCCAATTTTCAATGGGACCAGTTCGAACGGGTTGTGAGCAGCACGGATACGCAGACCGGCGTGATTTATTTTGAGCGCACCGGAGCCACTACGCGCATGGCCGCCGATCTGAAGACCTATGACGGCCAGCCGTCGAAGAAATACATCGTCTACAGCGATGGCCTGCTGAAGTTTTATCAGCCGGAAATTCATCAGATGACGCTCATCCACGCCGCTGGAAAGCAGGCGCAGTATGAGAGCTACCTGACCCTGGGCTTTGGCGGCAGCGGCAGCGATCTGAAGAAGAACTGGGACATCACCTTCCAGGGGATGGAAACCATCGATGGCGTGCAGACCGCAAAGCTGGATCTGGTGAGCAAATCGGCCGCGGTCCGGCAGAACTTTTCGCATGTAACCATCTGGGTGGACCCGCAGCGCGCCATCTCGCTCAAGCAGATTCTGTTTGAACCATCGGGGGATTCGCGCACGGCGTACTACCGCAATATCCAATACAACAAGAAGATTCCCGCATCGGTCTTCCGCATCAAGACCGAAGGGAAGACACAAACGGTCCAGAAGTAGCGGGCTAGTTTCCCGAGCCCACGGCGATAGCGCCTGTTCGTGACCGCACATCACGCCCAGGCCACTGCGCCGCGATGGCGGCTCCTGCCAGAATGAAGATCATCGGGAAGCACTCGAGCGTGTAACGGTCCTCGGGCGCTTCGATGGTCAGCAGCAGCGCGCAGCGCAGCAGAATGTAAGCAAGCATCACGCCGCGCAGCGGCACGCGCTGCCGCAATCCCCACAGGGCGAACAGTAGATACAGCAGATTCACGCCCGCGTAGACCCAACTGAAGATTGTCTCCGCGTGATGGCGGCTGTACTGCCACCAGCGCAGCTCAATCCAGAGCTGGGCGGTGCGAGGACGCAGCCACATGTCCGCCAGGCGCGCCAGAGGCAGCCCGACCCAGTAGCGCCAGGGATGGGAAGCGATGCGCTCCGCGGCCAATCTTCCGAATGCGTGGCTCAGCTCCGGCGTCATCGTCTGCGTCTGGTTGTACGCGGCGATCAGCGATCGCGTCTCGGCCGCCTGCGCGCCGTAGCCCCAGGCGCGAGCAGGCAGCAGCGACGGATCAATCGCGTCGCCGCTCACGCTCCAATAGACCTCCGCGGTGGAGGTGTACTCCACGCACCAGGTGCGCACCCAGCGAATCCAGCCGCGCGGCGGGACCTCACCGGGATCGTTGGCATAGCGCGGCGCCAGCGGCTGAAAGACATGGAAGGTCCGCGCATTGCGGGCGGTCCAGACTGCAAAAGGGAGGAGCGTAATCGCCGCACACGCGCCGGCCAGCAGTGCCCGCTTCCGGGCCGTGCGCTGCGGACTTGCGTCGAAGAACATTGCGGGCAGCAGCACCACGCCGAGCAGCGCACCGTCCGGACGCAGCAGCGCGCACCAGGCGATGGAGAACGCCAGCAGCGAGAACCATCGGCCAGCGGCAGGAGCCTCCAGATATCGCAACAGCGCATACAAGCCAAGCGCAATGCAGAACAGTGTTGGCGTCTCGGTGAGCGGGGAAGCGACATAGTTGGCGGTAAACGGACACAGCGACGCCACAAACAGCGTGGCAATGCCGGCCCGGCGGGAGATGGCGCGCGCCGCAAAGCTGGCGACCAGCAGACAGGTGGCCAGGTCCATCGCCGTCTGCACCAGCAGCACCGGCGTCCAGCGGCCCGCTCCGAAGATGCCGGAGCAGAGCGCCAGAAACAGGGGATAGCCTGGCAGGCGAATCAGTGTGGGCTGAATCCCCCACGGGCGTGTGATTCCGTAGATTCCATGCCGGAACCAGTTATGGGCGATGTCCGCGTAGACAAGCGTATCGCCATCGATGACAGGGTAGTTCTGCACAACCAACAG
>JAKAUB010000091.1 GCA_021827845.1 Acidobacteriota bacterium | reverse complement strand
TTTGCGGCGGAGATCGCGCGAGCCCCAGTCAAGATCGCGCAGGCTGTCGAGGATGGCGCCGCGGACGCGGAACTGCGCGTAGCTGCGGAACTGGACGTTCTTGGCGCCATCGAATTTGTTGTAGGCGTCCATCAGCCCCACAACGCCGGCGCTGACCAGATCTTCCAGCTCCACATGCTGCGGCAGACGCTCATGGATCTTGCGCGCCAGGATACGCACCAGCGGCAGGTGCTCGAGCAGCACAGCCTCCCGGTCGCGCGCCGTAACGGCCGGATCGGTGGCAGCGGCTGCGGCGGGCGCAACGGCGGACGATGCCGCCGGTTTCCCCTGCGGGTTACGTGAGGTGGTTACGGCTGGCGGCCGCGCTGGAGACAGCGGCCGGGGGGTCCAGGAGAACGGCGGCAGGACAGCGAAAGAAGCAGCGGATACGGCAGAAACAGGGGAGGTTGCCATGATGCGCCTCGTTATGGAATTTGCCGGCAGCGATTTTTCAGAGCCTTGTTGTAGCGTGTCGGCAGTTCCACAATGACGCGAATGAAAGGTGAATTCAATGACGGAGACGGAAATGGAACGGTGCTTAAATCCATTTCGGAACAGCACTTACAGCGAGTTTCAAAAGGGGACGAAGCCGACCCCTCAGGCCGGAGGCGCAGCCGCTGAAGCAGCGAAACACGGGTAAAACTTTTCGCTTGCCGCTTCGCCTTTCATTCGCTAAACTGTTCACGCCATGGCCATTACACGTAGACAGAAAGATGTACTCGACTTTATCCGCGAGTTTGTGGAGCGCTGCGGCTACTCACCGTCGTTTGAGGAGATCGCCCGCGGGCTGGAGCTGAACTCCCTGGCCACGGTCCATAAACATATTTCCAATCTGGAAAAAAAGGGCCTGCTGCAGCGCGGCCACAACCGCAGCCGGTCGATCGATATTCTGCCGGAGCAGAGCCGCTCCGCCACGCCGGAGATTCCTCTGCTCGGCCGGATCGCTGCTGGCCGGCCGGTCGAAGCCTCCGAGATGCGCGAGACCCTGTCGCTGAGCGATCTGGTCGACAACAAGCCCGTCTTCGCGCTGCAGGTGCGCGGGGAGTCGATGCGCGATGACCACATTATGAGCGGCGACTACGTCCTGATTGAAAAGACCGCGGCGGCCCGCCAGGGCGAGATTGTCGTCGCGCTGGTCGACGGCTTTGAGACGACGCTAAAGCGCTACTACCTGGAAGGCGACATGGTCCGGCTGCAGCCCGCTAACCAGGAGATGGAACCCATCTACGCCCCGGCGTCCAACGTGGCCATCCAGGGGCGCGTGCTCGCCATTCTGCGCAAATTTAATTAGCCGCTACGGCAGCAGGTGCGGCGCCTGCAGCTTCGGCCGCGCATCGTCATCGCTGGACGGGGGTGCCGCAGGCGCGGCGGGCGGGGCCTCCGCCACGCGGCGCATCGTAGGTCCGGAGGAAACAGGCCGCCGGTTTTCAATGCGGCGCAGGCGCTGCTGCACAGCGTGAAACTCTGAGGTATCCACCACATATTGCGGCAGCGGCGGCAGGATGGTCGCAATCTCCTTCTCCGTCCGCTTAACGCGCTCAGGGGTCTGCGGGTGCGTGGAAAACGTCTTCGCGATCAGGTGGGGTTTCGTCTTCTGCAGCGCCTCAATCTTGATGAAGAACTGCGTCAGCTGCCTCGGATCGTACCCGGCCTTGTACATGTACTGGATGCCGAGCCAGTCGGCCTGCTCTTCAAAGTCGCGCTGAAACTGGAGCATGCCCAGCGGCACCGCGACCGCCGAGGCCTCGTAAATTCCATATCCAGCCAGACTGTAGCCGGTCGCCATCACCAGCGGCACCATCCCAAGATCGGCGTAGTGCATGCGGGTCATCTCGCGCGCCTGGTGGTGGGCGGCGACATGGGCGATCTCATGCGCCATCACTCCGGCCAGCTCGGCCTCGTTGTCGGCTTCCAGAATCAATCCGGAGTTGACGAAAAAGTAGCCGCCGGGCAGCGCAAACGCGTTCACCTCGTCGGTATCGATCACCTTGATCGTGAACGGCACCTTGGCGTCGGAGTTACGCACGATGTTCTGCCCGATGCGGTTGACGTACTCATTCACCACCGGATCGTGCACCAGGCGGGCGGAGTGCAGAATCTGCTGCGCCACCTGATTGCCCCAGCTAATCTCCGTGCTGGTGGAGTACCAGTTGCCCAGACCGCGTGTGCCCACCTTGCGGTTGCCGATGGCGTTCACGTCATTCAGGCTGCCCGGCTTGACGTGGGGCATGGTCTTTTGTTGTGGAGGGCAGGATGTACCAGCGCTGGGCTTGCAGGAAATGGTCTGCGCGCGCAGGTTGAGGCCGGAAAACGAAACTGTCAGCGCAGCCGCGAGCGCAAGTCTTCCCGCCCAAATGAAACGACCGGAGCGGGAGGCCGCAAGGCGTGAGGCCAGCTTGCGGGAGTTCCGGCTCCGGTCTGGATGGTGGCGCATAACAAAACTGTAGCGGCTAGTCGTAGTACTCCAGCCCCAGATGGGTGATCAAGTCTTCGCCCGAAATGTGGCGCAGCGTGTTCTTCAGCTTCATCGACTGGATGAAGAGGTCATGCTCCGGGTAGAGGCCATCGGGTGTCATCGGAGATTTGAAGAAGAAGCTGAGCCACTCCTGGATGCCGATGCCGCGCAGCTCTTCGGCACGCTTGGCAAGATCGAGGAACAACACCAGATCGAGCGCAATGGGCGCAGCGAGGATCGAGTCGCGGC
>JAKAUB010000165.1 GCA_021827845.1 Acidobacteriota bacterium | reverse complement strand
ATCGCTCAGATTCTGTTCCCACTGTTCGCCACCGTCGTGGTCACGCCCGTTCCCTCGCCGCGCTCGGCGTCCGTCGATGACCTCTTGCGGGCCGCCAGCGAACTCGGTGTGTCCGCCCACGCCGTCACCTCCCCGGAGCAGGGTCTGGCGCTGGCGCTGAATTTGACGCCGACGGACGGGCTCCTCGTCTGCGCCGGCTCGGTCTATCTGGCGGGCGCGGTGCGCCGCCTGGTCGCCGGTTCGGGAGCTGCCCAATGAGCGCGTCCGCCCAGCCGCGCTGGCTCCCGTGGCTCAGCTATCTGCTGCTGTGGCCCGCCTTTGCTCTCGCCACCGCAGCGTTCGGCAGCGTCGCCCTGCTGGCCTCGCTGTTTGACCCTTCCGGCCGCGTGCAGCACCGCATCGCGCGGGCCTGGGGTACCACGGTACTGCGCATCGCAGTCTCCCCGGTGCGGCTGGTGGGCGCCGAAAACCTGCGCGGCGTGGGCCCGGCCGTGTACGCCGCCAACCATCTGTCCTACATGGATACCCCGGTCATCCTGAGCAAGCTTCCCTTCCAGTTCCGCATTCTGGCGCGCCATGAATTGTTTCGTATCCCATTCATAGGATGGTACTTACGCCGTTCCGGGCAGATCGCCGTGGACAGCACCAGCCTGCGCGCCAACCTGGCCAGCCTCAACCGCGGCGCGGAAACAGTCCGGCGCGGCATGTCCCTGGTTCTGTTCCCGGAGGGTGGCCGATCGGCCGATGGACAGCTGCAGCCGTTTCTCTCAGGCCTGGCCATCATCGCGATCCGTGCCCAGGCTCCTATCGTGCCGCTGGCGATCGTAGGCACGCACGAGCTCATGCCCATGCACACCTACCACCTGCACCCCCGGCCGCTCTATCTGGTGGCGGGCGAACCCATTCCAACCACCGGCTATACCACCCGGCAGGCAGAGCAACTGGTGGCGCGCGTCGCCGAGGCCATTGCCGCAATGTCCGCGCAATACGGGTGCCCGTGCCTCAGCCAACCCGATCCGGCGCCAGCGGAGCTTTCTCAATGAGCCCCGCCGAAACAGCACTGCCGCGCATCGCCATCCCGGAGCCCAACAGCCAGCGGCCGGACTACACCGCCCGTACGTTGCCGCAATATGAGGAAGCCATCCGGCAGGCGGGCGGAATGCCCGTCCGCATCTTGCTGGGCTGCTCCAGCGCGGAGATTGCCACCCTCGTCGCCACCTGCTCCGGCGTTTTGCTGCCGGGAAGCCCAGCCGACGTAAACCCGGGAAAATACGGCGAAAGTCGTGACCCGCAGACCGCAGCTCCCGACCCAGCCCGCGAGAACGCCGATGAGTTGCTCCTGCAGGACGCCTTTAACCTGCGCAAGCCCCTGCTGACCATCTGTTACGGCACGCAATCGTTGAACGTGTGGCGCTCGGGGACTCTGGTGCAGCATCTCGCGGAAGGCCCGTGTCCGCATCGTGCCGCCGATGGCAGCGCATCCCACGCCGTCGCGATTCATCCGGGGTCGCTCCTGGCGGAGATCGCCGGCAGCAGTCCGGAGGTGTTGCATAAACCCGAAGGACTGCGTCTGACCGTCAACTCCAGCCACCATCAGGCGATCGCGCGGCCGGGGGACGGCTTGCGCGTCGTCGCCCGTTCCCCTATCGACGCGGTAATTGAGGCGGTGGAGGGCATCCAACCCGACCATTTCGTGCTCGGCCTGCAGTGGCATCCGGAGCGAAATACCCCGCAGAGCGCTGCCAGCCAGCAGATCTTCGCCGCGTTTGTTCGGGCGGCCTCCGCCTGGCGCCTGCGCCCGCCCCAGCCCGGAGTCTAGCGCAATGGCCGGAGAAGGCGACGCAAACGGCTTGCGGGGAAGCCGGGTGGATGCGGGTCCGGAGCTGACGGCGGCCATCGCCGCGCATTTACCACCGGGCGCACCCTCAGATTTGGCCGATTCCCTGGCTAGCTATCTCCAATTGCTCTATGCGTGGAACCGCCGCATGAACCTGACGGCGGTGCGCGATCCGCAGGAGATGGTCGCCCTGCATCTGCCCGAATGCCTGCTGGCGGCGCAACTTCTTCCCGCCGGTCCAGCCACGGTGCTGGACTATGGCTCCGGGGCCGGCCTTCCCGGCATTCCAGCCGCCGCATTCCGCCACGATCTGACGTTCACTCTCGCGGAATCGCAGGCAAAGAAGGCCGCATTCCTTCGCGAGGCCATCCGCCATATCCCATTAGCGAACACGAATGTCTGGGCAGGACGTGTGGAGGCCATGGAGCCGGAGCGGCGATTTGACGCCGTTATGTTGCGGGCGGTCGATCAGATGGCGCAGGCGCTGCAGGGCGCCGCGGCGCGGATGCAGCTAGGGGCCGCCTGCATTGTGCTCACCTCGGAGAAAGAGTCTGCAGGGGTTCGGGCACTGCTTCCGCACCTTCTCTGGGAGACGACAGCCGTTCCGGCCTCGCGGCAGCGGGTGATCCTGCGTGGAACTTTCCCGGGATAAATGTTCCACGTGGAACATTGCCAGCCCTGGGGGGGGTAAAAGCGACCGATTGTTCCACGTGGAACATTGCCGATCTCCGGGTTCAACGCAGCGAATTGTTCCACGTGGAACATTCACGCCTCACACGGGAAATTCCGGCCCTGCATCGAACCCTCACTCAAGCAGCCGTTACGAAAGTTTTCCACTGAGCCCCTGTTTTTGGCCCGCCCAATGCCCAATCTGCCCGTTCCGCCTAACTGGTTGTCGCAAAACGGGTTCTCCGCCTAATCGCGCGCCACGCGTAGGAGTTCTCCACAGTCTGTTCCCGATATGCACAGGCGGGTCCGTTGCGCCTGTTGCCCTGCGTTCGATAGCCTAACGGCTCATCCGCATGCGTAAAGTTATCGCTGTCGTCAATCAAAAGGGTGGGGTCGGCAAGACCACCACCGCTATCAATCTCGCGGCCGGATTCGCTCTGGAGGGCATCGCGTCCCTGCTGATCGACTGCGATCCGCAGGCCAACTCCACCGGCGGCCTGGGCTTTGCCCGGGACGCCGACCGCCTCTCCATCTACAGCATCCTCTCCGGCGAAGCGACCGTTACGGAGACCGCGCTCCAAACCGACGTCGAACATCTCACCCTGATTCCCAGCAGCAAGCACCTGATTGGGGCCAATGTGGAGCTGGTCAACGCCGAGGACCGCGCCTTCCGCCTGCGGAATGCTCTGGCCAAATACACCGGGCCGGAGCGCCTTGTGGTTCTGGACTGCCCGCCCGCGCTCGATATCCTGACCCTGAATGCTTTGGTGGCCGCCGATTCCCTGCTGATCCCGATGCAGGCCGAATATTTCGCCCTCGAAGGCGTCAGCGAACTGGTCCAGACCCTCGATCGCGTCCGCGACGGCTTCCGGCCGGAGCTGGAGGTGGAAGGCGTCGTCCTGACCATGTATGACGAACGCACCAACCTGGCCCAGCAGGTGACGGAGAATCTTCGCACGTTTTTTGGCGATAAGCTGCTGAAGACGACCATCCCGCGGAACATTCGCGTCGCGGAAGCTCCCAGCCACGGCAAGCCGGTGCAGGTCTACGATCCCCGCTCCCGCGGCGCCGAAGCCTATATGGAGCTGGCCCGGGAGATACTCCAGCGCAACAAGATCAAAAGCCCACGCCAGACGGCCCAAGCCGAGCAGGAACAGAAGCGCAAAGCCGGCGCCAAGGTCCGCTTCTGGCCGTACGCCTGAACCAACTTTTTCCTGAGGTATTGTCGATGAGCCGTCCTTCCTCTGCCGCCAAAGAGACTCCCGCCGAGCCTGCAGGCCGTAAGCCGCACGCCGAGAATCCGAAGCGCCAGGCCCTGGGCAAGGGGCTGGAATCCCTGCTGTCGCGCCCCATGGCCTCCCGCGCTGTCGCTGCCCCGGAGCCGCGCGCGGCCGAGGCGCCTGCCCAACCCGCTCCTCCCCCGGCGGCCAGTTCGCCTGCCGCTCCAGACGGTGCTGCCTTTGAGGTTGCCGTCGAGCTGATCGAGGTGAATCCCTATCAGACCCGCAAATCGCTCGATCCCGAGAAGCTGACGGAGCTAGCCCGGTCGATCGAAGCGACCGGCGTGTTGCAGCCCGTCACGGTGCGCCGGCTGCCGGATGGCCGCTATCAGTTGATCTCCGGCGAGCGGCGCTGGCGCGCCTCGCAGCTCAGCGGCAAGTCGCATGTGCCGGCCGTTGTCCGCGAGGCCAGCGACGCGCAGGTTCTGGAGATGACGATCGTCGAGAACCTGCAGCGCGAGGATCTGAACCCCATGGAGCAGGCGCGCGCCTTTGAGCGGCTGAGCCGCGAGTTTCGGATGACCCAGGACGACATCGCCAAACGTACGGGAAAAGACCGCGCGTCGGTGGCAAATTTTCTGCGGCTGATGCGCCTGCCCGAGCCGGTGCAGAAGCAGGTCGAAGATGGAGAACTTAGCTTTGGTCACGGCAAGGCGCTGCTGGCCTTGGGCGATGCTGCGGAAATGATTGCAATGGCAGGGGTTATCACGGCCAAGGCGTTGTCCGTGCGGCAGACAGAGACGCTAATACAGGCGCGGATTCATCCGGAACACAAGGCGAATAGCGAACAAAAAGAGAATACGGTTGACCCTAATGTTCGGGAAGCCGAGATGCGCTTACAGCGCCAGCTCGGCCTCCGCGTCAAGATTCAAGATAAAAATGGCCGCGGTAAGGTGATCATCGAGTACTCGCGGCTGGAGGACTTTGACGCCCTGATGGAGACGCTGGGGGCGCAATAGACCGGCGCCCGTTCGGCCTTCGGGCATTTTTCCGTTGGGAGATAGAGCCGTGCATCCCC
Organism: Acidobacteriota bacterium; assembly: GCA_021827845.1. GTDB lineage: Bacteria > Acidobacteriota > Terriglobia > Terriglobales > Acidobacteriaceae > JAKAUB01. The sequence continues at coordinate 9,542 of JAKAUB010000165.1, read as the reverse complement.
GCATATTTCCTTCGCGTCGCGAAGGGCTTCTTCCATGGCGGCTAAAGGCCAATGCCCAGATTCTTCGCTTCGCTCAGAATGACTCGGTCTCTTTGCTCCGCTCAGGAGGACGGGCCTTTTTCTGCAGCAATAGTGAACAGGTGCATCATTCCGAATTACTGTGCCTGTTCAATTGCCTGCGCGACGCGGAGAATCGTTGACTCGCCAAAATGCGGGCCAAGAATCTGCGCGCCGATGGGCAGGCCTGCGCTCGAGACGCCGCACGGTACGGAGACGCCGCAGATTCCCGCCAGATTTGCCGTGACCGTAAAGATATCGGCCAAATACATGGCCAGCGGATCGTCGGTCTTTTCCCCCAGGCGGAAGGCGGGGGTGGGCGCGGTCGGCGTCAGTATGGCGTCCACCGACTGGAAGGCGTCGAGAAAATCGCGCGTGAGCAGCGTGCGCACCTGCTGCGCCTTGCGGTAGTACGCGTCGTAATAGCCCGCGCTCAACACATAGGTTCCCAGCAGGATGCGGCGTTTGACCTCGGTGCCGAAGCCCTCGTCGCGCGTGCGCCGGTACATATCCGCCAGCGTCTTGGGATGATCGGCGCGATAGCCGAAGCGCACGCCGTCGAAGCGCGCCAGGTTGGCGGAGGCCTCCGCCGTTGCCAGCACATAATAGGTCGCGATGGCGTAGCGCGTATGCGGCAGCGAAATCTTCTTCATTTCGCAGCCGGCGGCACGCAGCGAGTCGGCGGCACGTTCGACGGCGGCACGGACTTCCGGATCAAGGCCCTCGCCAAAATATTCCTCGGGTATGCCGATGCGCAGGCCCTTCACGGGCTGTTGCAGCGAGGCCGCATAGTCCGGCACTGGGTGGAGCGCGCTGGTCGCATCCATCGGATCGTGGCCCGCGAGAACATGCAGCATCAGCGCTGCATCCTCCACCGTGTTGGTAAATGGGCCGACGCGATCGAGGGACGACGCAAAGGCGATCAATCCATAGCGGGAGACGCGGCCGTAGGTGGGCAACAGGCCGACCACACCACAGAACGACGCGGGCTGTCGCGTCGAGCCACCCGTCTCCGTGCCCAGCGTCGCCACCGCCATGCCATCCGCGACCGCTGCGGCGGAGCCGCCACTGGAGCCACCAGGCACGCGATCCAGCGCGCGCGGGTTGCGCACCGGCCCATAGGCGGAGTTTTCGTTCGATGAGCCCATGGCGAACTCATCGCAGTTGAGTTTGCCCAGCAGTACCGCGCCCGCCTGCTCCAGCCGCGCAACGGTCGTCGCGTCGTACGGCGCCTGATAGCCTTCAAGAATTTTCGACGCGGCGGTGGTCGGCGCGCCGGTCATCGTCAGCACATCCTTAATGCCGATGCAGACGCCGGCCAGCGGCGGCAACTCGTCGCCTCGCGCGGCCATGGCATCGATGCGCGCGGCCTGTGCCAGCGCGCGCTCGCGGCTCAGCGCCAGCCAGGCGTTGATCTCGGGATTGCGTGCGGCGATGCGCTGGTAATACGCCTCCGCCTGCTGGGTCGCGGTGGCGCTTTTGTCCTTTACCGCGTTGCGTGCGGCGGGGATGGTCGGAGCCTTGTGAGCAATCGTCGATGCTGAATTTGTCAAAGGAGCGTCTCGCAAACAATATGTAACAGTGATGGTGCTAAATCGCGTGAATCGCGGGTTTCAAAAGCGCGCGGAGTCGCTTAGCGTTCGATGACCTTCGGCGTCTTGAAATAAACGCCATCGGTCTCCGGCGCCTCGGCCATCACGGTTTCGCGCGGCAGACAGGCAGACCGTTGATCGTCGCGCAGGCGGTTTTCGCGCTCGCCCGCGGCGGCCAGCTCGCCGGTCTGCGCCATCGGCGCAATGCCGGTGGTGTCCAATTCATTCAGTTGGGCGACGTGACCAAGAATGGAATTCAAGTCCCGCTGCATGGCGGGCAGCTCTTCGGCGGTCAGCTCCAACTGCGCCAGTTCGGCGATGCGCAGCACCTGCTCCGCGGTTACGGCAGCCGGCGCGTTTTCCACTGCTGCATGGGGTGCGTTTGGGTCCATAATGACTGCAATCTCCCGGAAATGCGTGGGCCCCGCGCGCGGAAAACTCGTTGTCGCCGCAGACCCCGGAATGCCCAGTATAAGGCGCGCTGGAGCCGCCAGAAATGCAGCGGCCGACGGGAAAATCGGCCGAAATCCAGCAAAAACAGTGAAAACCGGAAGAAACCGGAGGAAAACCCAAGAAAAACTGCGATTTCCTGTTGACAAACGTTTTGGAAAGCCGCAAGGTAAACGGCGGATGAGGTTTTCTGGAACCCGCATGAAACCTGAAGATTTGCCGCAGACGCGGCGTTTCCCCCAGGCGTTTTGTGGCGGCAACAGACGGGCATCCAAGAGCTGAAAAAAAACGGGCCGGGACATCCGGCGCGAACCGAAAAAGGGAGGAATTCCAACAATGGCAAGCGGAATGACAAAAACGCAACTGGTCCGCCAGATGGCGGAGAAGCTGGAACTGACGAACAAGCAGGTCGCAGGATTTTTCGATCTGCTGACGGAGACCGCCGTCAAGGAGACCAAGAAGAATGGTCTGTTTGTGGTGCCGGGTCTGGGCCGGCTGGTAAAGGCAGAGCGGAAGGCGCGCATGGGCCGCAATCCGCAGACCGGCGAAGCGATCAAGATCAAGGCGAAGACGGTCGTGAAGTTCCGGATTGCGAAGTCCGCCAAGGACGCCATCGCACCGCCGAAGAAGTAACAACGGAGGCAAACCGCACGGCGCAGCCAGCAGGACCGGTTGCGCCGCGTGGCCGTTTCACTCCCGCCCGTAACCCGCTCCGAACCTTTCAGTGTTCTCAGTAATCCACCCGTAGGTCGCGCTCGTTTGAGTGGATTTGAACGCACAATAGTGGCTGGCGCAATCCTCAATCTCAAAAAGCTTCGCCTCGCGCTACTGCTCCGCAATCGAAGCGGTCACATTTGGATATGGTGGATTGGTTTGTCCGGGTTCTACGAGTTGGATTACCGGTGTGGCGTACGGCGGACTCGTCGGAACGGCAGCGTCGATGAATAGCGTGCGCGGTAGCGTGTCTCCCTGCACTCGCATTCCAACCAGGATGTAACCGTCCTTGTCGTTGCCGCCGAAGGCGCTGATGCTATACCCCTCGCCGGCGAGCGTCTTTGCCGCCGAGGTCGTATCTGTCAGGATGTTCATCCCCGGCGGGATGAACGCTGTTTGCGCTTCATATACGGTGGTCGTATCTCCGGTCCAGCCGTAGGAAACCAGTACGGCATTTCCCGACTCATCGAATGAGACGGCGGTGATCTCCCGGCTCTGACTGCCATCCAGCGTTGCCTGGGCTTGAATCTGCGCTGCCTGACCGGCTCCGGGCGGAATTCGGGGATCGAGGCGGTAATCGAATCCACCGTTCGCGGCCACCTGAACCCATGCAATGCCGTAGGCTCCGGATGGCGGCTCAAGATCCAGCGATGTGAAAACGATACTGGAACCGGACAAGGATTGCAGGCTGGTTTGGAAAGCTGCGTAATTTGTGTATGGCTGGCCTTCATAGTACACCGATAACGCGGTCATCCCGAATGGCAGGTTGGTGGTGAAAACAGCCCACCCACATCCTGAGGCGCAATCAAGAGATGATCCGAGGCTAAGCGGACTACCCAGGGCATTTTGGGCGGAGAACCCGTTGGAAGGTCCGACGATCGTACCCTCACCTGAAAAATCGCCGAGGCCTGGAGAATCGACCTGTTGGAATTGCAGATAGCGTAGATCGCCCTGCTTCGGTGAGCGCGGCCCGGCGGTGAGTACAGCACCCTTGCTCGTTATAGAGCCGGAAGCATTACTGACCGTCACCTGAAAAGTGCCAACCTGCGTGGACCCGTCCGGGCCCAACGCCACATCCGGCGTGGTATAGCTTGCAGCCGTTGCGCCGCTGATCGGGACGCCGTTCTCGCTCCACTGATAGCTCAGCGTTCCCGAACCGCTCGCTGACACCTGAAACGTGGCCGTGCTGCCGAGGGGGACGGTTTGACTGAGCGGCTGCCCGGTGATTGTGAGTGGCTGAGAGGGCGTGGAACTGCCGCCCCCGCAGCCCGTGAGCGCGAACGCCGCGACGGCGACTATCGCACAAATCCCGCTTTGCCTCCCCGAAAGCCTCTTCATGCCCGCACTTCCTGCACGTCACTGACGAGCCAGTATACGGAACTAACCTACGCAATGGCTTAACGGGGGGGAGTACACCCGCATTCTGACAACCGGAACTCTCAATTCAGCGGTTCTGCGATCGAGCCTTCCATCTCCGGCATCATCAGCTCTTCTTCCGTCAGACGGTTCACGGCACGCAGACTGGGAAACAGCCCGCTCCAGATCGCGGTGACTGCAATCGCACCGATGCCGCCGATGACCACTGAGTTGACCGTGCCCCACCAGTGCGCGGTTACTCCGCTCTCAAATCCACCGAACTCATTGCTGGCCCCGATGAATAAAGCGTTCACGGCGCTGACACGGCCGCGCATGGACTGCGGCGTGGCGAGCTGCAGCATGGAGGAGCGCACGATGACGCTGACCATATCGACCGCGCCAACGACAAACAGCGCCGCCAGAGATAGCGCCATGCTGCGCGACAGACCAAAGACGATGGTGGCCGCGCCGAAGAAGGCCACGCACCACAGCATGCGCTTGCCGGCGCTGTGACGCATGGGCCGCCAGGTGAGCAGCAGGGAAACCGCCAGCGCGCCGAAGGCTGGGGCGGCGCGCAGCAGGCCCAGGCCGCCCGGCCCGGAGTGCAGGATGTCGCGCGCAAAGATGGGCAGCAGCGCCACCGAGCCACCGAGCAGCACCGCAAACAGATCGAGCGTGGTGACGCCCAGCAGCAGCTTCCGCCGCCACATGTATTTGAAGCCGGCCAGCAGGGTTTCAGCGGACATGGAGCGCTGCTCCTGCCGTCCTGGCCGCACCGACAGCGAACCGACCAGCACCAGAAATCCGGCCAGCATCATCAGCGTGAAACTGTAGACGATGCCGCCGCCGGCCAGATGCTGCGACCACGCGGCAGGAATCCAGTGCTGCACCGGCAGGGTGTAGAGCGCGCCGCCGATGGCCGGGCCGACGAAGTTGGCAAGCTGGAAGATGGAGGCGCCCCAGGACACGGCGTTGACAAAGTTTCCCTTAGGCACCAGATGCGGCAGCAGTGCGGAGCTGGCGGGCCCGCTGAAGGCGCGGCCAGTGCCGATGAGAAAGAGCACCGCAAAGTACAGCTCCACGTGCCGGTTGCCGGTCCACGACAGATAGAACAGGGCCGAGGTGAAAAAGAACTGCAGCGTGTAGCAGGTGAGGATGATGTGACGGCGGTCGAAGCGGTCCGCGGTGTGACCGCTGATGAGCAGAAACACGATGCCCGGCAGAAATAGCGCCAGCCCGGTGTAGCCAAGATCGAGCGCGCTGTGCGTGATGGCGTAGATCTGCCACGCGACGGCCACAGCCTGCGCCTCCGCCCCGATGATGACGAGGAGGCGGGCCAGTTGATAGCGCCGGAAGTCCCGCGATTGAAAGGCTGCAGCCGCCCCGGGGGCATCTGGCGAAGTGGACATTTGTCTTATGGTGTCACAGCGCGCGGCGGTGGTGAATCGCGCGGCAGCAAGTTTCTGTTGCGGTTTTAATACCCTCGCGTGTCCTGGGCCGGAAGCGTCAACGGAGCATGCCCGAGGCCCAGGTAAGCGTGGAACTGGCGATCGATGACGCCGAGACTGCGCGCCAGCCCAAGCTTGGCTACGTTGTACTGATACAGACTGTTCACCAGCTCCGCCTGAGCGCCGGCCAGCGCGGCCTGCGCCTGCACCACGGGCAGATCGTCGGCCACGCCATTGCGGAAGCGGTCGGTGGTGTCATTCAGGCTGGCGTTCGCCAGATCCACGTTGCTGCGCGCCACGGTGACCATCTGCCGGGACGCGTTTACATCCAGCATGCTGTCGCGAATCTCGGCTTCAATCTCGGTGCGAAAGTTGTCGCGCTGGGCTTGTGCGGCCTGCAACTGCGCATCGGCCACGTCGCGGTCGCCGCGGAGCTTCGCTTCGCGGAAGATGGGAATGCTGAGCGTGCCCTGCGCGAGGAAGGTGCCGTGATAGACGCCACCCACCAGGCCGGTGACGCCGTAGTTGCCGGTGAAGGAGATCGTGGGAAGGCGCTCGAAGCGCGCGGCCCGCAGCTGCATCTTCGCGGAGTCCACTTTGGCGTTCAGCCGCAGATACTCCTGGCGGTTGATGTAGGCCTGCCGCAGCGCTTCGCCAAGCGGCATGGTTTCAACGTCGGCAAACGGCGTGGCGTCGGTCAGCACGATGGGCTGATCGGCAGGCAGGCCAATCTCCCGCTTCAGGGCGACTTTATCTTTGCGCAGCGTATTCTCGCGCGCAATCACGATCTGCTCCTGCTGCTGGTACTGCACCTGGGCGCGCAGCTCATCGAGATGCGTGCTCACTCCGGCCTGGTGGGTGAGGGTGGCCTGCCGCAAAATTTCCTTGTCGACGGCCAGCAGCCCCTTCGCGTTGTCGACGTTGGCGGCATCCGCCAGCACCAGCAGGTAGGAGTCGCCCACCTGCTGGATGACGCCGCCGCGCGCCGACTGATAGGCAAAGCCCAGGGCGCGAATCTCATCCTTCGCCGCTTTATACAGCTCAAAATCCTGCAGGTTAAACAGCGTCTGGTGCAGCGTGGCCTGCGCCTGCACCACGTTGGCCGTCACCAGCGGATTAAAGTTTGCCAGCTCACTGGGGGGAATGAAACTCGCCGGAAACTTCCTGATGGTGCCGTATGTGAAGCCCAGCGCTTCCAGGTTGAACTGATAGCGGCTGCGTGACGCCTCATAGCGAATGTCGGGCAGCAGCGCGTTGAAGATCAGCAGCCGCTCGCCCGTGCCCACCGTCTGATCCTGACTCGCGAGCACGGTCTGCAGATTGTTTTTGAGTCCGCGGCGAATCGCATCATCGAGCGACAACGGAAGCGGCGTGCTGGTGGCGACGCCGGTGGTAATGCTGCCGGTAAGATCGGCGACGCTGGCGACGGGCGGAATCGGCGTTTGCGCGCGCAAAGGCAGCGCAGCGGCGGCCAGAAGGGCGCCAGCGGCAAGCAAACGGGTTACGCGTGGGAGGCTGGGCGGCATTGCAAGCTATTTAGATTCGGCGACAGGGGTTCGGTTGCCAAAATCTGCACGGGCGGCTCCGGGCGCAATCCGCCACACCGTCACGTAATCTTTCCCCGTCCATACGATGCTGGCAGGCGGCAGCGCGATGCGGCCCGCAGGCGCCGGCGGCAGCCGGGAATACACTTCCACGCCGGTGATCATCCACTGCGGCTGGCCGCTCGCATCCGGCTGCCACGGTTCGCAGAAATATTGGGTGCTCTCCAGAAACAGGTGACCGCAGTAAGTGTCATAGCCCCATTGGCCAAACGGCACGGGCGGCCCCACGAAGCCCTGCATGCGATCGCGGGCGATGAATTCGCCGATGCCGCGCGTCGAGAGCTCCTGCTGAAAGGCGCGGTCGGCCATCAGGCCATCGAGCGGGACGACGGCGAGCCGGGTGAAGTAGGCCATCGCGCCCGGCTGGTCATAGGCCAGCACGCGATCCACGCCCGCCTGCGCCAGCGCGGTACGCATGGCGGGGATCGTCGCAAACTGCGCAGTGCGTTGCCGGCTGTGCCGCAGCCCCATCCGCCAGAACAGCAACACCGACAGGAGCACGGCGCAGGCGATCGCCGCAGGCCGCAGCAGGCGCGCGGTCTCGCCGGGCGCAGCCGCGTCAGGGGCCGCAAAGAAGGCCGCCAGCGCGCGGGCGCCGGTCAGTGCCGCCAGCAAGGCCCAGCTGGTGTAATACCAGGTCCAGCGGGTTTCGCTGGTCATGCGCAGCGTAATGTAGCCGGCATGCAGCAGGACGCCGAGGAAGAACGGCAGCTCCGCAAACCAGAACCAGCGGTTGCCACGCTTGCGCCACAGCACCAGCAGCGAGACCGCGCAGATGGCCAGTGCCAGCAGCGCCGTGTGCGGCAGGTTGTGCCCGAAGCGGTGATCGTGGCCGTTGTTGGATTTGAGCAGGCCGCTGATCGGCATAAAGATGCCGAACCAGTAGAGATTGCTGGCGATGTAAGCGCCCCACAGCACCGCGTAGACGGGGATGCCTGCCAGATGCAGGCGCAGGGCCGCGGGCTGGCGTTCGCGATCGCGCGCCGCCCACACCAGCACCCCGATCCACAGGCAGGCGATGACAAAGATGGAGTCCAGCCGGCTGAGCACGGCGAAGGCGGCGAACAGATTGAACGCCAACGCGGTGCGCCAGTCGGGGCGATCCATAAAATGCCAGAGCGCAAGCATGGTGGCCGCCAGCATGGTGGCGCTGATGGAGGATTCCGTGCCAAGCTGCAGGCCGAAGAGAAACGGAATCAGGATGGTCCATGCCAGCCACGCCGGAGCCTGCAGGCGCGCCAGCAGGCGGGCGGTCATGGCGAGGACGGCGATGTTCAATGCGACGATGAGCGCGGCGATGACGTGCAGGCCGGCCACGCGGCCCGGCACAAATTTATAGACCAGCGCGCAGAGCAGCATCCAGACGGGGTGATAGCCGTTGGTGGGCATCAGCCGGTTGAAGGTGCTGCCGTAGCCCAGGGCAAAGTTGCGGCCGACCTCCAGATAGAAAAAACTGTCATCGGCAAAAAACGGGCTGGGATTGCGGATGAACAGGAACGCGTAGGCCGCCGTCAGCGCGGCGAAAAAAGCGAGCAGCCACGGCGGAAACGCAGCCAACGGCGTTGCGCCGGAGCGTGGAGAAGACGGCGGAGACGAGACGCGCGTAGCCATAACGGAAGCGAAGAGTCGCAGGTTTCAGTATAGGTGGGCCGCGATGGGAAGCGCCCGGGTAGCGAAGCAGCAGCAGCGGATTCCCTGCGGGAATGACAACAAGAACGGCAACAGCAACAGGAAGCAGCCGCCTGCTAGACTGCTGGTGCGTTGTTACCGGGCTCTTCGGGGGAGGGGTGGCATGCGCATGACGCGTCGGGGGACAGTTGCGGTTCTGGGTCTGCTGAGTCTTTGTGCTGCGGCATCGCGGGCGCAGGCCGCACCTGCGCCGGTCAAGACCATCACGCTCGGCCAGTCCATCGTGCCATTGAACGGCCCGTGGAAGTTCCACACCGGCGACAACCCCGCGTGGGCCGACCCCAACTTCGACGACGCAACGTGGGAAACGGTGGATCTGACCCCGAAGCTGGGCAGCTTCGATCCCACCACTGGAACCTCCGGCTACGTGCCGGGCTGGACGGCCAAGGGGCATCCCGGCTACTGGGGCTGGGCGTGGTATCGCATCCGGGTCAGCACCGCAGCGCGGCCGGGAGAGAAGCTGGCCTTAGCTGGCCCGGCGGACGTGGACGACGCCTACCAGGTGTTCGCCGACGGCAGACTGCTGGGCAGCTTCGGCAAGTTCCCGGCCTCCGGCGGCCGTCCCGTCATCTACAGCTCCCAGCCGCGCATGTTTCCCTTGCCGCAGGCAGCGGGCGAGAACGGCGATTCCA
>JAKAUB010000011.1:3505-14369 GCA_021827845.1 Acidobacteriota bacterium | reverse complement strand
GAAGTGACGGCCGCGATGCTCGTAGTTCTCAAACTGATCGAAGCTGGAGCAGGCAGGCGCCAGCAGCACCACCTCGCCGGGACGTGCTGCCTCGGCCGCACGCGCCACGGCGGCATCGAGAGTGCCGCACGGAATCAGCTGCACGGCGCCGGAGATTTGAGCGGCAATCTTGTCGGCGGCTGCGCCGATGGTGTAAACGGCGGCCGCGCGCTCCCGCAGCGATGGGATCAGCTCGGTATAGTCGGAGTTTTTATCTTTGCCGCCGAGGATGAGATGGACCCCACCCGAAAAGGCGGCAATGGCCTTGATGGCGGCGTCAACATTCGTGGCTTTGGAGTCGTTATAAAACTCGACGCCACCGATCGTTGCCACCAGCTCCAGCCGATGTTCGACGGCGTGAAAATTCCGGACCGCTTCGCGAATGGTTGCTGCAGGAATGCCGGCGAGCCTGGCAGCGGCCACGGCCGCCAGGACGTTCTCGACGTTATGCGCGCCCTTCAGCGGAATCTCATCCACGCGCAGGACCGGCTCCGGACCCGCCTGCTCACTGGGGCGCCAGACGATCGCATCCTGATAAACAAAGGCGCCCTGGCGCACCGGCCGCACGGCGCTGAACCAGAAAACCTGGCTGCGAGCACGGGCGGCGGCGTGCTGCGTCTCGGCGTTTTCCGCATTCAGCACCAGAAAATCTTCCGCCGTCTGGCGCAGAAATATGCGCTCCTTCGCGGCGATGTAGTTTTCCATGCTGCCATGGCGGTCGAGATGATCCGGAGTGATGTTTAGAATCACAGCAATTTTGGGCCGGAACTGCTCGATAGTCTCCAACTGGAAGCTTGAAACTTCGAGGATGTTCCACTTTTCCTCGGCACTGTCGGCGATCAGCGCGGTTACCGGCACGCCGATGTTACCCCCCACCTGCGACGGCAGGCCGGAGGCGGCGAAGATTTCGCCGCAAAGCGCCGTGGTCGTCGTCTTGCCGTTGGATCCGGTGATCGCAAGAATTGGGCCGCGGAGATAGCGGGCCGCCAGCTCCAGCTCGCCGATGATCGGCGTGCCGAACGAGCGCGCCTGCACCAGCTCCGGCGTCTCCAGCGGAACACCGGGACTGACAACGATCAGGTCCTGGCGGCGAAAGGTCAGCAGGCCGTGGCCGCCGGCTTCCACCATGACGCCGGCATCGAGCAGCGCCGGCAGCTCACTAGCCAGCGCCTCCACACTGCGGATATCGGAGACCGTCACCTGCGCGCCCAGCCGGCGCAGAAATACCGCCGAGGCCAGGCCCGATTTGCCCAGTCCGACAACCAGAACTTTTTTGCCCTTCAAATCCATACATTCAGCCAAATGTGGCGCAGGGAGCCCTGAACAATTATGCCGCTGAAGTGGAATTGCCGCATCAGCGAAGTTTGAGTGTTGTGAGCGCAAAAAGCGCAAAGACGAGCGCCACAATCCAGAAGCGGACGATCACCTTCGATTCTGACCATCCGGACAGCTCAAAATGATGATGGATGGGCGCCATTTTGAAGATGCGCTTTTTGCGCAGCTTATAGCTGCCCACCTGCAGCATGACGCTGAGCGCCTCCAGAATAAAGACGCCACCGACAAACGGAAGCAGCAACTCCTGTTTGATGATAACGGCGACCGTGCCGATGGCCCCGCCCAGCGCCAGCGAGCCGACATCGCCCATAAACACCTGCGCCGGATGCGCGTTGTACCAAAGAAAACCGATGCTGGCGCCAACCATCGAACCGCAGAAGATGGTCAACTCCGATACAAGCGGCATGCGCTGCAGGCCGAGATATTCCGCGAATACCACGTTGCCGCTCACGTAGGTCAGCACCGTCAGCGCACTGGCCGCGATGATCATGCAGCCGATCGCCAGCCCGTCCAGCCCATCCGTCAGGTTCACGGCGTTGCTGGAGCCCACCAGCACCAGCAGCGTGAAAAGCACGAACGGAATAAATCCCAAGACCCAGACGTGCGGCATGTGGCTGACGCTGTCGATGGCCAGGTCTGGCCGGAAGTGCTTGAAGAACGGGACCATCAGGCGGGTGGAGTATTCCGTGTCGCGGTGAAGCACCAGCAGTAGGATCGCAACCAGCGCCCCCACGCCGATCTGCGCTCCCATCTTGGCGCGGAACGTCAGGCCGAGATTCCGCTTCTTGACGATCTTGATGTAGTCGTCGGCGAACCCGATAGCGCCGAAGCCCACGGTCGCCAGAACCGCCAGCCATACAAAGGGATTCGATAGATCGCTCCACAGCAGTGTTGGCACCAGGATGGCGACCAGGATGAGCAGGCCGCCCATCGTTGGCGTACCGGCTTTCTTCTTATGCGCCTCAGGCCCCTCGTCCCGGATGTACTGGCCAATCTGAAACTCCCGCAGCCGTTCGATCAGAAACGGTCCGATCAGCAGACCGATCAAAAGCGCCGTCAGCGTGGCAAACGCGGTGCGGAAGGTGAGATACCGGAAGATGCGGAACGCGTGGAAGTACGGAAACAGTTTCTGGTAGAGGAGCCAGTAGAGCAATTGACCTCCGCGACGCCGGACGAGATGGCTGCAAATTTGCGGGCTTTTCTGACGCTATAGTAACCGCTGTCGCGCGGTGCCGGGAACTAAGGGCGGCCCACGCCTCTACCAGCCTGCAAGGCAGCGCCTGCTCGAAACTTTCTCAATGCGAAAATTCGGTGGCAAAGTAGCCGGCGCGGGTCCGTACAGTGAGTTTGTGATGGCCCTTGGCGTGCGCGACTACGCGGACGGTACGATAGCCGCCGGCGCTGATCGGCTTGGTGGGGTGGTAGGCAATGATGTACTGCTCGCGGATATCGCGGGCCACTTCCGCCGCGATGGGGTCCACCTGATCGAGCGACTTAGGAAAGAACGCCAGGCCGCCGGTCTGGATCGCCAGAGACTGCAGCGCCTTACGCGCCACGTGGGCGTCCGGTCCGGATGAATCATAGAGGAGCCCGATGGCGTAAACAATGGGGCCGTCGGTGGCCACGGTGTGGATCGTTTTTTCCAGCGTGGCCGTCGAACTGTTGTCTTCGCCGTCGGTAATGATGACGATGACCTGCTTGGGGTGCGTTGCGTGCTTCGCCAGATGATCGGCCGAAGCGATGACAGCGTCATAAAGCGCGGTGCCGCCCTTGGAATCAATGTGCGAAAGCCCCTTCTGCAGCAGGGGGATTTTGGACGTAAAGTCCTGGTCTAAAAAGGCCTCGTCCGAGAAGTTGACGATGAATGTCTCATCCTGCGGATTGGAAGCGCGTACCAGGTCAATGGCCGCTCGATTGACCGCTGCACGCTTGGTTTGCATCGACGCGGAGTTGTCGACCAGGATGCCCATCGAAACCGGGACATCTTCTTCCCGGAAGGAAGAGATCGTCTGGGGCGTGCCGTCCTCGTAAACGGTGAAGTTGGACTTGTCCAGATTGGTGACCATCTGCTGGTGCCCGTCGACAACGGTGGCATACAGCACCACTTCTGTGGTTTCGGCGCGGATCGTGAACTGCCCCTGACCGGCGCCCTTCCGGGAGGACGGTGGCGGCGCGTTCACCGGTGCGGCCTGCGGAGCCGCCGCGCCTGCTGACGGATTCTGAGCGGCGGGGCTGCCGGTTGGCGAGCTGGCCGGCGCCTGCGCGTGCGCCTGAACCAGCGAGAACAACAGACTCAGCAGCACCAGGGAGCGGGCGGCGACACCCGCGGTGAAAGCGCGATCCTTCGCAAATCGATGCCGCAGCCTGCACATCATGCTCTAGACTCTATCCTCTCCCGGTGAAGCCTGCACGTCGCGCGGCAGGGCTGCGCTAAAATCGGAGCTACTGCACCACCATCATTTCGATGCTTCGGCACCATCATTTCGATGCTTCGGCAGCGCCGAAAGCGATCCACGGGAGCTTTTAAGGGGTATGGCACGTATTTATCCGTTTCGCGCTTGGCGCTACAACCCCAGTCTGGTCCGGGCTGAAGATGTGGTGACCCAGCCTTACGACAAAATTTCGCCTTCGCTGCAGCAGGCCTACTATCAGCGCAGTCCGCAGAATCTGGTGCGCATCATTCTGGGACTGCCCGAGCTTTTTGATTCCGCGGAAAACAACGTCTACACTCGCGCGGCCGGCTACCTGAATGAGTGGCGCTCCCAGGGCGTGCTGACGCAGGATAATGAGCCGGCGGTCTACGCGTACGCGCAGCGGTATGAAGTTCCCGGGACGCCCGGCGTCTTTCAGGAGCGCCGCGGCTTTATCGCGCTGGGGGAGCTGGCGGACTATGACCAGCGGATCGTCTTCCGCCATGAGCGGACGCTGCCCAAGGCCAAGTCCGACCGGCTGAGCCTGCTGCAGGCCACGCGGGCCCATTTCGGACAGATCTTCATGCTCTACTCTGACCCGGCGCAGACGGCCGAGCAACTGCTCTTTAGCGAAGGATCGACGCCGGAAATTGAAGTGACGGACGATTATGGTGTGCTACACCGCGTCTGGAAGGTCGCGGAGCCCGGCACCATCAACATGCTGCTGAGCGCTATGCAGGACAAGAAACTGATCATCGCGGATGGCCACCACCGCTATGAGACCGCGCTGAACTACAGCAAGGAACACGCCGGCAACGCCAGCGCCGCAGCGCCTGAGCGCGCGACCGGTGCATTGCCGCAGCCGCCGTACCCGGAGGCCGCGACGATGATGACCTTTGTCAACATGGATGCGCCGGGCCTGACGATTCTCCCCACGCATCGCGTGGTGCACAGCCTGCCCGCCTTCCACGCGGCAGACTTTTTCAAGAATGCGGCCAAATATTTTGCGGTGAAACCACTTTCAGGAGAGAGCGAGCCGGCGGCGCTAATGGCGAAGCTGACCGAGGCCGGCAAAAGCGGCGTCACCTTTATCGCTGTGACGCGCGCGGGCAATTCCCTGCTGACGGCAAAAGCCGACGCAGTCGCCGCGCGTCTGAAAGACGAGCCCGAACGCCAGCGGCGGCTCGACATTGTGCAACTGCACACGGTCATCCTCGATGATCTGCTGGGCGTTTCCCCGCAGGCGGTGGCCAACCAGACCAATCTCCGCTATGTCCGGGATGCCTCCGAGGCCATGCAGCAGGTGGCGGCGGGCGATGCCGATATCGCGTTCCTGATGAATCCGGTAACGCTCGATCAGCTCCGGGAGGTTGCCTTTGCCGGCGACGTCATGCCGCAGAAGTCAACGGACTTCTATCCCAAGCTGCTGAGCGGTCTGACCATCTATGCGCTCGATTGAGCGAACTGTTTTCATGATGTTTGTGCTGCTGCTGGCTGGATTGGCGCCGCGTCGTGCGCTGGCCCAGACCACCCCAGCGGCTGCACCGGCGACGGCTCCTCCGGCTGCAGCCCAGCAGCCAGCAATGCCTGCCCCACCAGCGCCCCCGCGCTATCTGGTGCTGATCGACGCTGCACACGGGGGGACTGACTCCGGTGCGACGCTCAAGTCCGGCGAACCGGAAAGAGAAGTGACGCTCCAACTCGCTTTGCGGTTGCGGGCGCTTCTGCAAGCCCGAGGCATTGCCACGGAGATGACCCGAACGACGGATGCCTCCGTGGATGAGACGGCGCGCGCGAACCGCGCCAATCGCTCGCACGCGGCTGCCTGCATCATCCTCCACGCAACCTCCTCCGGCAGCGGCGTTCATCTCTTCACTTCCTCGCTCGCTCCGGCGCACGTCAGTCCTCGCGGCTTTCTTCCGTGGCAGACGGCGCAAGCCAGCTTCATCCCGCAGAGTCTGCGCTTGGAGTCGAACATCAACGAAGCGCTCACCGGCCGGCATCTTCCAGTCCTGATGGAACGAACCTTTTTGAAGCCGCTCGACAATCTTGCCTGTCCGGCAGTCGCCGTGGAACTTGCGCCTTTGAGCGCCGCTGCGCCGGTCAGCAATCCGCAATATCGCGACAGCGTACTGGAGGCGCTGACAGCGGCGCTGACGACGTGGCGCGCAGAGCGGAGACAGCCATGAGCTCCCGGTGGCAAAAGACCGTCCTCTGGGTACTTGTCATCGGCTCGGTCTGCATGGCAGCCGCGTTGATCCGTATGCGGGAACGCGCGCAGGACCAGCTTGCCGCCATCCCCGGAGAGACGACGATGCCGGCCCCGGTTTCGGCGCCGGCGACTGCCGTAACGCTGATGCTGGCGAATGATGCGGACGGAGTGATGACTCCCGTGAGCAGCCAGCTGCCGTTGCCCGCGGAAGAGACGACGCGGGCGCGCACATTGCTGAATGACCTGGTGCGCCGTTACGCGCAGCCGGATTCGCAGCATACCCTGGCGGCGTTCCCCGCCGTCAGCGATGTGTTTCTGCTGCCGGTGCCACAGCCGCCCGGTGGCGCCAGCGCGGCCCAGCCCGCGGATGCGCAGCTTGCGGTCGTAAACCTGACCGGGGCTTTCTGCGATCATCATCCGTCAGGGATTCTGGTGGAGACGCTGACATTGCTTTCCATGCTGGGGACGCTGCACGCCAATCTGCCGCGCATCGAACAGGTGCGCTTTCTGGTGGACGGCCAGCCGCGCGAAACGCTTGCCGGTCACGCCGACCTGACACGCACCTACCTGACGGCCAACGATGTTCCGCTGACGGCCACGGCCTCGCCCAGTCCCAATCCTTCGGAGACCGCTCCATGAGTCAACCGGTGGTGCGCATCGGTGTCTTCGATTCGGGATTTGGCGGCCTCACCGTGTTGCGGGCGCTGCTCGAACAGTTGCCGGCGGCTGAATTCTGCTATTTGGGCGACTCGGCGCGCCTGCCGTATGGCTCAAAGTCGCGCGAAACCGTGGCACGCTACGCGGTCGAGAGCGCACGCCTGCTGGAAAGCGACGGCGCGCAATATCTCGTGATCGCCTGCAATACCGCCAGCGCTCTGGCGCTGGATGCAATCCGCGAAAGCGTACGGGTCCCGGTGCTGGGCGTGATTGAAACGGGTGCCGACAGCGCAGCGGCGGTCAGCGTCAGCCGCGATGTGCTGGTGCTGGCGACCGATGCCACGGTGCAGAGCCACGCCTACGGCGCGGCCTGCGCGGAACGCGGCATGCGCGCGCTGGAGCAGGCATGCCCGCTGCTGGTGCCGCTCATCGAAGAAGGATGGACCACCGCGAACCCGGACCCGGAGCGGAGCGCAGTAACGCGCCGCGTGCTGCAGCTTTATCTGGCAGAAGCCGCAGCCCGCGCTGCCGATGCCGGGATGACTCCCGATACGCTGCTGCTGGGCTGCACGCACTATCCCCTGCTGCGCGACATGCTCGGTTCTCTTGTACCCGCCAATATGCGAATTCTCGACTCCGCGCAGACCACCGCGCGCCGCGTGCAGCGCGAGCTGGGTGCGCCTGCCGCTTCATCCTCATCCGCATCCTCCCGCCGCTGCCGGTTTCTGGCGACAGACTCTGTCGAAAAATTCCAATCGCTGGGCAGCCGCTTTCTGGGCCAGCCGATCCGAGAGGTCGAACACATCGATCTGGGCGGATGAAGACTGATATTCTGCGAACGCGCAAGCATAACGGAGCCAATCATGACGGAATCAATTCTGAATCTTAAGGGCCGCACAGCGGTTGTATTCGGGCTCGCCAACAAGCGCTCGATTGCCTGGGGCATCGCCGAAAAGCTGCATGCTGCCGGCTGCCGTTTGATCATCAGCTATCAGAATGAGCGGCTGCGCCAGGAGGCAGAGGGGCTGCTGCCAGAGCTGCCGGGCGCTGAAGCTGTCGAGTGCGACGTCTCCAATGACGCCGCCATCGCCGCCCTGTTTGAACACCTGCAGAAGACCGTTGGAAAGCTGGACGTGCTGGTGCACTCCGTGGCCTATGCGCCCGCCGAAGAGCTGAAAGGCGACTTCGTCAACACTTCGCGCGAAGGCTTCCGCATTGCGCACGATGTAAGCGTCTACTCTCTGATTGCACTGTCCCGCGCCGCGGCGCCGCTGATGACGGAGGGTGGCAGCATCATGACGCTGACCTATTACGGGGCGGAGAAGGTTGTGCCGCGCTATAACGTGATGGGCGTTGCCAAGGCTGCGCTGGAAGCGACCGTGCGCTACCTGGCTGCGGACCTGGGCTCCAAAAATATACGTGTCAACGCCATCTCCGCCGGACCGATTAAGACGCTGGCTGCGCGCGGCATCGGCGGTTTTGGCGAAATGCTGAAGGCGCACGCCGAGCGCGCTCCGCTGCACCGCAATACGGAGCAGTCTGAGGTTGGCGGCGCGGCGGCGTTTCTTGCTTCGGATCTCGCCTCCGGTATCACCGGCGAGACCATCTACGTCGATAGTGGCTACAACATCATGGGTTTTTAGGCTGTATTTTGTCGATTGTTATGGCGTGTAATGCGCCCACATGGCCGTCCTCCTGAGCCTAGCGAAGGAACTCTGTATTGCAGCAAAAAACCAATACCCAGATTCTTCGCTTCGCTCAGAATGACGGGCCTTACTCTCCAGCAATCATGAAAACGCTAAAGGCTCAGTTGATAAGGGGCGCAGAGATGCGCCCCTTACCATTTTGCATACGCGATGTTTCAGGCAGCCGCGAGGGTCACGCTGACCCGCCGCTCATCTCCGGTGAGTGTTTCAATCGCTATTTCGCCATTGCTCCGGGCAGCAATGGAAGGAAATTTTTCTCCCCATTCGATCAGCACAATACTCTCTGGCGTGATCAGGTCGTCGATGCCCAGCGTCTCCAACTGCTTTTCGTCGTCGATCCGATAGAGGTCCAGGTGATACAACGTGACCGCCGAGCCCGCACGCTGTCCACGGCCGTGAAATTGCGATACGCCCGGATACTCGTGAATCAGGGTGAAGGTCGGGCTGGTCACTTCGTCCGGTTCAGCCGCATCGAGCGCGGCGGCAATTCCCTTCACGAGCGTGGTCTTACCCGCGCCCAGATCGCCGCGCACAATTAAAACCCGCGACGGCGCGAGCAGCGCCGCCAGATCCCGGCCAAGCGCAATCGTTTCGTCTGCCGAGCGCGTTGTATATACGCGATGTACCGTTTCCGGCGCGGTCACGGCAGGCTCTCCTGCAGCCAGGTAAAGCCATCGTGCAGGATCGGACCGCGGATGGCTCCGGAGAGATGGTTCAGCAGTTCGGTCGCGAGCATCGTGCGCTCGTCGCGTTCGCGTACGAACAGATCGGCTGCCGCCCCGTGCAGCCAGACCGCAGTTTCGACCGCTTCGCGCGCCTGCTGCGGGAACTGGGCCAGCATCCCCGCGATGATGCCCGTCAGCACATCGCCGCTGCCGCCTTTTGCCAGCGCGGGATTGCCGCTGGTGTTGACCGCCACTGAGCCGTCGGGATGCGCAATGACCGTGCGCCAGCCTTTCAAGACCGTGATGCACTCATGACTTTGCGCAAAGGCTCGGGCAGTCGCGACGCGATCCTGCTGCACCTCGGGAATGCCGGTGCCGACCAAGCGGGCCATTTCGCCGGGATGCGGCGTGATGACCAGTGTGCGGCCCGTGCCGTTCAGCAACTCCGGCTGCTCATCGAAGGCGTTCAGGCCGTCGGCATCGAGTACGAGCGGAAGCGTCGTCTGCGCTACGATGCGCCGCGCAAATTCAGCCGCATCGTGGGAGCGGCCGATGCCCGACCCGACTGCCAGAACGGTCATGCCGCGCAGCATTGCTTCCAGACGCGATGGTTCCGCATTCGCCAGCGCAATGGCACCCTCGGGCGTCTCTTCCAGCGCCAGCGTCATCATCTCCGGCGCCAGGCCGCCCGCGATGGCCAGCAGACTGCGCGGAACAGCCGTCGTCACCAGCCCCGCCCCGGCGCGCATTGCGCCCAGCGCGGCCATTGCGGGAGCACCCGCTTTGCCTACCGAACCCCCGGCAACCAGAACGTGGCCGAAACGACCCTTGTTAGAATCGAGCGGACGTGGGATTTCGACGATGCGCTTGGCGCCGCCCGCCCAATGCAGTTGCAGCGAAGACTGCACGACGCTCTCCGGCGAACCGATGGAAGCAACGGCTACCGAACCACGGGTGAGCTGCCCAAAAATATGCGCCACTTTGGGAGCGGTGAAGGTAATGACGGCGTTGGCAGGAAACGCCTGCTCGTTCTGCTGCTCGCGGGAATCGGCATCCCATCCGGAGGGCAGATCGATGGCCAGAACCGGCGTGTCGATGGAGGACAGCATCTGCTGCAGCGCCGCAGGAACCCCTCGCAGCGGCGGGTGAAATCCCGTGCCAAAGACACCATCTAAAATGAGGCCCGCTCGCGCCATACGGGACGCGATCTTGTGTGTCTCCAGGTCTTCTGCCGTCACAACAATCGAGAGAGACCGGCGCAACGGCGCTGGCAGCTTGTCGTAGGCCGCCCGCGGACCGCCCTCCAGGTGTTCCGGCAGGCTGAGCAGAATTACCTCAACGCGCTTGCCCATCGACTCCAGGACCCGGGCCGCCACCAGGCCATCGCCCCCGTTGTTCCCTTTCCCGCATAGGACCAAAATGGGCTCTGCGTGCGGAAACTCCAGGGCAGCAAAACGAGCCACAGCGCTGCCGGCATTTTCCATCAGCTCCTGCCAGGAGATGCCGGTCAGGCGAACGGTGGCCTCATCGCAGGCTCGCATATCTGCGGCGGAAAGAATCTGCATGTTGCCGTTGTACGCGAAGCGGCAGCGGTTCCGCAATCGAATTGCGGCCCGGCTAAAAGCGGGAGCGGAAGCGGTTGGCCTGCTCGAACTGCTGGCGCAGCTCCGGCTCCAGAAGGTTTTCCCGCAGCATTGCCAGCCGCTGTTCCATCGCCAGCAGCGTAGCCGCGATCGCTTCCCGGTTGGTATGGGCAATGTCGCGCCACATGGAGAACGGGCTTGCTCCCAGGCGCGTCATCTCCCGCATGGCGCGGCCGCCGATGGCGTGCAGATCCGC
>JAKAUB010000011.1:0-2934 GCA_021827845.1 Acidobacteriota bacterium | reverse complement strand
AAGCCCGCATCGCGCAGCGCCAGTCCGATCGAGGCTCCGATGAGCCCGGTGCCTAGAATCGTGACGCTGTCGATGGCGGCCAAGGTTAGCTCAGCGTGCGATCCACGGCAGTGGCGATGATCCGCAGTTCTTTCATCAGTTGCTCAAACTGCTGCGGAAACAGGGATTGCGCTCCGTCCGAGACGGCCTTGTCCGGATTGGGATGCACTTCCATCAGCAAACCGTCGCACCCGGCGGCTACGGAGGCACGCGCCATGGCCGGCACCATGTCGCGCCGTCCCGTGCCATGCGATGGATCGCCCAGCACCGGCAGATGCGTCAGGTGTTTCAGCACCGGAATCGCCGAAATATCCATTGTGTTTCGCGTATAGGTTTCAAAGGTGCGGATGCCGCGCTCGCACAGCATTACGTCGTAGTTTCCGCCGGAGAGAATGTACTCCGCCGAGAGCAGCAGCTCTTCAATGGTCGCGGCAATGCCGCGCTTGAGCAGCACCGGCTTGCGCGCCTGGCCCAGCTCGCGCAGCAGATTGAAATTCTGCATATTGCGCGCCCCAACCTGCAGGCAATCCACATAAGGCAGCATCAGCTCTATCTGCGAAATCTCCATCACTTCGCTGACGATCAGCAGGCCCGTGGCGTCGCCCACCTCGCGGAGCAGGCGCAGACCATCCAGACCCATCCCCTGAAAGGAGTAGGGCGAGCTGCGCGGCTTAAAGGCTCCCCCACGCAGGAACTTCGCGCCGCCCGCGACCACTTGCTTCGCAGCGGTAAAGATCTGTTCGCGCGACTCCACCGAGCAGGGACCGGCCATGACGACAACCTCTTTGCCGCCGACCGTTACGCCGTTCGTGAATTTGATCTGTGTGCCCTGAGGTGCAAAGCCGCGGCCGGCCAGCTTATAGGGCGAGGTGATGCGATGGGCGTCCGCGACGCCGGCCATGATCTGAAAATCCTGCACATCGAAGCTGGCGGGCTGGCCCACTCCGGCCAGCACCGTCTGTCGCGCGCCAGTGGTGCGGTGCACGTTGAATCCGATTTCCACCATGCGAGCCACCACCATCTGGATCTCTTCTTCGGTGGCCTTCTCCATCATTGCAACAATCATTGTCGGCTTCTCACTTCACTCAATTCGTCAGATCCGGATCGCTTTGTGGCGATGACTTCTCCGCGGCAAGGCGCTCATCCCGCTGTAGAGCGCGCATTACATCGATGATGCGTTCATAAACCTGTACCAGCGCACTGTCGGGCAGCGGTCCTGGGTTAAAGCCGCGAATATTTTCAAAGATGACCTTCTCACGGTTCGGTTCGTAGACCGGCAGATCCGTTGCCCGTTTCAAGCGGCCAATCGCCTGCGCGGCCCGTGCCCGCTCGCTGACCAGCGTGACAATCTGCCGGTCCAACTCGTCGATCTTTTTTCGCCAGTCGGAGATATCCATATGCGCTGTCCCGGAAATAAAAGAGCCGCGTCTGCGTCTGGCGCAGACTGCTCTCAATTTCCGACGGAAAGTAATGCTGTTTATGCTAAACGACAGCGGTGCCGATTTTGCGATTGCGCTGTGAGTTTTTCTGCAGCGCCCGTTTACCGGGCGTTCATTGCGCCACGGAGACGCCCCGCAACGACGCGATAAAGTCGCCGACGGCGCGCGGCGCTTCTGCCTCCGGGCTGGCTTCAATCCGCGCCACAATGGCGGAGCCGACCACCACAGCATCGGCAAAGTCAGCCGCGGCAGCGACCTGCGCCGGGGAAGAAATACCGAACCCGAGCGCGATGGGAAGCTGTGTCAGAGGCCGGATACGCTCGACAACAGCGCGGGCATCGGCCGCCAGGTCCTTCTGCGCACCCGTGACGCCGGTGCGCGCGATGGCGTAGATAAAGCCCTGGGAGGCTTCGGCGATTTCACGCAACCGCGATTCCGGACTGGTCGGCGCGGCGAGGAAGATGGGCTGCAGACCATGCCGCGCAAGCACGCGGCGATACTCGGCCGCTTCTTCGACGATCAGATCCGTCACCAGCACGCCGTCAACACCGCTGGCCGCAGCTTCGGCGGCAAAACGCTCCAGCCCCATCTGCAGAATGGGGTTGAAGTAGGAGAAGATCACCAGCCCGACCGCAGGACGCTCACGACGCAGGTTCGCCGCCAGCCGCAGAACATCCTCGAGCGTTACGCCATTGCGGAGCGCACGCTCGCTGGCACGCTGGATCACGGGACCATCCGCCAGTGGATCGCTGAATGGGACGCCCAGCTCCAGCACATCTGCGCCCGCGTCGATGGCAGCCAGCGCAATCTTCTCCGTCGCAGCCAGACTTGGGTCGCCCACGGTCAGATAGATGACCAGGCCTGGTTTGCCTGTAAATTGGATCGGCACTCAGGCACCCTCCAGCTTCAGCTCACGCGCAAAAATTCCCATGTCCTTATCCCCACGTCCGGACAGATTTACCAGCAGCAACCCGTCACGACGCATCGAAGGCGCAAGCCGCATGGCCTCTGCCACGGCATGGGCGCTTTCGAGCGCCGGCAGAATGCCCTCTGCCCGCGCCAGCGCAACCGTCGCGCGCAGCGCCTCGTCATCGGTGGCCGAAACATACTGGGCCCGGCCGGAGTCGTGCAAGGCCGCGTGCTCCGGCCCAACGGAGGCGTAGTCCAATCCCGCTGAGACCGAGTGCGTGTTCACAATTTGTCCAGCGTCATCCTGCAGCACGTAGGAATACGTGCCCTGCAGCACGCCCGGCGATCCGCCATGAAACCGCGCCGCGTGCTCCCCAAGCGCAAAACCGCGGCCGCCGGCCTCGACACCGATCAACTGAACCGCAGCATCGTCTAGAAATGCATGAAACGCGCCCATCGCATTGGAGCCGCCACCGACGCAGGCGATCACCGCATCCGGCAGCCGGCCTTCGCGCTCCAGCATCTGCCGCCGCGCCTCAACACCGAT
>JAKAUB010000032.1 GCA_021827845.1 Acidobacteriota bacterium | reverse complement strand
GTGGCAATGGTGCCGCTACTGAGGAAAGCATTGGCCAGGCGCAGGGCCGAGGGCATGTCGCCACCGGAGACATCGCGCAGATCGAGCAGCAGTTTTTGCTTGCCGCCTTTTTCGGCGCTCCGGATATGGTCCAGCACCGCATCGACACGCTGCGGCTGCATGTCGTAGGGCTTCAGATAAAGGATCGAGCTGTTCTCGTATTCGTCCGTATGCAGCGGCGGATATGCGGCGACTGCCCGCGTGAGGGTCAACATCACCGGCTTCGCGCTGGTCGGCTCAATTACAGAGACCTTGACGTTAGTGCCGGGCTCTCCTGCCAGCTGTGCCTGGATCAGTTGCAGCGGCATGACGCGCGTGCCCTGACCGTCGATGGTCTCGATCACATCGCCGTCGATGACGCCGGCCTTGTCCGCCGGGCCACCGGGAACCACCGAAACAACCGTCGCATACCCGTAACGCTTGGAGATATGCACGCCGATCTGCGCGGGCTCATGCCCTTGCTTGGCCTGGTATTTTTGATATTCAGCGGCCGTCAGATAGCCGGAATCTGGATCCAGCCCTTCCAGCAGACCATGCAGCGCGCCCGTGGTGACATCGGGAATATTGGGCGTGACGACGTAGTCGTTCTGGATGTGCTGCAGTACCTCGCTGTACACCTCAATCTGCTGATATGCGTTCTGCTCGGAGCCGGCGCGGACATGCGCGGGCAGAAAACCACCGAGAAATACGAAGACGATGAGCAGCACGGAGATTGCAAGCAGGGAAATCTTGAGGGACTTTGGCATAGAAGGATCGTGGCAGACAGAGGGCTGCTGCCTGCGACCAGTGTATCGCGTCCCGCAGACACAAGAGATTGGTGGCGGCGGACAGAATCGAACTGTCGACCTACGGGTTATGAGTCCGTCGCTCTAACCATCTGAGCTACGCCGCCAGGCGGATCCGGCGAAAGGCGCGAAGGGTCGCTTCGCGGACCGGAAGAAAAAGCGTTGCGCGGCGGGGCCGCCGCTCCTTCATTGTAGCGTATGGGTTCCGTGGCGAAACGCCGCGGCAAGACCGCCATGCGCCGGCTGCGGGCATCCCACAAGGAAGAAGTCTCTCCACAGATCAAAGTCTCATTCGAAAGGACTGCTATGACGACGAAGGCGACCTGGAAACCGCATACGGAGCACGGAGAACTATCAACCAGCGAACGGAGCGAGTTGCCGGATTCGGTCTACGCGTTTCCGAAGCAGAAGAAAGAGCCGATGACGGACGCCTCGCATGTGCGCAACGCGCTGGCGCGTTTTGACCAGGTGAGCGGCGTTTCCGATGCGGAGCGCGATGAGGCGTTCGCGAATATCAAGTCTGCAGCGAAGCATTACGGCGTGGATGTCAAGGAACAGCACTGGCGGGAGCTGGGTAAGCATCCGCATATCCAGAACGCGGCCCATAAATAGGCGGATTACGGCATCGAGCGCGGGCGGGCGGGTCGTGGCTGCGGCCGCGACGGGCCGAGTGCGGCTAGAATCTGGAGCATGCCGACCCGTGTCCGCTCTCACGCCAAGATCAATCTTGGGCTGGCCATTGGCCCGCCGCGCGAGGATGGCTTTCACGCGCTCGCGACAATCTATCAGACGCTGGCCTTGCATGATTGGGTAGAGGTGACGGCGACGGCCGCTGCCACAGGCGGAATTCGCATCACCTGCTCCGACGGACGCGTGCCGTGCGACGCCCGCAATACCTGCTGGCGGGCTGCGGAGCTGGCGCTGGACCGGCTCAACCTCACCGCCCAGGTGCATATCCATATTGAAAAGAAGCTGCCGATGCAGGGTGGTCTGGGCGCCGGGTCTGCCAATGCGGCCGCGGCGCTGCTGGGTCTGGAGCGCGAATTGCGGCGGCCACTGCGGGGGTCCGACCGGCTGGCGATTGCGGCCGAAACCGGCTCCGACGTCCCACTGTTTCTGATTGGCGGTACGGTGCTGGGGCTCGGCCGCGGCGAGGAGGTCTATCCTCTGCCCGATCTACCGCCGCTGCCGTGTGTGGTGGCGATTCCCGATACCGGGGTATCGACCCCGCAGGCTTTTCGCGACTGGGACCGGCTGCAGACCAGTCTTGGATTGACCGGAGCGGCTGGTTTCGATAGGCTGAAGCAGTTGGGTCGCGAATGGGCGGCGGCCTTGTCTTCGCCCGGCAGTCACATCGCGAATGCCACCGGTGTCTTTCCTGCGAAAGACCGGGCCGGGAATCTTCTTCTCGAGCTTGTCCGTGCCGGGATCGAAAACGACTTTGAACAGGTCGTCTTTCCTCAGTATCCCTCTCTGCGCGACATCCTCGAAATCCTGAAGAATCCTTCTGCCGGAGAGAATGCAGCCGTGTATGCGGCGCTCTCAGGGTCAGGCTCGGCGCTTTTCGGGCTGTATCCGGCGGCTGCGGATGCCGCGGCCAGCGCAGCAAGGCTGCGCCAGGCAGGCGTCACGGCGCTGGAAACCGCGCTGCTGCCGCGAGCGACCTACTGGGCCGAAGCGGTGGAAGCCTGAACGTTTCAAGAGAAGATTGGGCGATCGACTAACGGTAGGTCAAGTGCCTTTGACGCACTCAGTCCAGGTTCGAATCCTGGTCGCCCAGCCAGTTGTAGGCCGGTGGACACAATGCGTGCCGCCGGTGGAGTACCTGCAGTAGTGGAACACCCTCGCAAACCAGCCTGGAGGTTCAGACGTATGCAGTCGGATGAGAAAGACGGGAGTACAGCCCTGACGATGGAAGCCGCCATTTCGCCCGCAGTGGAACCCGCGCTCGACGGAGCGGGCGGCTCGCATGCGCG
>JAKAUB010000184.1 GCA_021827845.1 Acidobacteriota bacterium | reverse complement strand
AAAACCGGCGAGCACACCGGCGGCATTGCACCACCGGGCTGACTGCATCCGCGCCGGAAAAGAAAAAGGCGGCCGGCAGGGCCGCCAATCTCTTTTTGAAAAACCTTTCGCAGCTACTCGCCGCTGACTAGCGCTGCCGTCATTGTGCCGGCATTCGCCATGTCGGATGCAGAGGACCGGAAGTTGCTGAAGGTGACTTCGCTACCGCGCGGTCCATCCAGCAGCAGCCCGTAGCGAACCGGCTCCCGCCAGCTGGCGACGACTGCGTCGGAGTGATTGCTGCCCAGCGCATGCCACGACGCATCCCCTTTATGCCGCCAGAAGAAGCGAGCCGGCGTCCCATTGCCGCCGGTGACCCGGAACTGCAGCGAGGCGTTTCCGTTAACCTTCTGGCGCGCCACAATGCGCGCGGCCACTGGGTCAAGCTGCCACAGAATGACGTGACCGCTTTCCAGCCCAATCACCATCGCGTGATTGGGATCGCTCATCACCGCAAGCCCGGAGATGGACGAGGTGCTGGCCGGTGCCTTGTCGAGCGAAACCTCAGCCAGCGTTGCGCCATCCTGCGCCGCGCGGCTCAGAAACACCGTGCTGTGCATGCGCGAGGTGATGCTGACTTTATCGCCGCTGAACTTCAGCTTCGGCCGCTGGCCGGGAAACGAGTACCAGCCGGCGCGGGTGGAACCGTCGAACACCACCGTTTGCAGATGGGCGGATTGGGAGAATGCCGGCGCCGCCGCAAAACACAGCAGGCTGGCCGCCGGAACAAGAGTAGAAACCATGGAGCGCAGAAAGCGGGATTTCATCATTGTGGGACCCTCAAACTCGATCTTTGTCTCGCCCCAGTCTTCGCTGGGAGTGACCTCAAGGTAGCCACCCCCGCCGGGCGCGGCAAGGAAAATGGTCACAACACTTTAGTTATCCACAGGTAACCAGCCTACCATCGGGACTTCAAAATCTAGGCCAAATTTGCAGGCCCGGGCTGATCGAAAGGATTCCGCCGAAAGAAACAGATCGACGCTTCCCCGTGGGTTATCTCGCGATACGCTTCCAGACCGGAAACTTTTGGCAGCTCCATCCGCCGCGTATGTTCTGCCACCACAACAGCGTCCGGCTGCAGAACCGGCTGCGCTGCTAAAAACCCGAGAACCTGCTCGTATGCCTCTGTCTCCCGATACGGGGGATCGAGATAAGCAACATCCAGGCGCACGCCGGAGGCAACCAGACGCCGCAGCAGCGGCAACGAACCCGCCGCTTCGACGACTGCCTCTGCGCCAATCCCCAGCGCCCCCAGATTGGCGCGCAGGGCGGTCAGGGCCGGTCGCGCATTCTCGGCGAAGTACACCTGCCGCGCGCCGCGGCTCAGCGCCTCAATGCCAATGGCGCCGGTCCCGGCAAACAGATCGGCCACAACAGCGCCATCCATTTTCGGCGCCAGAACGTTAAACAGCGTCTCGCGCATGCGGTCGCTGGTGGGCCGCGTCTTCATACCGCGCGGTGAAACCAGCAGCCGTGACCTGTATCTGCCTGCAATGACGCGCATGCCGCTCCATCATTCCCTGTAGCAATGCCTCTACAATACTTGGCAGAGGCATAAGAATGCGCGGCGGCTGGTCGATTCCAATGGGACGGATCTTGGGGGTCGAGATCCGGCTGCACTTTTTCTTCGCGCTCCTGCTGGGTCTCGCGTTTGTCTCCGGCGGCCTCGGCCGTTTCTCCGCCCTTCGCGGCGTCGCTCTCTGGCTGCTGCTTTTGGGCCTCGTCGGCGTGCGAGAGATGGCGCGTGGCCTGGTCTCGGCGTACTACGGGCTCAGGATGCGGACGCTCCTGCTGCTGCCCATCGGCGGCCTTCCCGGCTATGCCAGCCCGGAAGATGCCGAAGAGGCTGCAAAGGGCCGCGCTCACGTGGCACTCGCCGTCGTTGGACCCATCGCCAATGTGCTGGCGGCCGCTGTGCTGCTGGGCTTTATTTATGGTGTCGCGCCGCAGGTCGCAATCCTCGCCAAGCCCTGGATCAGCGCCTCGCATCTGCTGCGCAGCGCCTTCTGGCTCAGCCTGTTTCTGGCCGCCATCAATCTGCTGCCCGCCTATCCGCTGGATGCCGGCCGCCTGCTGCGCGGCAGCTTCTCCCGGTCACGCGGCAATCTTGGCGGTACGCGCGCTGCGTCCGGCATTGGCCAGGCGGTGGCACTGGCGCTCTTCATCGCGGGCATCTTTCTGCAAAGTCCCTGGCTGCTGCTGGCGGGCTTCTTCATCTTTGTCGGCGCGCAGCTTGAAGATCAGGGTGTCGTCCTGCAATCCGTCGTCGATACCGTCCGCATGCAGGACATCATGCTCACCGACTTTGCCTCGCTGCTCGCCTCCGACACGCTGGAGGACGCGCTGAGCAAAGCCGTGCACAGTCTGCAGGATGACTTTCCCGTCGTGCGCAGCGGCCTGCTGGTCGGCATCACCACCCGCCAGCGGATTCTGGAAGCGCTCCAGATGGATGGCAACGGCTACGTGCAGTCCGTGATGGCCCGCACCTTTCAGGTGGCGCAGCCGCAGGATTCCCTCGGTGCAACGTTTCGCCGCATCAGCGCAGGCTCGGGGCTCTCCATGGTGCCTGTCCTGCAGGGGGAGCAGATCGTCGGCATCGTCACTCTCCAGAACCTGATGCACAGCATGGGACTGCTGGCAGAGAGCCGCCGGCTGCGCCAGCAGTCCGCCGAGTGATCCCCGCCAGCGACCACGCGACGGAGCCAGCGCTCGCCCCGGGCCTGTATCTGGTGGCAACGCCGCTTGGCAATCTGGAAGACATCACCCTGCGGGCGCTGCGCGTCCTGCGGTCGGCCGCTCGGATCGCCTGCGAGGATACCCGCCACTCGCAAAAACTGCTCAGCCACTTCGGCATCGCGGCGCCCACCATCAGCCTGCATCTGCACAATGAGAAGGAGCGTGTCGCTCCGCTGCTCGACGCCATACGGAACGGCGCTGCCATCGCCCTGATCTCAGACGCCGGAACACCGGCGCTCTCCGATCCCGGCGGCTACCTGATTGCGCAGACCATTGCCGCCGGGCTGCCAGTGTTCCCGGTTCCGGGGCCCTGCGCCGCCATCGCGGCGCTGACTGCCTCCGGGCTCGACACGTCCCAGTTCCTGTTCGCTGGCTTCCCACCCCACCGCGCCGGAGAGCGCCGCACCTTCTTTGAAGCACTTGCGCAGCATCCGGCCACGCTGATCTTCTATGAAGCACCGCACCGCATTCTGGATTCGCTGACGGACGCCGGCGCTGTCTTTGGTCCCAGCCAGCCCGCGGTTCTGGCGCGCGAGCTGACCAAGATTCACGAAGAGTTTCTGCGTGGGTCCCTGGAAGAACTCCGCGCCAATCTGGCCAGCCGCGATCTGATCCGTGGCGAAATCGTGCTGCTCATCGCCGGCCAGCCCGCCAACGCCACTGTCGACGCCGAGTCCGCCCCCGACCTGGCGCAGCAGGTGCAGGCGCTGCTGGCCGAAGGCCTCACGCAGCAGGATGCCCTGAAGCGCATTGCCCGGCAGTCAGGCCGTGGAAAAAGCGAGCTTTACCGCGAATGGCAGCGCTGCAAGGGGCGAAGTTAAATCGAAGCTGGGCGCATTTCTGGCGAATACCGGTACCAAAGGCCAATATCTCGCAGGATTCATCATCCAAATCAAGAAGTTCGGCCTGATTTTACGATTGACCCTGCCCGAACCCCTTGCTAGGCTGTTGCCTCAGCTAAAATTAGTAACAGCGTTCCTTCCCCGAATTGCACGAAGCGTTGTGGGCTCCTGTGCCCCGTCGTGTTCGGGTCGGGAAGGCTGGCCCGCAAGAGTGGTCCGGGCGAAAGGATCCGCGTTACCGATGAAGAAGCGTCATCATTACATTATTTACGTCAGCCGTGACGAGCACGGCCAGCTCCGGCGCGTTCCGGTGCCCATGCGTTACGCGTACGCATTTGTCGCCGCCGCCGTGGTCGGCATGTTTACCATCTCCGGCCTGGCCGGTTCCTATGGACGCATGTTGGTGAAAGCCGAGCGGTTTAACCAGCTCCGCCGCCAGCAGGCGGCGCTGCAGCAGCAATACCATCTGCTCCAGCGCGATACGCAACAGAAAGACATGCAGGTCGCCTCTCTCGGTTCGCTGGCCAGTGAGGTTTCGGCGCTGTACGGTTTGCGCCAGAGCAAGCTGGTCGCCCGCAAAGAAGTGGCTTTGGCGGCCCCGGCGACCGAGGCCAGCAACGACTACTACCAGTCCCTCGACCGCTTCTATCAGTTGCGCAACACCGCATTGTCCGGCGTCGCGACGGAGGCTCTCACCGCAGGGCTGCGACCTTCGTCTACCCTTACCGACTGGGTGAACCTGGCCCAGGCACCTTCCCTCTGGCCGATCATGGGCCGTGTCACCAGCTCGTTTGGCGAGCGGACCGACCCCTTCGGCGCAGAAGCTGAGGGTGAATTTCATCGTGGCATTGATATCGCCGCCCCCAGCGGTACGGCCATCCACGCCACCGGCGATGGCGTGGTCATGACCGCAGGCTGGGGCACCGGCTACGGACGCGAAGTGATCCTGAACCACGGCCACGGCATCACCACGCTGTATGCGCATATGTCGTCGATCGCCGTTATCCCGGGCGAGACGGTCAGCCGCGGTCAGGTGATTGGCTATGTGGGCACCAGCGGCCACAGCACCGGCGCTCACCTGCACTATGAAGTACGCATCCGCAACACGCCTGTGAATCCGCACCGCTATATGCGTGAAACCATGGCGCAACTGGCAGAGACAACCGTCCAGCAGTCCGCCGCAGAATAAGCGCGGCAGGTTTTACGGAAGAGCCGGCGCGTTCCCCGCAGGGGATTGCGCCGCCGTCTCGGACGGTTGGATCAGCGCCCGTACCAGAGCCTCCGGCACTTTGGCTGTCAGAACGGTATGGGTGTCCTTCTGTTGCACCTTCGCACTGGCCAGCAGATCATTCCAGGCCTTCGCCGTTGCCGCCTGGCCTTCGCCATCCGGGGACATCTGCGCCGTCCGCAGCATGCTGAGCGCCAGCGTGGCCATCTGGGCGGACGTGCTGGCGGCCTCTGCCGAGGCTGCAATCTCCTCGATCCGGACATGCAGCGCGCCCAGATAGCGGACCGAAGCGATAAAGGTCGAGTCTGGCGGCAGCGGAATCGCCAGTCCGAGAACGTGGAAGCGCTCCGCATCGCTCAGCGGCGCGCCGACGCGTCCAATCATCCACGCCTGCGACAGCAGCGGGACGTAGTGGTAATAGTCCGACAGCAGCGCGTTGCCAGAGAACGGTGACGCCGACGCATGATACCGGTCAATGATGGAGTGGATCGGGCCATCATCCGGGGTGTTCGAAACACTCACCAGGTCATAGCCGAGCACGGTGACCCGCACGGTGCGCCCGTCGTGCTCAATCGA
Source organism: Acidobacteriota bacterium (assembly GCA_021827845.1). GTDB lineage: Bacteria > Acidobacteriota > Terriglobia > Terriglobales > Acidobacteriaceae > JAKAUB01. The sequence goes on along the minus strand of JAKAUB010000184.1, from coordinate 9,050 downwards.
ATAAATTTCGTGGCCGGCGTAATGCTCGCTGGCGGCGGCGTGGGCGGCTAAATACGCTTGCAGGCGACGGCCGTCAAACCGCCCGCGAAACACTTCAGAGTATGCCAGCGCGCCGTTCGGACCATTGGGATTGGACATCCGGTGCACGGCGAAGGCCGCCTGGTCCAGATCGCGCTCAAACTCAATGCCAGTGGCGTCGATAAATGCCTGATACTCCGCGTCATGGGCAACGGGATGGTCCCCGAACCGCGTCACCGTCCGTAACGGCTTCAGGTTGATAAAGACAATCCCATCGGAGTCCGGCAGCAGCCGGGCGACCTCCGGTGCGGCGTTGCGCCGGACATACGCCGTCACCAGCAGCGCGGCAATCACGGCCACGGCAACGGTCAGGCTGATCCATGTGCGTTTACGCATGGGGCGCAACCGTAGCGGCAAACATGTCAGAACGGAGGAGTGGAGAGAATCGTCGTGGTACGGAATCAGTCATCAGCACGGAGCCGTCCCCGGGACCCGGCAATCTGCCTTCGGGACGGCACAGGAAAACCTCTCTACGAGCATAGCATTCGCGGTTTACGGCAAGCGCGTAATCTCCAGCCCCTGCCCCACGGCCAGCGTGATCGACTCCGCGCCCGGAACCGCGCGAACGTGCGCCACATACTCTGTCAGATGGTGCGACAGAACGTTATCGGCGACCACCACGCCACCGGCGCGCATGCGCAGCCTGTCGAAAAAGCGAACGTAATCCTGCTTCTCGCAGTCGATCAGCGCCATCTCGACGTCTGCGATCGCCGGCAGCGCCGCACCGGCATCCCCCAGGCGATAGTCCACGTGTACGTCTAATCCCAGCCGCGCCGTGGTTTCTTTCGATTCGGCCTGGCGCCGCGGCTCAATTTCGAGCGAGATCAGCGTGCCCCCGGTCGCCTGCATAGCGGCCGCCAGCGCAATCGTGGAGATGCCGCTCGATCCGCCAATCTCCACCGCCCGCTTGACGCGCAGACCCACGGCCAAAGCGTGCAGCAGCTCGGCACTGTCCGGATGCAGATTGCGATGCCGCTCCGCATTGCTCAGCGACGAGGCGTCCTGCGCCACCTTGCGCTCCCACAGCCGCGAAATCTCCCGTCGATGAGTCTCTGTCAACATCTATTCCCCGTTTGCTACTTGCTTGCTGCCTTTGCTGTTGCCTTTCTTTCTGTCATTCCCGCAGGGAATCTGTTTTTGCCATGACTCCCCAGCCGCTACGGCCGCGGGCCACCACCGCCGCCCGCACCGCCTGGCTGTCCGCCACCCATCCCGCCGCCAGCACCACCGCCGCCGCTCTGCCCGTTCAGGTTCCACGTGGCAGAAAACATGCTGCCATTTCCGGCCGGTGACGCCCGCAGAATCGGGCCCACGCCCGCCAGCAGCGTAAACGCCGTCGCCGCAGGCGTCGCATCCTGGCTGGCAACGATCATCAGTGCATCGCCCTTATGCAGATCCTTCAGGGTCACCGCAGGCGTCTGCTGCAGCATCTGCGCCAGCGTCAGATGCGGCCCGCCTGCGGCTCCGCCGGCCGGTCTTGGTCCCGCACCAGCTCCCGGTTGTGGCGCGTGACCGTTGGCGCCGCCGTGCGCCGCAGCCGCGCGAAATCGAGCCGCGAGCCGGTCGGCCATGGTCTCCGGCAGCTTGTGCATCTGCGTCTCGGGCGTGATCCGGACCGTCACTGATTTCTTCGTGCTGGCATTCATGACCGTTACTGTGTTCGCGGCCGGGTCTGTGTGTACAACTGTTCCCGCAATATTCTGAAACGACCCGGCAACGATCTTCTGCGCCTCAATCGTTGCATCCGCACCGCGCTGTCCCAGCACCCGCACCTGGTCCCCAGGATGAATCTGATCCAGCGTGGCCGGCTTCGCATCCGCATACTGGATCGACGTGGGCGCGTAGCGGCGGATCATCGTCGACGCCTGCGTATGCACGGTCAAGGTATGCAGCTGCGCCGCCACGGTCAGCGTGCCCGCCGACGGATCCACAGCCTTCACAATGCCCCCCACGCTATGCTCACGCCACGCCTCGGCCTCCTGCGCCTGCATGCGTGCAATGTCGGCCTGCTTCATGATGACCACCGTGGTGGCCATCGGCGTTACGCTGTCGGGCGACGGATGCGTCGCCAGCAGCACGCGATCCCCAACAACCAAATCGCTGAGGGTGTCCGCAGTCGCACCGGCGATCGACTTGGATCCGGGTTGCGCCTTCAGAATCTTCGCGCGATCCGCTACCGTGACCGTCTGCGTGGGCCCGGCGTCTGTCTTTACCGTCACGGAGGGCCCACTGACGGCCGTAACCGCGCCGACGACGAGCGTGGCATGCGGCCGGGCCGACGGCGCTCCCGTCTGCACAAACCCAGCGGCGTGGAGCGGCAGAGCAACAGCAGCAACGGTCCCACCCAGAACTGCGATCAGACACCCGGATACGCGGCGCATGGTGCATTTCCTCCTGACATAAAGTGCTTTTTAACGCGCAGCTCCGATGCATTTGGCAGCGGTCCCGCACGTTCCTCCGGAAGACGAGCCATGCTATCGCGTTCTGCCGCCGAATGCCACTCCGTGTCCAGGCGCTGCGCTCCCATGATTGCGGGGCAATGTTTGCGCATGATAGCTTGAGCCTAAGAGCCTGCGGTTCCCGCTTCTTTCTTCTGGCTGCGCAACAGGCGCGGCAATCCCGGGCTGGCGTAGCTCAGTTGGTAGAGCATCTGATTTGTAATCAGAGGGTCGGGGGTTCAAATCCCTTCGCCAGCTCCAGATCTTCTCCCTGCATCTTCGGGTTTTGCAAACACGCCATTTAACGTAGCCGCGAAGGCCAGCAGCCGGGCATCTTCGCCGCGCGGCGCCACCAGTTGCATGCCTCCCGGCAACGCCACCAGCGGATATCCACCCAGGCTGATCGGCGTGGTGTAGCGCAGAATTCTTGGCCGCGCCTTCGACTGATCGGCCCCTGCCTGCAGCCCGGCGACCGGGGTCGAAGGCAGCAGCAGATACTTCGCCGTCGCGAACAGTGCATCCGCCTGTGCGACGAAGGCCGCATGCCGCTCGCGCAGCCGGGCGACGTCGGCGTCGCTCAGGCTCGCACCCCGACGGAAGCGTTCCGCATAGTCGTCGCCGAACTTGTCATACAGTCCGCGATAGAGCGCCGCCGCCTCGTGCGCCTGAATTCCTGAAAAGATCGGCCAGGCATCCTCCCAGAACGCCGCGGAAAACTCCGTAACGCGATGACCTCGGGCGCGCAATGCAGCGGTCCATTGCTGCAGCCGCTGCAGCATCCCCGGCTCACAATCATGGAAGAACGATGGCTCCGGCACGGCAAGGCGCACCGTTGCGGGCGCCGCGGCCGGTGCGATGCCAAGCAGCGCAGCCGCCAACAGGGGCGCATCGCGCAGATCGCGAAACAGCCAGCCCAGAGTGTCGAAGGATGGCGCCAGATGCGCTCCCCCGCGCCAGTCGCCCACCCCCAGCGACGCGCGCAGGCCGCAGAGTCCGCAGAACGCCGCCGGCGCCCGCACCGACCCGCCTGTATCCGTGCCAATGGCGGCCACGGCGCTGCCCTCCTGCACACTGGCCGCCGCGCCGCTGGAGGAGCCACCGGTTAACTGCGACGCATCCCGCGGCTGCAGGCAGTCCCCGAACCACGGGTTCTCGCCCGTAATACCCCACGCCAGCTCCTGCAGATGCGTCTTACCGACGATCACCGCACCCGCGGCCAACAACCGCTCCGCCACCCATGAGTTCTTCTCAGCCACTCGGCCATCTTCAGCAAAATACCGGGAGCCAGAGGTGGTCACGGTTCCAGCCAGGTCGAAGCAGTCCTTCAGCGACACCGGCAGCCCGTAGAGCAGTGGCCGCCGCGCCGGATCGGGAAAGCGCTGCGGCAGCGTCTCCGCCTGCGCCACGGCATCCGCAAGGTGCAGATATGTGTTGCGGCTGGCGTTGCTGTTGACGCGCGCCGCGGCGGCAGCGGCAAATCGCAGCATGGCTTCGTCGTCCTGGGCAAACATGCGGCTCTGGTGCCAGAGCGGGGACTGCGCAAAGAGATGTCCTTCAGGGGGCAGGCTCATACGAAAGAGGTGCGAGTGACATGCCGCATTCCCGAATGGTAGAGCATGCCGCCGCATCCCCAGGTCTTGCGCCTGGGACACGCGGCAAGCTAGTATGAAGGTGCGTTGGCGTTCTCGCGCGTGCCGACAGGGAAGGACCGGCGCAGCCGCGCAGACTCTCTCCCGTCTCACACAATCCTGAAAAAATCTTGTCGGTTGCAAGATTGCGGGCTGTGCTGTCTGCCGCCCGAAGACAGGACCGCGGAACGCCGTATGGGCACAGGTGGCCGAGTGGTTAATGGCAGCAGACTGTAAATCTGCCGCTCCTTGCGAGCTACGGAGGTTCGAATCCTCCCCTGTGCACCACAGTTTTCTGGTTGTTTGCCGTGGATCAGGCCGCCAAGTCGAAGATTTCCGGGGCATTGCTGCTCGGGCTGCTGGCGCTGGCGTGGTTTACGCTGGAACCGGGCAGGATTCGGCTGGTCACTATGCTGATCCTGACCATGTTTCTGGTCCGCATCGTGCTGCAGGCGACGCGGGCGCGATACGATGAAGGCACGCGCGAGGAAGACGAGGAGGCGTAAGCCCCTCGATGGTTTTTCGGGCTGATGTAGCTCAGTGGTAGAGCACTCCCTTGGTAAGGGAGAGGTCATGGGTTCAAGCCCCATCATCAGCTCCAGTTTCGTACGTGCAGTATCGGTGACGGGTGAAGGGCAGAGCGAGCGCCAAAACGCGCGAGCAACGCCCGAGGGCGAAGCAGCGGAGCGTGGCGGAGCCCTTCAGTCCAGTCCACTCCCTTGGTAAGGGAGAGGTCATGGGTTCAAGCCCCATTATCAGCTCCAGTTTTCTTGTTGTAAGGGGCTTTCGCACGATCGCGGGAGTAACTCAGTGGTAGAGTCACAGCCTTCCAAGCTGTTGGTCGCGGGTTCGATCCCCGTCTCCCGCTCCAGATTTGACGAGTAAAAAGAGAGACATGTACGAGCAGGCGACAATTGCAGTAGAAAATGTGCCGGTGCATACCACCGTAGCCACCGCCATCCAGGCAAGCTTTGCTCCCACGGCCGTCGATGGGTTTTTGCGCCGTGTTGGCCGGCACAAGCTGCGGGTGCGGGACTTTGAACGGATTCTTGCCGCAGGTCTGCTGGGAAACGGAACCGAAGCCGCCTACCGGCAGCTCGGCGACTCGGACCGGGGCCTGATCCGCGAGCTATATCTGAAAAGTGTGGAGCAGGTGACCCCCGAGCTGCGGGGGAAGCACCTGAAAGTGTACGCCTACTACTGATTTTGATGATGAATGACATCCATCCAATGGAATTTGCCCGCGAGTGGGAGTCGGCCTGGAATCGGCGGGACGTCGAGGCCGTCTTGCGGCATTTTCACGAGGATGCTGTCTTCACCTCGCCTTTGGCGCAACGTGTCGGCGCAGCCGCCGACGGCGTATTAAAGGGCAAGGACGCAATTCGCCGGTACTGGCAGACAGCGCTGGCACAGAGCCAGAGCACGCCAGCGCAATTTCAGGTCAACACGGTATATGAAGGGGTCAACAGTATCGTCATCGCATTCACCATTACGGCCAGGGAACAGCGCGTCGATCGCGTCGAGGTTCTGTCGTTTCGGGACGGCCTGGTGATCGAGGGGCATGGAACGTTTGTAGCAAGCTGAAACCCGGCTGCACCCGCTTCAAACAAGGGTTGATTCCGGGCTCGCTGGGTACATGGCAAATCTGAGTGAAATTCAGGTAGGATAAGACAATGCGCGAAATTATCACATTACAATGTCCGGACTGCAAAGAACGGAACTACTCCAAGACCAAGAACAAGAAGAAGACGACCTCGCGTCTGGAGCTTTCCAAGTTTTGCAACCGCTGCCGCAAGCACACGGCTCACAAAGAAACCAAGTAGCCGCGGCAGGGTCGCATCAGGGTACAGGGGCGTAAGCTCAACGGTTAAACTGCTGGTCTCCAAAACCGGACTTGGGGGTTCGAATCCCTCCGCCCCTGCCAGATTTTTTCTGGCGCCCGCAGTCATCAAGTTCCCCGCAGCCGGGCTATCGCGGATACAGAAGAAGGAAGCACTATGGCAAAAGCAGTCGCGGCACCGGGCGAGACCCGAACGGAAACACCGCAGTGGCGGCAACAGCCGGAACGGCTGATCAACTTCCTGAAGGAAGTCCGCAGTGAGATGCACAAAGTGGTGACCCCCTCGCGTCAGGAGGTCCAGTCCACCACCACCGTCGTCATCATCACGGTATTTTTGTTTGCGGCCTATTTTTATGTGGTGGATGCGGCGGTCGGACGGGCAATGCAGGCACTGCTTCACTCGCTGACGCGCTAAGCGGCGGCGAAGAAGGTGAACATGGCAGCAGAAGAAGTAAAAACTGACACGCAGCCTGAAGCCGCCGAGCCGGCCCAGGAACTTGCGCCCCCCGTCAACGAGCGCTTTCGCTGGTACATCATCCACGCCTATTCCGGGTTTGAGCGCAAGGTGAAGGAGTCCATCGAGAGCCGCGTCCAGGCCTACGGCCTGCATGACCGCATCGGCCGCATCATGGTGCCCACCGAGCCCGTCACCGAGATTCGCGCCGGCAAGAAGTACACCATTGAGCGCGTGTTTCTTCCCGGCTACGTGCTGGTCGAGATGGATCTCGACAATGAGATCTGGCACCTGGTCAAAAACACGCCGCGCGTCACCGGCTTTCTGGGCACCGGCGAAAAGCCCGTGGCCCTGACCGAAGAAGAGATCAGCTCCATCGTCTTCCGCTCCGACGTCTCGAAGGACAAGCCGCGGATGAAGGTGAAGTTCGAACGGAATGAGTCGGTCAAGATCACCGAAGGGCCGTTCGCGAACTTTAACGGCGTTGTGGATGAGGTCAACGAAGACCGCGAGACCCTCAAGGTGATGGTCACCATCTTCGGACGCTCCACGCCGGTCGAGCTTGAATTCAGCAAAGTGGAAAAGATTGTGTAACAGCCGCTGTTACGAGCTGCCCTAGCGCCGCTCACGCAACAGCCAGAGATCTTCGAAAGGGATTTACGAACCATGCCGCCAGTCAAAAAAGTACAAACGCAAGTCAAGCTGCAGATCGTCGCCGGCAAGGCGACCCCGGCGCCGCCGGTTGGTCCCGCCCTCGGTCAGGCGCAGGTCAACATCATGGAGTTCTGCAAGCAGTTCAACGCGCGTACGCAGGGCCCCGACATGGCCGGCCTCATCATCCCGGTCGTCATCACGGTCTATACCGACCGCTCCTTCACCTTCGTCACCAAGACGCCGCCTGCCTCCGTGCTGCTGCTGAAGGCCGCGAATGTCGCCAAGGGCGCCGGTACTCCCAATAAAGACAAAGTGGGCCGCGTCACCGAGAAGCAGGTGGCCGATATAGCCAAGCAGAAGATGCCTGACCTGAACGCTGCCTCCATCGAGTCGGCCATCAAGTCCATCAAGGGCACCGCGCGCTCCATGGGGATTGAAGTCGTCGCGTAAGCGACGACCACAGCGCATCTTCGCGCTATGCCCGGCTCGCGCTTGCCAACCGCTGCGCTGCCGGGTAGCATCCTCTTAGAAGCCGGCCTGCAAAGCAGGTGCAGCGGTTCACGCTGGTTGAACCTACATTCATTGAACAGGGAACTCGACTCGTAGAAACGGCTCGGTGTGCAGTGTCCGCCAGTCCGGAATGCCTAAAGAGCCGCGGCGGGTTCCCACCGTCTTAGGACGGGTTCACCGGCGCACCGTTACACGGCCCCGCGGGTCGGTTTTCTCTCTTTTTTGAAACCCACCTTCTTTGCCCTTCCTCTTTCGTTCTCCGTTACTCTGGTGGCATCGCCTGTTCAAGGACCTCAGCCATGCAGCCCATTCATTCGCTCGGCACCTTCACCGTAAAAATCACCCCTGTGCAGGATCCCACCGCCATTGAGCCTTCCATCCATCGCATGCAGATTGACAAGCAGTTTCAGGGCTCGCTCCAGGCTGCAAGCAAGGGCGAGATGATGGCCATCGGCTCCGGCGGTCCGGGCTCATCCGGCGCTTATGTCGCGCTCGAGCGGGTGGAGGGCACACTCGACGGCAAGCGCGGCAGCTTTGCCCTGCAGCACACCGGTGTCATGGATCGCGGCGAGCCCACACTATCGATCGCTGTCGTGCCTGGCTCCGGCACCGGCGAACTGGCGGGCCTCTCCGGCTCGATGAAGATTGACATTGTCAACGGCGTGCATCACTACGAATTCCAGTACGCGCTTCATCTCCCGTCGGAATAACCGCTCCGGCATCACCGTCGCGTTCTGTACCATTCCCTTGTGTACCCGCGTCTGTTCGAACTCGGCCCCGTCAGCTTTCCCGCATACGGCTTTTTCTCTGCCGTCGCGCTCGTCGCCGGTCTGGTACTGGCCATGCGTCTGGCCGCACGCAGCGGGCTGCGTCCGGACCAGATCTGGAACGCCGGCCTGCTCACCATTTTTGTCGCCGCATTCAGCGAGCGCCTTTTCCTGATCGCCGGTCACTGGCACGACTTTCTCGCGTATCCGATGGTGATGCTCAGCATCGCCGTTCCGCGCTCCGTCAACACCGTGCTCACGCGCCTGGCGCTGGGCGCCTTCGTGGGTCTCGCGTATCTTTCCTGGAAGCGCATTCCCTGGCTGCCCGCGCTGGATGTCGTCGCTCCAGCCTTTGCGCTGGGACAGGCGTTGCTCGCCATCGGCTGCTTCTTTGCCGGCTGCGACTACGGCCGGCCCACCGGCCGGCCCTGGGGCGTCGTCTTTCACAGCCGCTGGGCATTGCTCTGGAACGGTACGCCGCTCGGCATCCCGCTTCATCCCGTGCAACTTTACTTTTGTCTCGCAGACTTCGCCATTCTCGCCGCACTGCTGTGGTGGTTTCCGCGCCGTCGGCAGCCGGGAGAGATCGCCGGCCTCTGGCTCTTCCTGGCTGGGCTGTCACAGTTTTTTCTCGGGTTCTTCCTTGCCTCTGACGTGCCGGTTCTCTTTCATGGAACGATC
>JAKAUB010000201.1:6054-14595 GCA_021827845.1 Acidobacteriota bacterium | reverse complement strand
TTGTTGCAGGGGTAACGTTTCTCTCTCTGGCTGGGACACTTACAGCCCAGACCGCTGCCGACCCGCGCATCGCCGCCTTTCTGCATGGTCTGTCCGGCATGCGGAATCCGCGCCAGGCCGCGATCTCGCCGGATGGGAAAACGGTGGCCTGGGTGGCGCCGGACGGCGACGCCGGCCAGCGAATCTTTCTTCGGGCACTCGAGGGAGCGCCGGGTTCAGAACAGATACTCCCCGCGCCGGGCGCTGGCGTCGGCTGTGCGGAGGGTGACGTAGTGTGGTCGCCGGACGGCCACCGCATCGCCTTCACCTCGGACTGCCTGACCCACGGCCAGCAGCAGATATTCATCACAACATTGGGAGCAGACGGGAAACCGCAGGCGCCACGACAGATTACGGCGGTCAAGGGCTTTGTTCACCGCCTGGCCTGGTCGCCGGATGGCAAACAACTCGGCTTCCTGTTTATCGCCAATGCCACGCGGCCGCCGGACGCGGTCTTCGCCATCAAGCCGCTGGTCGGCGTCATCAGTGCCAACACCATTGCCGAGGTGCAGCGGCTGTCCTTGGTCGATCCCTCCGCGACCGCTCCCGTCAGCGATCCCCCGCAGATCAGCCCCGCGACGCTTCACGTGTATGAATTTGCCTGGTCGCCCGACAGCCGCTCTGTTGCCTATATCGCCGCTCCTCCACCGGGGGACGACAACTGGTGGGTGGCACAGCTTTATACGCAGCAAGCGGCTGCCTCTGCCGCACCGCAGTCCATCCTGAAGCCGACGATGCAGATCGCCGTGCCGCGCTGGTCGCCGGACGGCAAGCAGATTGCCTTCATCGGCGGCCTGATGAGTGACCGCACACAAAATGGCGGCGACATTTATCTGATCCCCGCCAGCGGGGGCACGCCGCGCGATCTGACGCCGGGCCGGAAGGCCACGCCCGCCTGGGTGCACTGGTTCAGCACCACGCGCATGGGCTTTACAGAAGTCAAAGACGGCATGGCCCGTTATAGTGAGCTGAACCCGAAGACCGGCGCGGAAGATAAAGCCGCGCGCGTGACCTTTCCGGCGACCATCGGCGCCGGCTTTGACCAGCTCGATATCTCGTTCTCCCGCCAGCGGAATCCGCAGGCAGCATTGATCAAGTCCACCTTCGATCAGGCGCCGGAGGTCTGGGCGGGCAACCTGCAGCACCTGACGCAGATCACTCATCTGAACGGTTCCCTGACACCCACCTGGGGGAAGAGCGAAAGCGTCACCTGGACCAATCAGGGCTACCGCATCCAGGGCTGGCTCGTCTATCCGCGCAACTATGATCCCCACAAAAAATATGCGCTGATCCTATATGTCCATGGCGGGCCGTCCAATCGAGTCCTGCCGCGTTGGCCCTATCCCGGCTACAACCCGCTGGCCTTCTCCGCCGTCGACGACTTTGTTCTAATGCCGAATCCACGCGGCAGCTTCGGCGAGGGAGAGACATTTACCGAGGCCAATCGCAAGGACTTTGGCTATGGCGACCTGCGCGATCTGCTGGCGGGGGTGGACACGGTCACAAAACGTTTCCCGATTGACGCGAACCGCGTTGGCATCACTGGCTGGAGCTACGGCGGCTTTATGACGATGTTCGCCATCACGCAGACGCACCGTTTCCGGGCTGCGGTCGCCGGCGCCGGCATCTCCGACTGGAAGAGCTATTACGGGGAGAACTCAATCGACACCTGGATGATCCCGTTCTTTGGCGCCAGTGTCTATGACGATCCGTCGGTCTACGCCAAGAGCTCTGCCATCAACTTCATCAAAAATGCCAAAACGCCAACCCTGATCGTCGTCGGCGACCGGGACGGCGAGTGCCCGGCCCCGCAGTCCTTTGAAATGTGGCATGCGCTGCGGGCCATGCACGTGCCCGTCAAGCTGGTGGTCTACCCGAATGAAGGCCATGGGTTTACCCGCCGCGCCGACAGCCAGAACGTGCTGGAGCGGGCGGTGGCGTGGTTCAACCAGTACATGCCGGAGACAAGCGCCCATTAAGATGGCGGGCCCCCTGGAGCGGCGGGCCCGCGCGTTTGCCGCGAGTTGCTGGCAGGCCCTAGAATTAGACAATCTGAATCGCGTCCATCGCTGTTTCAGGCTCAGGTGACCGTCGTTCCGCGTCCAAGCGGCGGCGGGGAGGTTCAATGCGTCGGTTCGTGTTTCTTGCTTTACTGTGCAGCCTGGCGCTGCCTGTCAGTCTCTCTATCACCGGCTGTGTCAAGAACTACGGCCAGAACTATTGCAGCGGTTTTCAGAGCGGCCCACAAACCAACGCGACTTCGACCATCAATCTGGAGCCGCGCACCTACGGCATCTCGCTGAGCTTCGGCCAGATTGGAAAGATCGGCGCCGCTACGGCCCTGACCTGCAAAGGGCAGTCCTCCGGCCTTACCACGTTCACCTACGGCACCAGCAATCTCAATCTGGCCGACATTTCGCCTACGGGCTCCATCTGCGGCGGCACCTGGAATCGCAACTCCGGCAACGGCGTCGCCAACTACACAACGTGCATTCCGACCGATCAAACCGGCATTGCCTACATTACGGCCAGCGGCGGCGGCGCCACCAGTAATCCCGTTCCGGTGTTTGTCCATCCTCCGGTCACCAGCGTGTCGTTAGGCAACAGTAGTACGGTGCATAACTGTCCGAACAATCCGCAGACCGGCTCACCCACCAATGTTGGCGTGTATTCACCGACCAGTTGCGTTTCGCAGAATCAGACGGCGCAGCTTGCCGCTACGGTCTGCACGGGAAACGGTCCCTGCACCCCCGGCTCGGCGAATGACATTACCTGCGCCGCCGGTCACCTGACCTTTGCATCCCAGAACAGCAACATCGTCTCGATCGACCAGAATGGCGTGGCCACCGCGCATCAGCCGGGTTCCACGGTCATCTCTGCAAGCGTAGCGCAGGCAACCAGCACGGCCGGCTATTTCTTCACCTGTCCCCCGAAGAGCATTACGCTGCGGGTCGGCACCACCAACCAGACCAGCGTGACGGTCAACACCAACAACATTCAGCCGCTGACCGCGACGGTCCTCGACACAGAGAACAATCCGATCACCGGGTTGAGTCTGACCTACTCCTCGAACGATCCGATCAACATTCCTGTCAGCAGCACAGGCGCCGTTCAGCCGGCCTATCCCAGCGACGCAGCCATCACCGTGCAATGCCTGCCGGGGATCTGCAATCCCGCGCCTCAAGATCAGATCGGCAACCTCAGCACGGGACTTCCGGTCTCGAGCAACCCTGTTGAAATTCACACCCCGGGCCCCAGCTCGAATTTTCTCTACATGGCCAGCCCGGATTCCTACAACTTCGTGCCGATTGACTTCCTGACCGGAACCGTGGGTACGCCGACCCGACTGCCCTACCAGCCCAACTCCATGGTGATGGACGAGCTGGGCAAGTATCTCTACTTCGGCAGCGCCAACGAGTTGATGATCGCAACGATCTCGGTCACCAATGGGGCCACGCTCTCCACCCAGGCGCAAAGTGTACCGGGCACCGTCCTGGCGGTTTCGCCAGATGACTCCCTGGTGGTGATCCACGATCCGTGCCGCCAGCTCTTTTATCTGTACACGCCGGCGGTCGGCAAAACGGCGGCAACCGTCCAGTCCTTTGTGGCGCCGGGCCCGACCATCGCCTGCGACGCGAACAACGAACCGCTGGATCCCTCTGTTGAGATCAACCCGCCCTACGCAGCCCAGTTCACGCAGGACAGCCAGACTCTCTACATCGCTGGCGGCAATACGCTGTACACCTATTCGCGATTCACCGGCTGGCACACCTGCACCGACAATGGCCAGACCGGCAACTGCCCGATTGGCGCGCATAGCGTGGCCATTACCGTGCCGGGCGTGGGAGCGTATGCCTCCGGGTCCACGACTACATCCTTCGGCTACTGTGCGCTAGGGCCAAATAATGCCGGCCAGCAGCCGGGACCACCGCCCGTGGGGATTGATCCCAATACAGCGCTGAATCCGACCGAGTACTACCCTTCGGCAGGAACCGTGGGAGATGCTACCGATCAGCTTGCGGCTTCCATTGATGGCTATCACATCCTGGGAGCGGCGGCATCCGGACAATTGATCGACGACGCGGTCAACATTCCATCTGGGGAGTGCCCGCTGAAAACCGCGCTCCAGTTCGGCAATAGCGTGACGGTGCAGAACCTGAACACGCCGAATATTCAGACCATAGATCAGGTACTGATCTCTCCCGCTTCCTCGCTGGCGTTTGTCACGTTCCTGCCTGCGTCACCAACGGGCGGCAACAACACGCTGCCGGGCTATCAGGTTCCCTGCACCCCGCTCCAGATCAGCCAGCAGGGTGCGTGCCCAGCCGGTCAGACCACGACCGGCAAAGTCGTGAGCGTTGCCCTCAACGGACAGGCGGGAGCTCCGATCACGGGGGCCTTCAGTCCTGACACCAACTCCTTCTACGCGGCCACGAGCGGTGACGATCTGGTGCACGTCATCGATACAAACTCGCTGACCGATACGCGGCAGATCAACGCCGGTCTCACCTGCGGCACTACGACCACCGCTGCCGCCGATCCATTCTTTGCCTGTACACAGGGCAGCCCGGTACCCGTGTACTTCCTGGCAGCGCAGCCACGTCCGTCTCAGGGACAGACAGCTGCCGCCCGGCAGCAATAATCCGCGCGTGGCAGCGACTCCTCCCGTAGAGGGTTGGCCGCCGCCACGCAATCGGTCTCTTACTGCGGCGTGGTTGCTGGAGCTTTTTGCCGGTTGGTACGGAGTGCCTGAACCCGAGCAGCCGTCATCCCGAATGTAGCGAAGGATCTCTGTATCGCAGAGAAGCCAATACTCGGATTCTTCGCTTCACCCAGAATGACAAGCGAAGCTGGCTGGGACTATTGCGCGGTGCCGGCCGACGTGTTGCCTGCGGGCCGCAACTGCTTGGCCGTGCGCGGTAGCTTGCGGGCAATTGCGTCCAGTACGCCGTTCAAAAACTGGATGGACTCTGGCGCTGCATAAATGCGCCCGACTTCGAGCGCTTCGTTGATGATGATTGGCAGCGGGGTCGCCGGATAAGCCAGCATCTCTGCCACAGCGGCACGCAACAGGTTGCGATCGACCGCCGGCATCCGCTCCAGCCGCCAGTTGCGGCTCGCCTCCACAATCAGCGTGTCGATCTCTTCCAGGCGCGCATTGGCCGCCCGGAACAAATCCTCGGCAAAGCCCTGCGTCGCCGCATCAACCTCATCCCGGGACGTCCAGAACGTCTTCTGCACCTGATCGGGGTTCTGCTGACCAAGATCGGCCTGGAACAGCATCTGCATCGCCAACTCGCGCGATTTGCGCCGCTTGCTTTTCATCGCGCCGCAGGCCCGTTGCGCTGCTCTGCCGCAACTTTTTTACGCAGGGATGCCATCTCGATCGCGGCCGCGCCCGCCTCAAAGCCCTTGTTGCCCATCTTCAAGCCTGCCCGGTCCAGCGCCTGCTCCAGCGTCTCGCAGGTCAACACTCCAAAGGCATGCGGAATTCCCGTCTCCTGCTGCGACTGTCCGATGCCGCGCGCAACCTCGTTATAGATGGCCTCGTAGTGCGCCGTCTCGCCGCGCAAGAGCACGCCGAGAGTCACGATCGCGTCCACGGCACCCCGGTTCGCGATCAGGCGCGCCGCCGCGGGAATCTCCCAGGCGCCCGGCACGCGGACAATCTCAATATCCTCACGCCGTGCGCCGCTGCGGAGCAGAACGTCCAGCGCGCCCTGCAGCAGCCGATCGGTAATGACCGCGTTCCAGCGCGCCACCACAACGGCGAAGCGCATCCCGGCGGCCGTCAAATCGCCTTCGAGCGCTACGGGCTTTCCGTGTTGCGGGTTGTTGGACTCCCAGAAGCCGACGACAACCCCGGGTACCGGCTCCGCGGTAAAGTACCGGGAGTTCCAGTGGGTCTCGGCGATGGCCGAGATCTTCGCTGCCGGCTCCGCCGCAGCCGAGGGACGCCACGCCGCAGCGACGCGATGCACATCGTCAAGGGCCGTGGCTTCGATCAGAATCTCCGGCCCGACAGGAGGCATCCCCGACACAAACTCCAGATTTCCCACCGGTGCCAGATTCGGCGCGCCGCGACTTTTGCCGTCATCCCAGGCCAGGCCCGGTTCCATCCCCATGGCCGAAAAAAAACTGCTCAACGCTTCAAATTCTGCGGCAGAACGAGCGTGCCGTACCAGCGTGAGACTTTTGATCATGCTTCGATCATACGATGGCCGCCGCCCGGTGGAGCCAGCAGCCACAGAGCGCTTGCCATCCAAACAGTGATAGACTCAACGGTTTTCATAGCTTCAGAAATTTCATCCTGCAGGGTTTGCCAATGACCTTTGAGAATCTCACCTGGGAAGTCCGGTCCGGAATTGCCGTCATCACCCTCAATCGCCCCAAGGTCCTCAACGCGCTGAACCACGCGACCTTTCAGGACCTCTCCCGCGCCATCCAAGCGCTACAGGATGACCCGTCTATCTGTGCGGCTCTTTTGGCCGGTGCGGGCGAAAAGGCCTTCGCCGCGGGGGCCGATATTCAGGAACTGCGGCAAGCGGACGCTGTCGAAGGACGCGAACTGGCACTGCGCGGACAGGCCGTCATGCGGGCTATGGAAACCTGCGGGAAGCCGGTCATCGCATGCATCAACGGATTTGCTTTGGGCGGGGGCTGCGAACTCGCCATGGCCTGCACGCTGCGGATTGCCGCAGACACTGCGAAGCTTGGCCAGCCGGAGGTGAAGCTGGGATTGCTGCCCGGCTACGGCGGTACGCAGCGCCTTCCAAGGCTGGTCGGCAAGGGGATCGCGCTGCAACTGCTGCTGACGGGTGAGATGATCTCCGCCGCCGAAGCACTGCGCATTGGGCTCGTGAATGAGGTGGTTCCCGCCGCAGACCTGCTGGCCCGTGGCGAGGCCATTGCCCGCGCCATCACAGCGGTTTCCTCCAGCGCTGTCCGATACTGTCTGGACGCGGTAGAGCGTGGCGGCGACCTTCCGCTGGAGGACGGGCTGTCGTATGAAGCGGCGCTCTTCGGTCTGGCTTGCGGCACCCCCGATAAAAATGAGGGAACGGCGGCATTTCTTGAAAAGCGCGCACCTGTGTGGAAGAGCCGTTAGCGCAGCCTGTCCGCAGGCGGTATCCCGTTGCTATGCTTAAAAGTGATGCAACTTCCACCCCGAATGCGCGGCGCCGCGCTTGTGCTCGCATTGACCACGCTACTGGCCGGCTGCCATAGCCACAGCGGTGGATTTGCCCTCCCCGCTCCGGCGAAGTGGCAGGCAACGCTAAGCGACGCGCGCGGAGAACTCAGCAGCATTCCGCCCTCCCAAAAAACTCTGCTGACCAAGTACGATTCCGAATCCAAATGGCGCAATCCCTTTCTGACCGTCAGCTCGACCAGCATTCAACTTAGTATTTATCTGGCAGACCAGAACAACAGTGACTTTGATCGCGGCGGCATGACCCGTATACGGGCAGCGCGAAAGCAGGTGGTGACCGTGCGACTGCGAGACCTGCCCCGTGCGCTCACTTCCCTGCCTGACTCCGCCTGGCCGGATGGTCGCGCCGTCGGCATCAACGAAGCTCTGGAGCCACCCAGTCAGAAGGCGACTCTGGATCAAAATATGCAAACGACAACCCAGGCACTGCAGACGATGGCCGTCACGGTCATCGAATTGGACCACTGATCGAACCGGCCTTCCGCGCGATCGGGTTGCACGAGCGCCCGCGGCTGCCTGAAGCTCCGTACTTCCTGAACTTCGAAAGGAGATCGATGCCCGATTCCCACACTCCCTCCGGTGGATTTCCGCACGAATCGTTCGCCCGTCATAGAGAACTGGAAGCGGAACTGCGCCGCACCGTGCGCGGCCACGTGGCGTTCGATGCTGGCGCACGCGCCCTCTATGCAACGGACGCCTCCAATTACCGGCAGGTGCCGATCGGTGTTGTCTGCCCCCTGGATGAAGCAGACGTTGCGGCGACCATTGCCGCGTGCCGCAAATTCGATGCGCCACTGCTCTCGCGCGGCGGAGGCACCAGCCTGGCCGGCCAGTGCTGCAACGTCGCCGTCATCCTCGACTTTTCCCGCCACATGAACACCATCCTCGAGATGGACTTTGAAGCCCGGCACGCACGCGTGCAGCCCGGAATCGTTCTCGATCGTGTGCGCGAAGCCGCCGAACGGCAGCACATGACGTTCGCGCCTGACCCCGCAACGCACAGCCGCTGCACCATCGGCGGCATGATCGGCAACAACTCCTGCGGCGTCCATGCGCTGATGGGCGGCAAGACGGTTGACAACGTCGAATCGCTGCGCGTGATGCTGTATGACGGCACCGTGATGGAAGTAGGCGCCACATCCGAAGACGACCTTTCCGCGATCATCGCCGCGGGCGGCCGCAAGGGGCAGATTTACGCCGGACTCCGCGACCTGCGCGACCGCTATGGAGAACTCGTCCGCCAGCGCTTTCCGAAGATTCCGCGCCGCGTCTCCGGATTCAACCTGGATGAG
>JAKAUB010000201.1:0-5528 GCA_021827845.1 Acidobacteriota bacterium | reverse complement strand
ATCTGCGCGATCTGTTCCAGGCCATGAAGCCCTACGGCTACACGACCCCCATGTATGGCCACTTTGGCCAGGGATGCGTGCACCTGCGCTACAACTTCGATCTCGAAACCGAAGAAGGCATCCGCAAGTTCCGCCGCTTTCTCGACGAAGCCGCCGACATTACCGTCGCGCACGGCGGCTCATTTTCCGGGGAGCATGGCGATGGCCAGGCGCGCGCTGCTTTGCTGCCCAAGATGTACGGCCCGGAGCTGATCGAAGCCTTCAACCAATTCAAGCGCTTGTGGGATCCGGAAAACCGCATGAATCCCGGCAAAATGGTGGATCCGATCCGTATCTATCAGCCGGAAGACAATCTGCGCCAAGGAGCCGGCTACACCCCACAACAAGTCGCCACGCACTTTCAGTTTCCAGAAGATGGCGGCTCCTTTTCCAACGCCACGCTGCGCTGCGTGGGCGTTGGAGCCTGCCGCAAAGAGACCGCCGGCACCATGTGCCCTAGCTATATGGCGACCCGCGAAGAACAGCACTCCACCCGCGGGCGCGCGCATCTGCTTTGGGAGATGCTGCAGGGGGAACTGAGGCCCCAAGGCTGGCAGAGCGAACCCGTCAAAGAGGCGCTTGAGCTTTGTCTCTCCTGCAAGGGCTGCAAGCACGAGTGTCCCGTCAACGTGGATGTCGCCACCTACAAAGCGGAGTTTCTGTCGCACTACTACGAAACGAAGGTGCGGCCGCTGCCCAACTACGCCTTTGGCTGGATGGATCGCTGGGCGCGCCTGGCTTCGAACTTCCCCGCCATCGCCAATCTTCCGGGGCAGTTGCCGCTGGTGCGGGACTTTGCCAAAGGGTTCCTCGGAATTGCGCGCGAGCGGAAGTTTCCCGAGTTTGCGCCGCGCAGCTTTCAGCGCACCTTTACGCCACAGCCGGCAGCGGGGCCGCAGCGTACCGTGCTGTTATGGGCTGACACGTGGAATAACTATTTTCACCCGCAGGTCTCGCACGCCGCGGTTCGTGCGCTGCAGCAGGCGGGCTTCCATGTGGAGGTCCCGAGCGGTCACCATTGCTGTGGCCGGCCGCTCTATGACTTTGGCATGCTGGATCGCGCCCGGCAGTATCTGCTGGATGTTCTGAAAACGCTCGAGCCGCAATTCGCCGCTGGCACCCCCATCCTCGTGCTGGAGCCTAGCTGCGCCAGCGTCTTCCGCGATGAAGCGCTCAACCTGCTGGCCGACGATCCGCGGGCCCGCATGCTGGCTGCGCAGACCTTTCTGTTGGGAGAATTTCTTGCCCGCGAAGCTCCCGGCTATATGTCTGCGGCGCTGGACGGCAAACAGATTGTGGTCCATGGGCACTGCCACGAGAAGCCCTTCATGGCGCCCCAGGTCGATCTCCTCAAACGCTCGGGCGCCAGCCCGCAACTGCTCGACTCCGGCTGCTGCGGCATGGCCGGCCCCTTCGGCTTTGAACGAGAGAAATACGAAATCTCGAAAACTCTCGCGGAGCGCGTACTGCTCCCCGCGGCACGCCAGGCAGCCAGCGACACACTGATCGTCACCAACGGCTTCAGTTGCCGCGAGCAGATTCTGCAGCTCTCCGGCCGTCGCGCCGTGCATCTGGCAGAGGCGCTGGCGCCGCCGGACGCGCGCGGTTAAACTTCGTGCCCCCGGCTTGAGGTGCATAGAAAAATCCCAGGCCTCGATGACGAGACCTGGGATTTTCTCGTGGTACAAGTCGGCTTATTGCGCCGTCAGGTGCTGCTGGTCCATCCAGCTCGCCAGCTTGGGCTGCTGCGCGCTGCGGAACTCCATGCAGTCGTGGATCTGGTCAGTCGCCCGCTTGGTTGCGGTCTGCGCCGCAGGAACAGGATGCGCGGTGAAGAAGCTCTGCACCTCCTGCGCCTTATCAGCACTGCAGAAGGAGCCTGCGGAGCTCACCAGATAGCCGCCCATCATGGTCGTTATCTGGGCCTTCACCTTCGGCCAGTTTTGCTGGATGTATTGCCAGGCGATATTCCGCGTGTCGCGGACCCGCAGGGCAATGATCATCAGAATGATTGAATCCTGATTCCGGACTTGGCCGGAAGTAGCGTAGTCCAGCGCCCGGCGCAACAGTTCCGGATTGTGGAAGGTCGCCAATGCGTACAGCGCCGTCGTCCGCTCTTCCGGATTGTTTGTCGTCTGGCTCACCTTTTGCAGCTTATCGAATAACGCGGCATCTCCGTTCGCGGTTGCAATGAAAATGGCCGGTCGCACCATGGTCGGATCCACGCTGGCCGGATTCTCGAGATACTTACTCGTGATCTCCCGCGCCTGCGCGATTACCTGCGGATCTTTCCCCAGCTCGCCCAATATACCGAAGAGCGATGCCCGCAGCTGGATCATATCTGGCGTATCGTTCGGCCCCGGCGTCTTCACACGCTCGTAGGCTGGACCAAACTGCTTGCGGACCCATGCCGCCAGCTGCGTCCGTTCCTCGGGCGTTGCAATACGCTCATCCACACTGGCAAGCGCGCCCGCCACCTGCTGGATGACGCCGTAGCTATTGTCGTTCCGCAGCGCAGCGGCCAGGTTCATGTAGTCGCCGATGCTGCCTCGGCCCGAGCGCATCAGCGCCCACATATTGCCGGCAAAACCAATCCGCTCCGGCGCCGTCAGCTGTGTCTCAATCCCATCAAGGATTTTGTTGTAGTCCGCCGGCGCATACTCCGTGCGGTAGTAGCCCTTGTCATTGGCATTGGCGTAGAAGATATCGCCCGCCGGAACGGCCATCGACTGCTGCGCCGTCGTCAGGAGTTCGCACTTCGGCGTCTCATCGGCGCCGGGTCCGGTCTTGAAGCAGACCGGTACTGTCCACGTCTGGGAAGCAGGCGGCATACCCGGCGTGATGTAGAAACGCCGTTGGCTGGCTGTCGTCTTGCCACCGGCCGGCTGCGTGAATGTCAACAGCGGAACGCCTGCCTGCCCGATAAAGCTATCCATCACCTTGTCGATCGGCTTACCGCTCACGGAGGTCTGCGCGTTCCAGAAGTCCTCCGCTGTGGCGTTGCCGTACATGTGCGCCGACAAATATTTATGAACGCCTTTGCGGAAGACCTCGGGCGTTTCATAATTTTCCGTCATGCCCAGAACGGCCCCGCCCTTTTGATACGTGATGCCGTCGAACATTTCGTTGATCTCGCCCGGCGTGTCTGCCTTGGCGCGAATCGCCCGCGTAATCTTGCCCGCGTCATAGTTCAGCACGCCGTCCATCGAGAGCGCATCATCCTGGCTGATATTCCAGTTCGGCTTCCAGGCGTTGACGGCCTTGCTCTCCATCCACGTCGCAAAACCTTCGTTCAGCCACAGGTTGTTCCACCACTGCATCGTGACCATGTCGCCGAACCACTGGTGCGCCATCTCGTGCGCCACATCAACCGCAACGCCCTTCTTCGCGCCAATGGACGCAGTCTTGGGATCAACCAGCAGCGCGGTCTCGCGATACGTGATGGCGCCGAAGTTCTCCATCGCGCCCGCTTCGAAGTCCGGGATGGCGATCATATCCAGCTTCGGCATTGGATACTTGATGCCAAAATATGTGTCGTAGTAGTGCAGGAAAAACTCCGCCGCGTGCAGCGCGTAGCCCGTCATCTGCACCTTATCCGGCGTTGCGCAGGCGCGGATCGGCACGCCGTCGCTCGAACCGGACTGGCACTGGAAATCGCCCACCAGAAACGCGACCAGATACGTGGACATCTTCGGCGTGGTCGCAAACTTCACCGTATGCTTGTCGGCGCCTGGGCCCGGCGTGTCGGAGATTACGTTGGTGTTCGAAATGGCAGTGTCGCCCTTGTCGACAATCAGCGTCGTCGCGAACGTGGCCTTCATCGCCGGCTCGTCAAACGACGGAAACGCGCGCCGCGCATCGGTCGGCTCAAACTGCGTCACCGCGTAGTTGCGCTTCGCTGTCTTCGACAAATAAAACCCGCGCAACTGACCGTTCAGGATTCCCGTGTAGTCAATGTGAAGGGTGGCCTTACCGGCCAGCATTTGGTTGGGAACGGTGAAGGTCGCCTGTTGCTTGGCCTTGTCTTCCGTCACCTGCGCGGTCTGTGTTTTTCCGCCAGCCGTTATCGTCACCTTCTCAAAGGTGATTTGCGCCGCATTCAACACGATGTCGCTGGCGGGCTGCGTCAGCATTACGTCGATCGTCTCTTTTCCGGTAAACGTGGCAGCCTTTAGGTCCGGCGTCAGGGTCAAGGTGTAGTGTTGCGGCTTCACAGTATCCGGGAGCCGTTGCCCATGCGCCATGGGGGCTGCCGCGCCTATAAAGCCAGCCACACCCACCAGCATGGCCATTCCGTAGGTCAATCTCCGTAGACTTTGCAAAAGATTTTCTCCATCGACGCGATTTATGCGGGCTAGCCCCGGAGAATCCGCGCACCGGAGGCTGCCTATAGCACTCCATACGATACCTGCAATGCCGAAGTTCCGTCACTTCGCTCGGCCTGGTGTCAGGCTTCGCGGTAGTTCAGCAGCACCAGCCCGATCGCAATCAGACAAACGGGCCAGAGGACCGCAGCCACCGTCCGGACGCGAGTCAGACGCGGCGATCGAATCTCGAGCCATCGCGACCAGCCAGCAATGACCGCGAAAACGGCAATGGCGGCGTGGCTCATGCTCGTCAGCAGCTCTTCCTGCGCACTGCCCATGGCATGCTCATGCAACAGCAGCAGCGCGCCGCCCAAAGCGCACACCCCCGGAAACACGAGAGCCGCGCGCGTGTCTTTCAGCGACCAGTTCTGCACGCTCCACTCAAACCCGGCAAAGCACACGATCAGCAGAACAATCAGCCGGTGCACCAGATCCTCCGGATTATAGAAACTTACCCAGAAGCCACGCGGCCCCAGCGGCCACGCCTCTGGGTCGGCGCGCAGAAAGAGAAACACCGCCAGGCCAAGAAACGCGAGCGGCCAGTGGCGCGCCCATCGGCCCCATCCCGCCTTCGCAAGAAAGGCCAGCAGGCCCGCCGCCAGTACGACCATCCCAGCCCAGTGGTGGTTATATTCGGACCACGCCCGCTCGGCAGCATCGTTCGCTGCTTTTGGATCGTCCGGATTCGCCGCATACTGGCGCTCGGCCTGCGTCATGGAAGCTACCGGCGGCAGCGCTTTGACCGGCGGCGTCTGCAGCCGCGGCCACTGCGGCGTAAATCGCGCAGCGATCTCTGGGAGCGTTACGCGGCCCTGCGTCACGTCCACCGCCGGCGGCTGCGCGGTAAGCGACGCCGCGGCCAGGATGATGGTGAAGCCGATCCCGATCTCCGCCTCTGAGAACAGCCGCAATCGCGGAAGAAAGCTTTGGATCCGCCCAGCCGGCTGTCGCAGCGCCCAGAAATTTGCCGCGCCCAGCAGCAGCAGCGGCCCCAGCAGCAGCGTCTTCACGATCAGCACCAGGCCATATCCAGTGCCGTAAACCCCGCTCCAGCTCCCCGTGTATTGCCACGCCAGCAGCACACCGGAGACGATTAGCGCCGCCACACTAGCCAACGCAGCT
>JAKAUB010000232.1 GCA_021827845.1 Acidobacteriota bacterium | reverse complement strand
CTCCGGCCGCCAACCAGACGCCCAAGGAAGAAACTCAGCCCCAGGTGAGGCCGCCAGTGCAGAGCCAGGCGCCTGCGCCGGCGGCGCCGAACGGGGCCGCAGTGCCTGCGCCCGCAGCGGTGCAGCCGGAGCCCTCAGCGCAGCCGGCCGCGCCCGCTGACGTGGATGACGGCCGGGTGCACCTGAACGTGGTGGTGACCGACAAACAGGGTAATGTTATCAGGGGACTGACGGAGAGGAATTTCACACTGCTCGACAATCGCAAGCCGCGCAAGATCGAGTCGTTCGAGGCGCTGGCAGGCGCGGATTCTCACGGCGATCCGGTGCAGGTAATTTTGGCCATCGACGCTGTGAATATCAGTTTTGACCGGGTTGCCATGTCCCGCCAGTACATTTCGCAGTTCCTGCGCCGGGATAATGGCCGGCTGGCGCACCCGGTGTCGATTATCTGGGTGACCGATATCGGACTGCAGCAGCCGTTGGGGCCGTCCATGGACGGCAATGCCCTGGCGGCGCAACTGGATGGCACTGCGGGCCAGTTGCGGTTGATGAACCGCTCGGCAGGCGACTGGGGCCAGATTGAGCGCTTTGACATGTCGGCGCAGATGCTGGATCAACTGGTGAGCGCGATGGGACGATTCCCGGGGCGGAAGCTGCTGATCTGGATTGGGCCGGGCTGGCCGATGCTGGACAATCCCGAAATGCTGACGAGCGGGAAGCAGCAGAAGCAGCTCTTCCAGCAAATGGTGGATCTGTCGACGAAGATCCGCAAAGCGCAGATCGAGATCTGCAGCGTGGCGGAAGGGATGCCCAACTTTTACACCTATCTGTTCGAGAGCTATTTGAAAGGCGTCAAGAATCCGGGGCAGATGAACCTGCCGAACATGACGCTGAAGGTGATGGCGATCTGGAGCGGCGGGCAGGTGCGAATGCCAACGAACGATATGGCGTCTGAGATTGCGCGCTGCATGAAGGATGCCGATGCCTATTACCGGATCTCGTTCATGCCTCCACGCGCCGATGGTCCCAACGAATACCACGAGTTGCAGATGAAGGTGGACAAGCCGGGGCTGACGGCGCGGACCAGCAACATGTACTATAACCAGCCACCCACTCAGGAGGCGGGAACCGCAACGGGACACTAGTGTAGTGTCTCTCAAATGTCTATACTATTGAGACGCGGCATGGTAGATTGCTGTGCATGAGCGGCAGCTTTCCCGAAATCGTTCTCACCGATCTGGATCGGAGTGCGTTGGAACGTACGGTTCGCAGTAAGACCTCAGAACAGCGAAGCGTTTTGCGAGCCCGGATCGTGTTGCTGTCGGCAGCCGGGCAGCCGGATCGTGCCGTGGCGCAGCAATTGGGTGTAAACCGTCATACCGTACGCTTGTGGCGCCAGCGGTTCGGAGAACAGGGTTTGGCGGGACTGGAGGACGCACCGGGCCGGGGGCGCAAGCCGGTTTTGGACAGCAAGGTGAAAGAGGCCATCCTGACCGGGGCGGTACAGCCACCGGCTAACCGGACGCGCTGGAGTTGCCGGTCGATGGCCAGGGCGCAGAAGGTATCCCCGAGCACGGTGCAGCGGATCTGGTCCCGCAACGACATCCAGCCACACTTGACGCGGACTTTCAAGATCTCCAACGATGCCCGCTTCGAGGAGAAATTCTGGGATGTGATTGGCTTATACCTGAATCCTCCCGATAAGGCGCTGGTGTTGTGTTGTGACGAGAAGAGCCAATGCCAGGCACTTGAGCGAACTCAGCCGGCGCTGCCGCTGGGCGTGGGCCATATCCGCACCGCCACCCACGATTACATTCGCCATGGAACGGTAACCTTGTTTGCCGCCCTAAACTATTTGGAAGGAAAGATTGTTTCCATGCTGGCAGCTCAGCACCGTCATCAGGAGTGGCTGCGGTTTTTAAAGAAGATTGACCGCCAGACGCCCAAGGGCATGGACCTGCATCTGATCGTCGATAACTACGCCACTCACAAACACCCGGAGGTGCGGACGTGGCTGGCCAAACATCCCCGCTTCCACCTGCACTTCACGCCTACTTCGGCCTCTTGGATGAACCTCGTGGAACGATTCTTTCGCGACCTGACCGAGGACGTAGTACGCGAGGGCAGCTTCCGCCACGTGAACGAGTTGTGCGACCAGATACTGGCTTACCTGGCAGAACGCAATGCCAACCCCACTCGCTACACCTGGAACGCCAAAGGCGAAGACATCCTGCGCAAAATTCAGCAGGCCAAACAGGCGCTACCTGTATAGTCATTTCGGAGACGGAACACTAGTGGCATCGGCGGCGATGCGGTCCATTGTGCGGCGAGATAGGGGCGAGAGTTACGAGGAGTTCCTGACGGGTCTGGCGAAGGCTTCGGGGATCGATACGCCGACGCGGGAGCAGTTGGCGCGCATGGACCGCAAGCGCAAGAAGCGCACGTCGAACAAGGAATGGAAAAGTCCGGCGGACCCGGACGCGCGCATTACGAAGATGAAGGATGGGCGCACGCACCTGGCACATAAGGCCGAGCACGCGGTGGATCTGGATACGGGGGCGGTGGTGGCGGTGACCTTGCAGGAAGCCGACAAGGGCGATACGACAACGCTGTAGGTGACGCTGTGTGAAGCTGGGGAGACGGTAGCAGATCTGGCATTGCGCGAAGCCAAGTCGCACCCGGACGCTGAGCCCAAGGTGAACGTCGAAGGTATCGAGGAGATGGTGGTCGACAAGGGATATCACTCGGCGGCGGTGCTGGAACGGGTGAAAGGCCATCGGGTTCGCAGTTATATTCCGGAGCGGCAGCAGAAGGGGCGGCGGAAGTGGGAAGGCAAGGCCAGCCAGCAACAAGCGGTGTATGCTAACCG
>JAKAUB010000193.1 GCA_021827845.1 Acidobacteriota bacterium | reverse complement strand
GGGGATCGGCAGGCTGTTCGGAGGCCGCTCGGTATACTGAACCAGACACCTAACTGGAAGATTTTGGGGTACTTCTCATGAATCGGCTCGTTGTCGGCAACCTGGTCCACCGGCCCTTGCGCTCTCTGCTCAGCCTCACTGCGGTAGCGATTGAAGTTCTTATGATCCTTTCGGTTACGGCCATCATGCTGGGGATGCTGAACGATTCGCGGCAGCGCACCAGCGGGATTGGGGCAGACCTGATCGTACGGCCGGCGAACAGCAGCTTTCTGGTGGGGGTAAGCGGCGCGCCGGTCTCGGCCAAGGTGGCGGAAGTGCTGGCCAAGCTGCCGCACGTGACGGTAGCGGCACCCGTGGCGGTGCAGTTCGTGACCGGCCGGTCGCTCGAGAACATCTTCGGGATCGACTACGCCAGCTTTAATGCTCTGCGGCCGTTTGTTTTCCTGTCGGGCAAGCCGTTTCAGGAGCCGTTTGACGTGATCATCGACGACGTGGAGGCGCGGACCGGCAAAAAGAAGGTCGGCGATACGATGACGATCCTGAACCACACCTTCACCATCAGCGGCATTGTGGAGCACGGCAAGGGTGGCCGGCTGTTTATCCCACTGACGACGCTCGACCGGCTGACCGGGTCCGAAGGCAAGGCGTCCTTGTTCTACCTGAAGCTGGACACCCCAAAGAACGCCGGCCTGGTGGAGCAAGAGATTCGCGCCACGCCGGGCATGGGGAGCTATCAGGTACAGACAATCCAGGATCTGATCTCCCAGATGACGCCCAGCAAGCTGCCGGGGCTGGAGCCGGCGCTGAACTCCGTGATTGGCATCGCCTGCATCATTGGATTCCTGGTGATCTTCCAGTCGATGTACCTGGCCGTGATGGAGCGCACGCGCGAGATCGGCATTCTGAAGGCGCTGGGCGCGTCCAAGGCATATATCGTCTCCGTCATCCTTCGCGAGACCGGGATGCTGGCCATCGGCGGCGTCATCTTTGGGATTCTTCTGACGGTCGCCGCCCGCGAGTTTGTGCGCTCCACTTTCCCCACGATCGCCTTCCCGATCACGCTGCACTGGGTGATCTGGGCGACTATCCTGTCGATGGGAGGCGCCCTGATCGGCGCGTCCTATCCGGCATTCAAAGCGGCACAGAAAGATCCCATCGACGCGCTGGCCTATGAATAAGGCGTGCCCGCCAGCTCCGTAGCCAGGGGCGCTTCCGGGTCCTGTGGCGTGTGGTAGCGGTAGCGTTCCTGCTTCCAGCGGGCGATGGGGCCTTCAAAGAAGCGCCAGGACAGCGCGGAGATGACGATCGAAAGGGTCAGACCCAGCACCAGGGCGAGGCTGTGGGGCATATGCTGCCGCAGCACCGCGTAGATGGGGTAATGCACCAGGTAGAGACAATAACTGATGCGCCCCAGAAAACACAGGCTGCGAGAACGCAGCGCCCGCGCCATGCCACTCCCGCCGCCGGCCACGGCCAACACCGCCAGCAGCCACAGGGACCAGGCGAGCCAAAGCACGGAGTAGTCCGCGGTGTTGAAGATACGGAAGTCGCGAAGGCTGTGTTTGGTCAGGCCGGTCGCTAGATCAATCCAGATCGCAAGCGCCAGACTGGCAATGGCAGCCAGATAGAACCAGGCGGCGCGCTGCCGAATCCACGGCAGCAACCGGGCTCCGAACTGGTCTAAAAGAAGTGCAACCAGGCAGCCTGCGGCCAGCGAATCTGCCTGCGCGATGAAGAGTTCCTGACCGCCCTTCGGATCCGGATAAAAGAAGCGCACCCATGGAATGCCCAGCAGCACGAGGCCACAAACCGCATACAGTATGGACCGGCGGCCGTGCGTCCAGGTAACAATCGGCGCCCATAGCAGGTAAAAATACTCCTCCACAGACAGGGACCAGAGCACCGAAAACCCAACGACCACCCAGAACGGGTGGGGCACGATCACCGGATGGGTCCAGATGGGCGGCAGAAAGGCATGCAAGAAGGACACGTAGAGCAGGACGGTCTTCCAGGGCTGGGGATGGCTGACGATTGCCGAAGCCGAGAAGTAGACCGCCAACGCCGTGAAGTACAGCGGGAAGATGCGCAGCGAACGGCGGGCATAGAAGACGCCCAGCGAGGCCTGGGTTCCGCGAAGCCGCAAAAGAATTTGCGTAATCAGGTACCCTGAAAGGACGAAAAACAGGTTGACGCCGATCCATCCCCACTGTGGCCCGAAGTAGATCAGCGGAGGGTGGTGGATGTAGTGCCGCAGCAACACCAGCAGGATGGCGATGCCGCGCATTCCATCCAGCTCCGGGGTTCGCACTGCAGGGCGCGAAGACGCTGAACCGTCCGCCCGACTGCCCGGGGACAACTGACCGGCTGGCTGCGGACTGCCCAGAACACGCTGCATCTTAAGACAGTAGCGCATCGCAAGGTAGACTTGCATGAGAGGCACAAAAGGATATCTGCGCGTCCGCGCAAGTCGGCGCGCCCCAACGGTATGACGAAAACCGCAATTATCATTGGCGCCGGTCCGGCCGGCCTGACTGCGGCCCTGGAGCTGCAGCGCAACTCCGGCGTTCGCCCGGTCATTCTGGAGGCGACCGACGAGATCGGCGGCATCTCCCGCACGATCCGGTACAAGGGCAACCGCATGGACATCGGTGGTCACCGCTTCTTTTCAAAATCTGACCGCGTCATGGAGTGGTGGCTGGATGTGATGCCCGCCGCCACTGGAGAGAAGACCGGTGCGGTGCCGATCAGCTACCAGAACAAGCAGCGCACGGTTGCGGCCCGCAGTGAAGTGGACCCAGAGCGCGATGACCTGGTCATGCTCATCCGGCCCCGCAAGAGCCGCATCTATTTTCTGCGCCGTTTTTTCGACTA
>JAKAUB010000010.1 GCA_021827845.1 Acidobacteriota bacterium | reverse complement strand
TCTCCGGAGGATTTTTTGGCGCGTATACCGGGCCGCTGCTTGCCGGGCGCGGCTTTACGCCGGAGGAGATCGAGCAGCCGCAGAGCGGACGGCGCGCCGTCATCCTGAGCGAAGCGCTGGCGGTCCGTTGGTTTGGTTCGCCGGGCAATGCGCTGCACCGGTTCGTGTGGCTCGATACGCGGCCGTTTGCGGTGGTCGGCGTCGCGCCGCAAAAGTTCCAGGGGCTCTTCGGCCAGACCACGGACGCATGGGTTCCTGCGAGCAGCGTCATCCCGCTGCTGATCGATCCGCACCTGGAACATCTGGACCCGAATGTATGGAAGCAGGTGGCCGCCTTTTACGCGCTGGCGGGCGACGATCATCTGCGTGGGGCAGAACTGCTTGCGGCCGTGCAGCGCGCGCTTCCGCCGGCCAGCGCCGTCGCCGCTCCGCTGCATGTTTCGCCGGGCGTCACAACGGATCCGGTGCGGGACGAAACGGTGCGTAAGTGGCTGACTCTTACGCTTGTGCTGGCCGTCATTTTTCTGGCGATCAGCAGCCTGAATTACAGCCTGCTGCTTTTGGCGCGGACCCCTCACTATGCGGAAGAGGTGCGGCTGAAGAAGGCTCTGGGGGCGCAGAGCGCGCGGTTGCTGGCCGAACTCATGATCGGGCCGGCCGCCATGATCGTTCTGGCGCTGGCCGCAGGGCTGCTGCTTGCTTGCGGCGCGCTGGTTCTTTCGGCGCATCTGCCGGCCACCTATGGCCAGCTCATCGCGAATCCCTGGCCCTTGGTCGCGCGGGCGTTTCTGCTGCAACTGCCGCTGGTCGTTGGTCTCACTTCGCTCGTCGCGCTGCTGCCCGCCATCCATATGCTGCGCGAGGATGGCGCCCCGCGCCTGGGCCACACCACCACTGCGGCCCGCAACGCAGGAGTCTGGCTGCAGACAATCGTCGTCTTCCAGATTGCGCTATGCATCGGCACCTGGATTCTTGCGGGGATGATTGCGGCCGCGTTGCTCGGCTTTATGCAGCAGCCGCTGGGATACACCCCCGATCCGCTCACGGTCGTTGCGCTGGCTCCCGGGCCGAATGGCGTTACGTTCACGATTGGCCCCGGCAAGACATTTCCTTCCGCCGCAGCCATCGCCACGCTGAGTGAGCAGGTGCGGGCGCTGCCCGGCGTGCGTAGTGTCACGCTTGCCTCCAGCGCGCCGCTGGAGCCCATGGAGACGGCCGCCGTGCAGCCGATGGATCGCGCCGCCGGCGCTCCGCGAACGGTGAAGCAGATTACCGTGACGCCGGAATATCTCCGCACGATCGGAGCAAAGCTGGTGCGAGGCCGCGATTTCCCCGCGCAGCCTATCACCGGCAACGAAGACGCAATCCTCATCAATCAATCCCTGGCCAAAGAGCTTTGGCCGGATGCTGATCCGCTGCACCGTTCGGTGAAGCTCATCCAGCCGGCCTTCGCCGGGATGCCATCGTTCTCGACAGTCACAGCGGTGCGTGGCGTCGTCCAGGATATGCAGATGGCCGGACCGGGCGGATCGCCGGAGCCGACGGTCTTCATGCTTCTCGCAGGGGGTGACGGCACACCGCAACTCATCGTCAACGGCTCGGAATCGAGCCATGCGCTGGAGACTCTCGTGAGCCGGCAAGTACCGATCCTTATGCCCGGCCTGCGCGTCCGTTCTGTCTATCGGCTGCGGGATCGCCAGCAGAGCCTGCTGCGCCCGGAGAAAAACCGCGCGCTGTTTGCCATGGCTGGCGCGTTGACTATGGCAATCGCCGCGTATGTAGGGCTCTTCGGCGCGCTGGTTTACTTTGTGCGGATACGGCGGCGGGAGTTCGCCGTGCGGATATGTTTTGGCGCGACGCCATGGAGAATCCGCAGGACGATTCTGGCGCGCGCGGCCGTTAGTGCCAGCCTGGGCGCTCTGCTTTCGCTGCCGCTCTGGCTCCTGCTTTCGCGGCTTTCACTGCGGGGCTATCTGGGCCAGGTCTCCTGGTCGACTGGGCGGTCTGTCGTGATTGCGCTGGCGTGTGTTGTCCTGTCGGTCGTCATCGCGGCCGCGCCGGGCAATCAGGCAGTGCATATTTCGCCGTCGGAAGTTTTGAAAGAGGAATAAGCCGAGCGGATTCTTACATTTGAATCTTGACCAGCGTCTCGCTGCCGCTGGCGCCCATCCCCGGGCTGGTGCGGGAGGTCTGCGGCGCGCGCCAGTGATCGATGTACGACACCTGATGCACGCAGGAGATGGTGCAGTTCGGCGCACAACTTTTTTCGGTGAGAAATTCCCGCGCCACATCTTCGCTGCTGTACTCCGCCAGCGGCACGCCGGGAAAGCCGCGCTGCTGCGAGCAGTAATGCACCAGGCCGTTCTCGCAGATGTAGAGATAGCGGCCGCCGGCGCGGCAGCGCCAGTCGTTGGGCTGGCCGTTGGCGATGGCTTCCTGAAAATGGTTGAAGCGGGAGTAATTTTTCTTGCCGAGCGCCCGCACCTTATAAAAGATGTCGCGCTCTTCCTCGCCCAGCGGCTTCAACTGGCCGCTGCCGTCGTGAATAATCCCGATGGTCGAGGTAAAGCCCAGCGCCAGCGCGCGCTCGGCGATGGTCAGCGCATCCTGCGGATGGCTGGTGCCGCCGCCCACGACGGAGTTGATGTTCACGTGGAACTCCGCATGCGCGGCCAGCATCTGCAGCTTCTTGTCCAGCACCTTCAGGCTTTTCTTGGAGACCTCATCCGGCTGCACATTGTCGATAGAGATCTGCATGTGGTCCAGGCCCGCGCGGTTCAGCCGCTCAATGCGGTCCGGCATCAGCAGGTAGCCGTTGGTGATCATGCCGGCGATGCGGCCATGGTGGCGGATGCGCGCGATGATCTGGTCGAGCTCCGGATGCAGCAGCGGCTCACCGCCGGAGATGGTGATGACGCTGGTGCCCAGCCGCGCCAGGTGATCGATGCGCCGCAGCATCTCGTCAACGGGTACCGGCTGCGAAACATCGTCAAACTCATTGCAATAGGTGCAGGCCAAGTTGCAGCGCCGCATGGGCACAATGTGCGCCATGTACGGGTGGCCGGTCGACAGCAGCGCATGGCCAATGGAGGCCAGCTCGCGCGCGCGGCGCACGGCAGCTTTGCGGCGGCGGACCAGCCGGCTGGCTGGGGGAATGGTGCTGGTGGCCATATCTCTTTATTGAATCACAGCGACGGCGCGGTTACGACTTGGCGGCCGCCAACGCCAGCACCAGCGAGCGGCGCTGCCCATGGCGCAGTACCTCAAGCCGAATGGCATCGTGCCGGTTTTCGCGCAGAATATGGTTCCACTGGCTGCGTGCCGTCATCTCGGTATCGTTCGCCTTGCAGAGAATATCCCCGGCGCGGATGCCGGCGCGCGCGCCTGGACTGCCTGCATCGACGCTTTTTACCAGAAGCCCGGTCTTGTTCCGCATTCCGAAGTACCGGGCCAACTGGGGATTCAGCAATTCCACCTCCAGCCCGGTATATGGCGGCGTGCCGGGAATGTAACTCATCAGGCCGCCATTGGAGCTGAAAGTCTTCCCGATCTCCGAGGGCATGGAGCTGAAAAAGCCGGAAGATTGCTGCGCGGGCTGCTGCGGATCGCCGCTTGCGCTGCCGTTGAAAGCTGTGCTCTGGGGTCCAATGCGGGCGGCGGAGCCGGCGCTCGTCTGGTCGGCCGGGTTGGGCACGGTGTAGTGCTGCGACCACGCCTCCTGCTCAATGGTTTTACGGTCGGCCAGCACTATATGCATGTCGGAGGTGTGACCCTCATGCAGCACCTGCAGCGTAATGGTCGCGCCGGGCGGCAGCTTGTGCAGTGCGTCGCGCAGATCCTCGGCATCTTTCATCTTCTTGCCGTTCAGCTGCAGGATCACGTCCTTCGGCTTCAGGCCCGCCTTGCCGGCGGGCGCGTCATGGTCCACGGCCGCAATGGCCACACCCGCCTTACCGGGCACGTGCAGCTTTTCGCGCTGCTGCGGGGTCAGATTTTCAAAGTTCACACCAAGATATCCGCCAGCCTCCCTGTTGTGCAGGCCAGCGCCCTCGCCGGTAGCAACGGCTGCATGCGCAACGGGCAGCGCGATAAGCGCCGCCAGCGCGACACACAAGGCGTTCGTCTTGGCCAAGGAGATCTTCATTCGGGCAGTTTTCCAGGCGTGCGGTGAGACAGCCCGCCGGACGGTCCATCGCAGTGTACCGGCCGGAGAGCTTCTCTTGTATTACTCGGTTGGCGGAATCGTCTGCAGCACTTTCAGCGAGGCCTCGCGCATCTGCGGGTTCGCATCTTCGCTGGCGATCGTGTGCAACACCATCCGGACGCTGCTGTCGGCGCCAACCGGCTCCAGCATGGACAGGGCGCGGCTCCGGATGCGCTGGCTGGGATCGTGCATCAGGGACTCCAGCACCGCGTCGCGGATTCTCGAATCCTCGGCCACGTAGGGCTCCAGCCCATTCAGCGCCATCAGCCGCACGGCGGGGTCGCGGTCATAGCGAAGGGCAACCATCAGCGCCGTACGCACTGGCTCCGCCTGGCAGTCGTGGCCCGCGCGGCACTGGTCCGCCAGCAGACCGACGGAGTCGCTCTGCACATTCGGATCGCCCGCGTCCCCGGTGGCCATCAGCAGCAGCTTGCGAACTTCGGGATCATCGATCGAGCCTTCAACCGTGGCCGGGACCATCTGATTGAAATGCACCTCCACCATTTTGGTGTTGGGGTGCTGCACAATGCCGCTCACGCTCATCACCGCCGGCTCGCCAGAGCTGAAAGGAGCCGCCATCTGCGTCCCGGCAGCTTCGGCCGCTGCGCGATGACTGTTCCAGAGGTGGCCTCCTGCTGCTCCAAGCGCCACGCCGAGCACCGCCAGAGAGGCTGCCATTCCGGGAGCCGCCTTTAACTGTGCGAAAAATCCGTAGAACCCCATCTGGGTGCGCTGCCACAGACTGGGCGGCGGCAGCATGTCCAGGGCATTTTCCAGTCGAATCCGGCTGGACGCCAGAAAGCTTGCAGAAGGCTCTTCCGCCGGCGCAAACGCCATCGCCTGCTTCAGGGTCTCGTAGATGCGCATCTCGGTGCGGCAGTGCTCGCACGTCGCCAGATGCTGCTGCAGACTGTGTGCTGCATCGTCCGGCAGCTCCCCGTAGATTGACTGCACGATGTGTTGCTCGGCAACCGCGCATTTCATGGCCTGCTCCTTAAAATCAATCGCAATGCTTTGCTCCTCGTTCCCGGCCCGCTCTGTCTAACGCAGATCGGCAAGCTGCGACCGCAGCTTGCGCGTAGCCCGGAACAATGTATTTTTCGCCGTCTCTTCCGTGGT
The DNA here is from genome assembly GCA_021827845.1 of Acidobacteriota bacterium. Taxonomy (GTDB): domain Bacteria; phylum Acidobacteriota; class Terriglobia; order Terriglobales; family Acidobacteriaceae; genus JAKAUB01. The sequence goes on along the minus strand of JAKAUB010000010.1, from coordinate 9,495 downwards.
GTTCAGCATCTCGCCAATGGTCCGCAGCCGCAGACCCTGATAATGCTTCAGCTCAAAGACCGTCCGCTCGCGCGGCGTCAGCTTTTCCAGCGCCGCCTGGATGCAGTTGCCGAGAATCCTTCGATCCAGATCGCGGCTCGGATTGGCGTACGCGCGATCATCGGAGACGTTGGCCATCGTGTCATGCTCTTCGCCCGCGGAGTCGACCATGACCGCAGATTCCTCCCGGCGCGTCTTGCGCCGCCGCAGGTGGTCCAGACACAGATTGGTCACGATGCGATAGATCCAGGTATAGAAGGAACACTCAAACCGGAAGCTGCCGATGTGCCGGTAGGCCTTCAGAAACGCTTCCTGGTGGATGTCCTGCGCGTCCTGCTCCGAGCCGGTCAGGTGCAGCGCCAGGCGCAGCACGGCCTGGTCGTACTGCCGCACCAGCGCCTCAAAGGCTTCGCGTGAGCCTCGCTGCGCTTCGCGGATCAATTCGGCGTCCTGCACCCGCGCTGAGCTATCGGCGTACATCGGTTGTCTTGATTGTATGCGGGAACGGGGCTGTGGCGGCGCCAGAGGGCCAAGTGGGTTGAGCGGCAAAACTGCCAGTTTTGGCGGCTCCATGGGTACATCTCCTCTATGGATAGGACGAACCGGCCCGCAGAAGGTAAGCCGCAGCCAAAACCGGCTACACTGGGCCGGATGACTCCCACCCGCTCCGGCTCCCCGACCAGTCTGTTTCCCGCCTCCGCTGAACCCTGGCCCACGGCCTTTACCGACGGCGGTTCGCGCGGCAACCCCGGTCCGGCCGGCTATGGCGTGCTGGTGAAGGATGCGGAGGGCCGCACCATCGCGGAGTTGAGCGAGTTTCTCGGCATCCAGACCAACAACTTCGCCGAATATTCGGCCCTGCTGGCTGCCCTGGACTACGCCGTGCAGCACAATTTGGAGCGGCTGCACGTCATCTCGGACTCCGAACTGATGGTGAAGCAGATGCGGGGCCAGTACCGGGTGCAGAGCCCCGATCTTCGCCCTCTTTATGAGGAGGCCAAACGCCGCGCCGCCCGGCTCTCCGGCTTCAGAATTGAGCACGTGCTGCGCGGCAAGAACAAGCGCGCCGATGAACTGGCGAACCAGGCCATGGATCGCGGCATAAAGCGGCCCACGCGCCCTCCGGGTCCGGAGTCGCCGCCGGCCCAAACCGCAGCGGCCCAGCCAGCCCCTCGGCCGTTGCGCGGCATTGTGCGCGACGGCAAAATCGCCCTGCTGGAAGGCTCCATCCCCGACGGCACCATCGTGCTGGTCATGCCGGAAAAGGCGCTGCGCTCCGCCGCAAAACAACCCTCCTGATTGGGCAGTTGCAGCAGATTCCCTGCGGGAAGGACAAACCAGAACAGCAAAGCTTTCTGCGCGATCGCATTTTCACTATTGCTGGAGAGTGCTAGAGAGTAAAGTCCGTCCTTCTGAGCGAAGCGAAGAATCTGGGTATTGGCTTTTTGCTGCGATACACAGAGATCCTTCGCTACGCTAAGTCTGATATTCGGCCACGCACCTGCGCTTTCTACCGACGGGAAATGCTCCAGGGGACCGGCTGTCGTCCTTGCTTTTGCTTTCGCCGCTGTTCTTACTCTTCTTGCTGTCATCCCCCGCAGGGGATCTGCGTCTGCTTTTCCCCGCTACACTCAAACCAGCGATGTCGCTTGCCTTTACGATCCAGAATGAACAACAACCGGCCCGGCGGGGCACGATGCATCTGCCCCACGGTGCGGTCGAAACCCCCATCTTTATGCCGGTCGGCACGGCGGCCACGGTAAAAGCCGTGCCGCAGGACCGCCTGGAGGCGCTCGGCACCCAAATCCTGCTGGGCAATACCTATCATCTGTATCTGCGGCCCGGGCACGAGACCATCCGCCGTCTCGGGGGCCTGCACCGGTTTATGAGCTGGCCGCACCCCATCCTGACGGACTCCGGCGGCTTTCAGGTCTTCAGCCTCAACCAGTTGCGCAAAGTGTCCGAGGACGGTGTCCGCTTTCGTTCGCATTTGGATGGCTCCGCGCATATGTTTACCCCGGAGCACTCGATGGACGTGCAGATCGCGCTCGGCGCCGACATCTGCATGGTCTTCGACGAGTGCACGGAGTTTCCCGCGAGCCGCGAGCGCGCCCGCCAGTCCCTTGAGCTGACCCTGCGCTGGGCGCGCCGCAGCCGCGATCACTTTCTGGCGCACGCGCATCAGGTTCCCTGGGCGGTGGACTTTCCCGGTCAGACGCAGAGCCTGTTCGGCATTGTGCAGGGCGGCATGTACACCGATCTGCGCCGCGAGTCTGCCGAGCGGCTGGTGGAGCTGGACCTGCCCGGCTACGCCATTGGCGGCCTGAGCGTGGGGGAGCCGCGCGAACTGACGCGCGCCATGATTGCCGAAACCCTGCCGCTGTTGCCGGCCGGCAAACCGCGCTATGTAATGGGCGTGGGCTACCCGGAAGAGATTGTCGAATACGCCGCCATGGGGGTGGACATGATGGACTGCGTGATTCCCACGCGTGCCGCCCGCCACGGGCTGCTTTTTACGCGCGAAGGCCGCATGAACATTAAGAACCGGCGCTATGCGGAGGACCAGAATCCGCCAGATCCAGAGTGCGGCTGCCCGGTCTGCGCCCGCTACACCCGCGCCTATCTGCGGCACCTGGCCATGGCGCAGGAGCCGCTGGGCGGGACGCTGAACAGCATCCACAATCTGGCGCTCTACCTTGACACAATGCAGGCAGTACGCGATGCTATCTCCCTAGGTACCCTGCCCCAGCTTCTGAGCCGCGTACGCGAGCGCGGAGGCGCGCACATCGGCGGCTGATACGCTACATTCATCATGACAATCGAGGCTGGCGACCGTGCGGTTGTGCGCGTGCGGCCCTCCGGCTCGATAGAAAGAATCAGTGCCCATGGCAGCATTTCTCGCTGCAGCCAACCCGCTCCAGTCACTCGTGAGCTTTGCGCCGTTCATTCTGATTTTCGTTGTGTTTTATCTGTTTATGATCCGGCCCGGACAGCAGCGCCAGAAGAGCTGGCAGCAGATGCTGACCAGTTTGAAGGCCGGAGATAAGGTAACGACCAACGGCGGCCTGCGGGGCATTGTGATTGCCGTGCGGGATGACTCTGTGCAGCTTCGCGTGCCGCCCGACAATCTGCGGCTGGAAGTCGTCAAGAGTGCGATTGCCACGGTTTCGACAGCGGAGGGAGAAACCAAGTGATGCACCTGGCCCTGCCGGGCGAGGCTTCACTTGTATCGAGTATCCATGCGTAAGAACCTGACCCAGAAGACCCTTCTCATCATTGCATTCATGCTGGTGTGCATTTTCGGCATCATCGGCATCCCCAGCAGCTTTTCTTCCGCCGCCTTTGAGCAGTCGCTAAAGAATCGGATTCATCTCGGTCTCGATCTGAGCGGGGGCACCCATCTGATTCTGCAGGTGATGGTGCAGGAGGCCGTCGGCGCCACCAGCGACAGCGACATGGCGCGCATCCAGAGCGACCTGCAGCAGGCGGGCGCCAATGGCGCGCTGGCCAGCAAGCCGCACCCCAAGAGCCAGCCGGAGGTTATCCGCATTACCGGTGTGCCGCTGGATAAGGACAGCGCCGTCCGCTCGTCGCTCGACAGCAATTACGGCACGCAGTATTCGATCACCTCGGGCTCGGATAACTCCTATACGCTGACCATGAAGCCGGCCGTAGTGACGGACCTGGAGCAGCGGGCGCTTTCGCAATCCATCGACACGATCCGCCAGCGCATTGACAGCCTAGGCGTCAGCGAGCCGGTGATTGAGGAGTATGGACCGGGCAAAAATCAGATTCTGGTCGAGCTGCCGGGTATCGACGATCCGGGCAGGGTGAAGGACGTGATCCAGTCCACCGCGCGGCTGGAAATTCACGAAGTGCTCGGCGGCCCCTATCCCGACCAGCAGAATGCATTGCAGGCCAACGGCGGCACGCTGCCACCGGACTCCGAAGTGATGGCCTGCTCGCAGGGCTCAAGCTGCTCCGGCCAGTTCTACCTGCTCAAGCGCATCTCCATCGTCGCTGGCAGTGATTTCCGCGATGCCCAGCCTTCGCTGGACATCAACCAGCGGCCGGATGTGAGCTTTACGCTGACCCGCACCGGTGGCGACCGCTTTTATCAGTACACCAGTTCGAACATTGGCAAGAGCATGGCCATCGTGCTCGATAACTCGATCCGTGAAGTGGCTGTGATTCAGGGAGCGATCCGCGATCGCGGCCAGATCTCCGGCGGCGGCTTTACGCAGGAGACGGCGCAGAATCTGTCGCTGTTGCTGCGGACTGGAGCCTTGCCGGCGTCGATTCACTTTCTGGAAGAGCGCACCATCGGGCCTTCGCTCGGCGCGGACTCGATCCGCCATGGCGTAGAGGCAGCGGCGGCCGGTCTCATCGTCGTGATGGTATTTATGCTGTTCTACTATCACGGCGCGGGCATCAACGCCGACCTGGCGCTGATCCTGAACCTGATCATTCTGCTGGGCTTTATGGGCTACAGCCATGCAACCCTCACGCTGCCCGGCATCGCCGGCGTCATCCTTACGATCGGTATGGGCGTCGACTCGAACGTGCTGATCTTCGAGCGCATTCGTGAGGAACTGCGGGCCGGCAAGTCGCCTGCGGCTGCGGTGGACCAGGGATTTGCCCACGCCTTTCAGACCATCATCGACACCCACGTGACGACCATCGTCTCGGCGGCCATTCTTTTCCTGTTCGGCACCGGGCCGGTTAAGGGATTTGCCGTCACGCTGACCATCGGTCTGCTGGCAAACCTGTTTACGGCTGTGTTTGTTTCGCGCGTCATCTTTGAAGCGAGCCTGAACCGCCGTCCCCGCGGTGAGCCGATCTCCATCGGTTAAGACACGCGGACAGCCGGTAACGGGTAATAGCGCACGGAACGGAAGGATCGGAGCACAGAGTGGAATTTTTTCACGGAGTTAACATCGACTGGCTGGGGAAGAAGTGGTACTTCCTCGGCTTTTCTCTCATCTTCAGCGTGGCCGGGGTGCTGTCGCTGGCGTTCTGGCACGGGCTTCCCCTGGGCGTGGACTTCCAGGGCGGAACGCTGATCTACCTGAAGTTTGAGCAGACGCCAAACGTCGGGCGTGTGCGCTCTGCCGCGGACAAGGCGGGCCTGCACGATGTGAAGATTCAGCGCTTTGGCCGTCCCGCCGACAACGAGATCATCGTCTCGCTGCCGCAGCGCGATACCAAAGAGACCTCGCTTGACGCCGGCCGCACCGCGATTGTTCGCGCCCTGCAGCAGAACTACAGTAGCAACGCAGCCGCCAACGCGGGCAAGTTTGACCTGGACAATGCCACGCGCGAACAGCTCGCGGCCTTCCTGACGCAGCAGGACCCACTGCACCTGAACAACGGTGCCGTCGAACAGGTGCGCTATCCGGAGATTGCCGCTTCCATTGCCGACTACCGTGACAAGGTGGAGGGCGGCGTGCTGCCCAGCATCTCCTCGTTGAACGGACATGCGGACCCTGCCGTCGTCAGCGCGCTGGAACAGAATGCCTATCTCTCTGGCTTTTCCGTGCGCAATACGGAGATTGTCGGGCCGCAGGTGGGCGCGCAGCTGCGCCGCCAGGCACTGCTGGCGACGCTCTATTCGCTGGCCGGCATGCTGGTGTATCTGTGGTTCCGGTTTGAGCTGATCTATGGCGTAGCGGCGGTCGTGGCTGTCTTTCATGACACCCTCATCACCGTTGGCGCCTTCAGCCTGACCAACCGCGAAATGACCCTGACGGTCGTCGCGGCCATTTTGACGCTGATCGGTTATTCGATGAACGACACCATCGTCGTCTTCGACCGTATCCGCGAAAACCTGCGGCTGGTGCGCCGTGGCTCGCTGTCGAGCATTGTCAACCTCAGCATCAACCAGACGCTGAGCCGGACGGTCCTGACCTCGGGCCTGACGTTTCTGACGGTGCTCTGTTTGTTTTTGTTCGGCGGGGAAGTGCTGAACGGCTTCTCGTTCGCGCTCGTCATCGGCATCCTCATTGGCACCTACTCATCCATTGCAGTGGCGGCGCCTATGCTGGTGGCGTACCAGGACTGGCGTGCCCGGCGTGGCAAGGCGGCAGCGTTGCCCGCGGCCAAGCGTTCGCGCGCCTGATGATGAAATTGTTCCGGCACGCCCCCGTTGCCGGAACAAATGCACAGCCTGCAGTGCATTGCAAAAAAAGTTGAATCGTCCGGGAACTTTCGAATACCACTGCGGTGTCTAAGTTCGAGGAACACACGGCGCCAGACGGCTGGCGCACGGGGGAAAACAAAATGTTCGAAGACAGCACCTTCGAATCGGGCGGCAAGCTGAAGACCAAGAGCAAGTACTGGATGCTGGCGACAGCCATCCTGAATGTCAGCGTTGTTGCCATCCTGATTCTTATTCCATTGATCTATCCTGAAGCGCTTCCCAAACAGGCAATGGCGACCTTGCTGGTCGCCCCACCGCCACCGCCGCCGCCACCACCGCCGCCACCGCCCGAGGTCAAGGTCGTCCCCGTGCATGTGGAGTCGATGGCGGACGAACTGCAGGCTCCGAGCAAGATTCCAAAGCAGATCAAAATGGTGAAGGATCAGGGTCCGCCGCCACCGCCGAACAGTGGTGTTCAGGGCATGGCTGGACTGGCCGGAAGCTCGGGCGGAGCCATTGGCGGCATCATCGGCGCCATGGGCAACGGCCCGGTGGTCAAGGCCGCTCCTCCGAAAAAGCTCGTAGTGTCTTCGGGCGTGATGGCGAGTAAAGTGATCAGCGCCCCGAGTCCCGTCTATCCGGCGATTGCCAAAGCGGCTCGCATCTCCGGCACCGTAAACCTGGCAGCAACCATTGGCAAGGATGGCACCATCCAAAACCTGCGGGTGGTAAGCGGCCCGCCGATGTTGCAGCAGGCGGCGCTGGACGCTGTGCGGCGCTGGCGGTACAAGCCCACCGTGCTGGACGGGGTACCTGTCGACGTAGAAACAACAATTTCCGTTGTTTTCAGCCTGAATGAGTGATAGTTTCCGAATCACCCATACCAACAAGTTCTGTTCCAGATTTTTGGCAAGCTTATCCTGAAGGAGGATAGATTCAGTGATTCTCGCTCATCTTTCGCAAGTCGCTCCCCACGTGTCGAACCTGGCCCTGTATTTTCAGGACCAGCAGGTGGGATTCAGCGTTGTCGACCTTTGGCACAACATGGGTATTCTGGCCAAGTGCGTCGTCTTCCTGCTCCTGATCATGTCGGTCTGGTCTCTGGCCGTGATGATCGATCGTGCCCTCTATTTCTCCGCCGCCCGTAAGCAGTCGCGTGAATTCGCTCCCCGCGTTGCCGGCGCGCTGAAGGAAGGCCGTCTGGACGAGGCGATCAAGGTCGCCGACCGCAACAAGAAGTCGCACCTGGCGGAAGTGGTTACCGCTGGTCTGCAGGAATTTCGCAACTACGGCAGCGGCGGCACGGTGACGGAAGAGCAGGTCGAAGCCAGCCAGCGCGCCCTGGAACGGTCAGAAGCGATTGTCCACGCCAAGCTGAAGCGCGGCCTGGGCGGTCTGGCGACCATCGGATCGACGGCGCCGTTTATCGGACTGTTCGGCACGGTCGTCGGAATTCTTAACGCGTTCAACCAGATCGCAACGCAGAAGACCTCCGGTATCGGTGCGGTGGCGGGTGGTATTTCTGAAGCTCTGGTCACGACCGCGTTCGGCCTCTTCGTGGCGATCCCGGCCGTTATGGCCTTCAACTACTTCACCAACCGCGTGGAAGCGTTCGATGTTGAGATGGACAATTCCTCGAGCGAACTGGTGGACTACTTCCTCAAGCAGGGCGCGCGCCGCTAAGGCTTGCCCGTCCGCTTGTTTACGACAGACTGCGAGAATCCAGGCTGGGCCGGGATTTAATGAGTCACCGGCCCACTTGACTTGCGTCGGACCCTGGCGCGGCTGCGCGCAGGCTTTAGCTCCCGGAGTTTCCCAATGGGAATGGCAAAACGAGACGTAGGCAAGAACGTAACTTCGGAGATCAACGTAACTCCGATGGTTGACGTCATGCTCGTGCTGCTGATCATCTTCATGGTCATCACGCCGATGTTGAACAACAAGGTGAACGTAGACCTTGCCAAAACGCACAGTGCCGAGCCGATGCCGGACGCCGATCATGAGGATGCGGTGAAGGTCGCGATCACCCGCGACGGCAAGGTATATCTGGGTGCGAATCAGATTTCTCTGGCAGACCTGGGGCCGAAGGCGCAGGATCTGCTGCAGAACAAGCCCGACAAGACGGTTTACATCCGTTCTGACGCGCGTGCGCGCTATGGCATCGTCATGGACTCCATTGACAATCTGCGGACCGCGGGCGTCGACCAGGTGGCCTTTCTGACCGATCTTGCGCCGGCAGGTACGCCCATCAACAGGAAGAACGGAACGACGCCGCCGGCAACACCAACGATGTAACCGGCAGTCGACACAGATCGTCCGCGTGGTGCGGACCTTTGAATCGAGGGATTTCGCTATGGGAATGAGTGCTGGCGGTTCGAGTGGGCTCTCTTCGAGCCCGAACGTAACGCCTCTGATTGACGTTCTGCTGGTGCTGCTGATCATCTTCATGGTCATCACGCCAACGACGCCTCACGGACTGGACGCGCTGGTTCCGCAGCCGCCGAAAAACCCGCAGACACAGAAGACGAATGACCGCACCATCGTCGTTCAGATTCTCGCGCGGCCCGGTGGCGGGGCGCCCGCTTACAAGATCAACGAGACCGACGTGTCGCATTCCCAGTTGCTTTCGCAGCTGGAAGCCATCTATGCGACGCGCGCGACGAAGGTCATGTTCATCAAGGGCGATCCGAGCCTGGACTTCGGGGCGGTCGCGGACGTGATTGACATCGGCCATCAGGCGAGCGTCGATCACATCGGCATCATCACGCCAAAAATCGCTGCCGGCCAATAACGGCCTGCAGTTTCAGGGCGGAGCCGGAGCGGCTCCGCTCTTCCACTATTTCGGGCAATCTATTACGCTGCTTTGTCAATCCGCGAAAAGCAGTTAGAATCACAAAGCGCGTAAATTTCGCTTGTCCGGAAGCTTGCATCCACAGATTCACAGCAAGCCGCCGCGAGGTTTGAAGGGGAGATCAAGCCGAATGAATTGCAATGTTCGCCGTCCAGTGCTGGCTTTGGCTCTGTGTTCCATGCTGGCCTTGGTTTCCGGCTGTAACCGGTTGAAGGCTCGTGACCAGTTGAACAAAGGCGTCGAAGCCTTCAAAACCGCTCACTATGACCGGGCTATTCAACACTTCCAGCAAGCGACCACCCTGGATCCTTCGCTGCCGATGGCCCGCCTGTATCTGGCGACTGCCTACGCCCAGCAGGTGATTCCGAATCTCCAAACCCCTGAGAATCAGAAGAACGCCCAGATGGCGATTCAGAACTTTCAGGATGTTCTGCAGACCGACCCCAACAACATCAATGCTCTGAAG
>JAKAUB010000142.1 GCA_021827845.1 Acidobacteriota bacterium | reverse complement strand
ACGGAAAAATCACCGCGCCCGTCAAAAACGCTACCCTCATCGGCAACGGACCGGAGTCGCTCAAGTATGTCTCCATGGTCGGCAATGATCTGGAGCTGGACGAAGGCGTCGGCACCTGCGGCAAAGCAGGGCAAAGCGTTCCCGTCGGCGTCGGCATGCCCACCATCAAGCTGGATCGCATGACGGTCGGCGGAACAGGACACTAAAGCCTTGAACGCAGCCGTCGCACCCGCCGCAACATCCATTACGCAGGAATTCGTCACTGACATTGTTACAAAAGCTCTAAAGGCCGGCGCCTCCGACGCAGAAGCGGTCTTTGCCGAAGGCGATGAGTTTGAAACCGTCGTCCGCATGGGGCAGGTGGAGCAGCTCAAAGAAGCCGGCTCTCGTGCCCTCGGCCTGCGCGTTTTTCTCGGCAATCGCACCGCCTCTGCCTCCACCAGCGATCTCTCGCCGCAGGGCATTACGTCGCTCGTCGGCTCCGCCATGGGTCTGGTACGCGTCACCTCCGAAGATCCCTTTGCGGAACTTCCCGATCGCGCCGCCTTTGGCTCTCTGACCGGCGATCTCGACCTGTTCCATGAAGATGTCTTCTCGCTGCCCGTGGAGGAGCGCATCGCCTGGGCGCGCCGTGCGGAAGAAGCGGCCTTCGCCGCAGACCCGCGGATCCAAAACTCCGGCGGCGGCAGCTTTGACGCTTCCATCGGCCGCAAAATCCTCGCCAACTCCCGCGGTTTCTGTGGCGAATCGCGCGGCTCCATGTGCTCCATCGTGGCGCAGCCCATTGCGCAGACTCCGGATGGCGCCATGCAGCGCGACTACTGGTACTCCACCCAGCGCTCGCTCCGTCTCCTCGAGTCGCCGGAATCCGTCGGCGCCGAAGCCGCGCGGCGTACGCTGCGCCGTCTGGGAGCGCGCCGCGTTCCCACCCAGCGTGTCCCTCTGGTCTTCGCTCCGGAAACAGCCCGCTCACTTCTCGGCGCACTGCTGGGCGCGGTCAATGGCAATGCCATCTACCGCAATGCCTCGTTTCTCGTCGGCAAGCTCGGCGAAAAAGTGGCCGGCGCTAACCTCACCGTCATCGACGATGGCGCCATCCCCGGCGGTTTCGGCAGCTCATACTTTGACGGGGAAGGCCTGCCGACGCGGCGCAAACTCGTGCTCGAGCGCGGCGTGCTGCGCAACTATCTGCTGAACACCTACGCCGCTCGCAAGCTGGGTCTGGAATCCACCGGCAACGCATCGCGCGGCCTCGCCGGTGCGCCCGGCATCGGTGCGGGCAATTTTTATCTGGAGCCAGGACCACAATCCCCGGAAGAGCTTCTTCGTAATGTGCGCCAGGGCCTCTACGTGACTGAGTTGATCGGCCACGGCGTCAACATCGTCACTGGCGATTATTCGCAGGGCGCGTCCGGCCTATGGATTGAAAACGGGGAGCTGGCCTATCCAGTGGAAGAGATCACCGTCGCCGGCAACCTGAAAGAGATCTTCCAGAATCTCACGGCAATTGCAAACGACCTCATCTTTCGTGGATCGCTCGCGTCGCCCACGCTTCTGGTGGAAGGCATGACGATCGCCGGCAGCTAGCAATTCTATTCCGCCCCGGCCCTTGCTTTTCTTGCTGTCATCCCGCAGGGGATCTGCTTCTCTTCCCATCACGCGGCAGCGCCATCCTCCGCCGGCTCGGCCATCGCATCCACAACGCGCGCCAGGTGAACCCCAAACCAGTTCGCCTCGTCGTACCAGCTCTGCTCCAGCGCAAACCCGCTGCGCGAAAACATCTCAGCAACGCCATCCGGTGTGAACTTGTAACTGTTTTCCGTATGGATGGACTCACCCGCTGCGAACGTAAAGCCTCGATCCAGCGCGGCAATCCGTACCATCTGCCGTTCCGTGCTGAACAGATGCATCTCCATGCGGCTGCGCTCTTGGTTCCACAGCGCGCGATGGCGAAACCGGTCCAGCGGAAATTCAGCCCCCAGCTCGCGATTCAGCCGGGTCAGAATATTTTTGTTGAACGCTGCAGTCACTCCGGCGCGGTCGTTGTACGCCGCATGCAGCGTCGGCTCATCCTTCACCATGTCAGTGCCCAGCAGCAGCGCATCGCCCGGTTGCAGTTGTGTCCGCAGCCAGCACAGCAGCTCCACCGCCTCATCCGGATCGAAGTTCCCAATGCTCGATCCGATGTACAGCGCCAGCCGCCGGCCATTCTCCGGCAGGTTCAAATGCTCCGCATGGGTAATGTCGGCGCGGATCGGCTGCACCCGCACGGTAGGCAGCGCGGACCGGACATTACGCGCGGCCATGTGCAGCGCTGCGTCCGAAACATCAATCGGCAGATATAACGACGAGGGCTGCCGCGACGCCAGCGCCTTCAGCAGCACCAGCGTCTTGCTGGCGCTTCCTGCTCCCAGCTCCACCACTGACAACTCGTCGCACTCTCGTGCAGCCGCCGCAATCATTGCATCCGCGTTCGCTCGAAAAATCTCTCGCTCGGTGCGGGTCAGATAGTATTCCGGCAACTCCGTAATCTGCTCGAACAATCGCGACCCGGCCGCATCATAAAACAGCCACGATGGCAGATAGCGCGGTGCCGCCGTTAAACCCGCCAACGTCGCCGCGGCCGTCTTCGAGACAGGACTCGTCGGCGTCAGCCGGCTTATTTCCGTTACCAGAGCGAGATTCATGCGCGGTCCTCATCGGCTGCCAGGCGAATCCCGGAGAACTGCCAGCGTGTCCCCGGAGTAAAAAAGTTTCGATAACTGGCGCGCATGTGGGTCTGCGGGGTGACAGCGGAACCACCACGCAGAACCATCTGGCTGCACATGAACTTCCCGTTGTACTCGCCCAGCGCCCCTCCGGCCGGCCGGTATCCCGGATATGCCGTATACGCGCTTTGCGTCCACTCCCACACATCGCCAAACATCTGCTGCGGCTGCTCCCCCCGCGCCGGAGCTACGGCGCATGCTGGATGCAGCCGGCCGCTCTCCACAAAGTTGCCCTCTACCGGCAACCCGCTCGCCGCATGTTCCCATTCAAACTCTGTCGGCAATCGAAACCCTGCCCACCGTGCGTAAGCGTCGGCTTCGTAGTAGCTCACATGGCACACCGGCGTCTGCAACATCACCTCGAGCGGAGCTCGGCCGCGCAGCGTGAATATCTGCCAGGCACCATCGTCTTCCTGCTGCCAGTAGAGCGGGGCGCGCCACTGTTCCGCCTGGATGGTGTCCCATCCATCGGACAGCCACAACTCCGGCCGCGCATATCCGCCATCGTCGATAAACTCCAGATATTCGGCACACGTCACCAGCCTGCGTCCCAATTGATACGGCACCAGTTGCACATCATGCCGGCCCAGTTCGTTATCGAAAGAAAATCCCAGCCCGGCGTGCCCAATTGGCGCCAGCCCGCCGGGATACGGTTCAAATACCATCCGGCCCGCTGCGCATCGTTCGCGCGAATCGACACTTTCAGCCGCAGGCGCATACGCCGGCTGCAGCGGATTGGTCCAGAACGCGTGCTTAATATCGGTCGCGATCAGCTCCTGGTGCTGCTGCTCGTGATGCATCCCCAGTTCGATGCGCGCCTGTGCAGCCTCGGATGCACCCTTTTCCAGCAATCGGAGAACGGCCAGCTCCACTTCCTGCCGGTATGCCCTCACCACCTCCAGCGATGGCCGGGAAAACGAAGCCCGCAGCTTCTTCTCAGGATGTTTCCCCAGGGTCTTGTAATAGCTGTTGAACAGCCAGAGAAATTCAGGATGGCTCGGCCGGTAGTCGCCGAGAAACTCGCGCAGCACAAACGTCTCGAAGAACCACGTCGTATGCGCCAGATGCCACTTCACCGGGCTGGCCTCGGCGCAGGACTGCACCATCTGATCTTCCGCGCTCAGCCGCGCCGCCAGGGCCGCCGTCGCACCTCGCACCGCTTGGAATTGCTGCGCAAGCGTCGCCTGCGCTTCAGGGATATCCAGTGCAATCGAGCTGGACAAAGATGACTCCCGTCTCTCCGGGTGTCCGGAGACCTACGCGCTGGAATGCCCGCTCAACAGCCGGGCCAGCGTATACGCGGCAGCGGCAGCCAGCCCACCGATACTCACCGTTTGAATGGCAGACCGCAGCATTCCGCTGCCTGTCAGTCGTCCTTTAATTGCGCCAAAGCAAAACAGGGCCACCAGCGTAATCCCGACGGACGCCCGCAGCGCGTCGCCCGCATGCGCCAGCAGCATGTACGGCAGCAGGGGAATAAACCCGCCCGCAATGTAGGAAAGCGCAATCACCGTCGCACTCTGCCGCGCCCGGTTGGCCGCCGGCTTTTCCAGCCCCAGCTCAAACCGCATCATAAAGTCCACCCACGCGGGCGGATTGCGCTTCAGCGCGGCCAGCACCGACTCGCTTTCGTTGCGCTGCACCCCATACTGCTCAAAAATCTCGTAAATCTCTTCCTCTTCATCGCGCGTCCGCTCGACCACCTCGCGCTCTTCGCGCAGCCGCTCGCTGTCGTAATGCTCCGCATCGCCCCGCGCCGCCAGATAGCCGCCCAGCCCCATGGCAATCGATCCGGCCGCAATCTCCGCCAGCCCAGCCAGCACCACAATGTGCGACGACCCCACCGCGCCCGAAAGACCGGCTGCCAAGGCAAAAGGAACCGTCAGCCCATCCGCCATGCCAATCACCACATCGCGAACCAGTTCGCTGGACTCAAAATGGCTCTCAATGTGCCGTGTTGCCGTGTCGTGCATGGAGGGCAGTTTACCTTACCGGGATTACGGCTTATTGATTTCTGTGGGTGGAGCGCTCGCCCGCTCCGCGCTTTGGCTCGGAGCATTTCCGTACGGGCAATGCCGGCAGCCGGAGCCGCAGCAATATCCTCGACGGCGGTGATAGGCCTCGGTAAAGACTACATACGGGCCGTCGTAGTAGAAGTCTTCACCTTCTCGCGCCTTTGGCAGTGTCGAACGGTCGTTCGGCATCCCCGCCGGCTTACGCCGCCCGCGTTCCCCAACCGAAGCGCTCGGCGAACTCCGGCGTCAGCTTGTGCGCCAGCAACGGCAGTCCCAGCACAGCGGAGGTCAGAAGCGTCGTCGCCAGCAAGTCATTGCGGTAGAAGGGCAAGCCCGCCAGATAGCAGGCCGCCAGACCGCCCAGCGTGTGCGGGTACGCGCCAAAGCCCGCCCACACGGCGAAGTTGCTGGCCACAAAGAACGACGTGGAGCTGGCCAGGCAAGCCCCCAGAATGCGCGTCCCGCTGACGCGGCGCAGCATCGCGTACCCCATCCAGCAGACCCCCAGATACCAGGCCCAGGTCACCAGATAGTCCTGCAGATGGAACGGATAATTGTAGGCAAAGATGGTCAGATAGCAGTCCACCGCCGCAAAGCCGATCACCGGCAGAATGAACTGGCGCGGCGAACGGCGCGCTCCAAACACCAGCAGCGAGGCTCCGGTGGCCGTGACGCTCCACGGGTGCGGCAGCACGCGCGATAGCATCGCAAACAAAATAAAGAGATAACTGGACATAGGAAGCCTCAGGCCGGATGGATGGCGCGTCGTTGAATCTCTATTCTTTCGGGCGCTGCGCCTTCGGTCAAGGCTTTTTGCGTAATATCAACAAAAAATGCGATCCCATCGACACAGCTTCACCGCTGAACGTGTCCGTTCAGCCGCATCTCGTCGATGCTGCCATCCGGCGCTACCAGCACCACCCCGGAGAGCGGAATGTGGGTCGCCGGCCGCAAAAACAGAGGGTTATACGCGAACCGCAGATCCTCAAACCGGATGGCGGTCGCCCGGTTCTGCAGCCTGCCATCCGTCCCCAGCGAGAAGACCAGTGGGTACTGCGACCAGTCCATATAGACGCGGCCCAGCCAGGACGCTTCCGCCGCCCGGATCGCGGGCGTCACCGGCTGCTTATAAAAGATGTCCGAACTTGAGCGGCTGAGGATTTGTCCCGTCCGAGTGTCGAGAAATGCCGTGCGGTAAAAGCCGCGCGTCTCCACCACGCCAAACCAGTCAAAGGGATTGCCCGGGTATGGGTTCACTGTGCTTTTGATGGCCGTTGCGCCCTGCAGATCCACCTGCGCCAGCAGGTGCAGCGCCCGCTGCTTCTCCGCCCAGCGCCAGCAGCCCAGCAGCACGCCAACCGTCAACGCAAAAACCGCCCAGCCCCGGCCGCGAAACCTCGCCTTGCGCGCGCCAATCTCGCGATCCGCCAGCCCAAAGACCGCCGGGATCAGCAGAGCGGTGACCAGCGCGGCGAAGTACACCGGCTCAAACAGAAAAAAGAGGCTGCCGTAGTACCAGTGCGGATTGAACGGAAACAGCGGCCGCACGCCGTAATTGTTCATCCAGTCGAGCAGGATATGGCTCAGGTCGGCGATCAGCGCCAGCGCCCAGATCCATCCCCAGCGCACTGGCTGGCCGGCCGCCGTGTCAACCGTTGTGCCGCGCCGGGTTCGCCATCGATCCCACGCCCAGACCGCGCCGGTCACCAGCAGGGCCATGAACGGCGCCCCCAGAAAAGTATGGGTAATGCCGCGATGATGCTGAAACTGCGCCACCGGCCCGCGAAGCCCCCACAGCATGTCGATGTCCGGGGCCTCGGCCGCCAGCGTCATGGCGAGCGTTGCGTAGGCAGTCTTGCGATTGAAGCCGGAGCGTCCGAGACAAGCGCCCGTAAGAAAATGCGTGACCGGTTCCATCGCGTGCTGCCAGAATACATGGGCCGTTCAAAAAAATTCGAGCCGCCCGGGTCCGAGGAAATGCACCATCGTGCGAAACTCCTGCCGCGCATCTGTGTTTGCAGGAACACCCGCAGCGCCGCCGGCGCGCCGGGCAGACTGCGAAGGACAAAACGAAATGATCAAGAAAGCACTTTCGCTCGCCACACTTACGCTTTGCCTGACGGGGCTGGGCTGCTCCCACCCCGCACCGCCCCCGTATCCGGCGCCGCCACCGCCGGGTGCCATCGCTAATGAGGGCTACCATGACGGCGTCGTGGCCGCCCGCAGAGATATCGCCCACGCGCTGCCGCCCGATGTCCGTCGCCATCCCCGCTTCCGCACGCCACCTGCGCCTCCAGGGCAGCCCGCGCAGATCTACCGGCGCAACTTCCGCCGCGGCTATCAGGAGACCTTCGGGCGCTATTAAATTAGTCGAAGTCTAGTTGCGGAAGTCTGCCAGTGAGGATCACCGCTCAGCGACGAGCTTCTCCTGGCTGACTTTCGCGACCGCCGCGCAGGATGCTGCGATGTCACCTCGTCCCGAGCAGATGTTCCGCAATCATCCGATTGGATCGGCTTCTGCTCGGCGAGCTCGCATCGACCGAGTTGCGGCAAGGAGCGAGGCCCCTTTGTTCCGCCCGCCGCTTTTTCGCGGATGCACCTGCGGTTTTCTATAATCCCCATGACATGAGTCACGCATCGAGAACGGAAGAGCTGGAGCGCCGCAACGCGCTGGCAGAAGAGGGTGGTGGCGCGGCCCGTAAGGAGCGTCAGCACAGCGAAGGCAAGCTTTCGGCACGGGAGCGCATCGATCTGCTGCTCGACGAAGGCACCTTTGAGGAAACCGACCGGTTCGTCACGCACCGCTGCACCGACTTCGGCATGGAGCAGCAGCGCGTTCCCGGCGACGGCTTCATCACCGGCCACGGCCGCATCCACGGGCGCGTGGTCTTTGTCTTCGCGCAGGACTTTACCGTCTTCGGCGGCTCCCTGTCCGAAACCAACGCGGCCAAGATCGTCAAGCTGATGGACATGGCCATGCGCGTCGGCGCGCCGCTCATCGGCCTGAACGACTCCGGCGGTGCCCGCATTCAGGAGGGCGTGGTCTCGCTCGCTGGCTATGCGGACATCTTTCTGCGCAACACCCTGGCCTCCGGCGTGGTGCCGCAGATCTCCGCCATCATGGGGCCGTGCGCCGGCGGAGCCGTCTACTCCCCGGCCATTACGGACTTCACCGTGATGGTCGACAAGACCTCCTATATGTTTGTCACCGGCCCGGACGTGATCAAGACGGTGACGCATGAAGAGGTGACCAAGGAGCAGCTCGGCGGAGCCACGACGCACAATGAAACCTCCGGCGTCGCGCACCTGATGGCGCATGACGATGCCGAGTGCCTGGCGACCATCCGCGAACTGATGAGCTTTATCCCCTCGAACAACCTCGACGATCCGCCGCGCCGCGCCACGCAGGACACGCCCGACCGCGCCGACCGCGCGCTGGACGCCATCGTTCCCGAAGCAGCCAATCAGCCGTATGACATTAAAGACGTCATCCACCGCATCGTCGATGATGGATACTTTTTTGAAATTCAGGAGCACTACGCGCGCAACATCGTCGTCGGCTTCGCCCGCATGGATGGCCGCCCGGTGGGCATCGTCGCCAACCAACCGGCGTTTCTCGCCGGCGTGCTGGACATCAACGCCAGCGTAAAAGGCGCGCGCTTCGTGCGCTTCTGTGATGCCTTCAACATTCCGCTCATCACGCTCGAAGACGTTCCCGGTTTTCTCCCCGGCACGCAGCAGGAGCATGGCGGCATCATCCGCCACGGCGCCAAGCTGCTCTACGCCTATGCGGAAGCCACCGTGCCCAAGCTCACCGTCATCACGCGCAAAGCCTACGGCGGCGCGTACTGCGTCATGAGCTCGAAGCACATCCGCACCGACCTGAACCTGGCCTGGCCCACGGCGGAGATTGCCGTGATGGGGCCGGAGGGCGCGGTCAACATCGTCTACAAGCGGGAGCTGGATGAGGTGGTCAAACGCGCGCAGGCCGTCTGGCCCTCCGGCAAGCCGTTTACTGAAGAGGACAAGATGCGCATTCTGGCCGAAGCGCGCACCGCTAAGGTGGAGGAGTTCCGCGAGCGCTTCGCCAACCCATACGTCGCTGCCGAGCGCGGCTACGTCGATGCCGTTATCCGCCCCAGCGAAACGCGTGGCCACCTGATCCGCGCGCTGAAGATGCTGGAGACCAAACGCGATAAGAACCCGCCGAAGAAGCACGGGAATATTCCGCTGTAGGGCGCGATTGGAAGGTTATTGGTGCCGATTCCTGATTACCAGGCAATAATGCTGCCGCTGTTGGAGCTGGCAGCTGATGGACGTGAACATAACATTCGCGACGCAATCTCACAGCTGGCGGATCGATTTGATCTTTCAGAAACTGAACGCAAGGCCGTAGTTCCAAGTGGATTGGAACCAGTTTTCGCGAACCGCGTGCATTGGGCGCGGACGTATTTAAAGAAAGCCTTGCTCCTAGAGACCCCGAGGCGAGCGCACTTTCAGATCACGGATCGTGGACGCGAAGCCTTGTCTCAAAATCCACTTGAATTGAACGTCTCATTCCTCAAAAAATATCCGGAATTCGAAGATTTCTTCGGGTCGAAAAGCACTCCAGCAATCAAAGAAGACGGGCATCAGACTCCGGATACGGAACAGACGCCGGAAGAGACCATGGCAGATGGATATTTGCGCCTCCGGCAGCAGCTGGAATCCGGTCTGTTAGCGCAGGTCAGGTTGAATTCACCGGAGTTTTTCGAACGGTTGGTCATCCGTGTTTTGCTGGCCATAGGTTATGGCGGATCGATTGCCGACGCGGGCAGGGCATTTGCAAAATCTCGCGACGAGGGGATCGATGGCGTGATTAAAGAGGATCGCCTTGGTCTTGATCTGATCTATGTTCAAGCAAAGCGATGGCAGGATACAGTAGGCCGCCCGGAAATCCAACGCTTCGTCGGCGCGTTGCATGGCAAGCAAGCCAAGCGCGGCATCTTCATTACCACCTCTGACTTTTCAAGGGATGCCCAGGACTACGCGAAATCGATTGAGGTACGGGTTGTCCTTATTGATGGTGCGACACTGGCTCATTTGATGTTTGAGTATGGAATTGGGACCTCCACGATAAACACCTACGCGGTCAAGCGGATTGATTCCGACTTTTTTAATGAAGACGACGGATAAATCGATTCCACGGCGCAACCTGACAATTAATCCAGAAACATCTCAGCCTGCGATTCTCCGTCTTCCCGATTCCATCTCTTCCCGCATATACATGAGCTTGAAGGATAATCGCACTGACCTAAACCTGACCTGGCTCACGGCGGAGAAATATAAGCGAGAATCGAAAAGGGAGACGCCATGGCACTAACGCGCGAGTTTAAAGAAACTGTCCAGGCACGCGTGCGACGCGATGCCCCATTTCGCAAGGCGCTGCTGCGTGAAGCCGCCGAGTGTCTGCTCGCCGGCGATTTGGCAACAGGCAACGCAGTCCTGCGCGACTACATCAACGCCACCATCGGCTTCATAAAGCTGGCGGAGGCGATGCAGCGCTCCCCGAAAAGCCTGATGAGGATGTTCGGGCCTGCCGGAAACCCGAACGCGCGCATCTTGTTTGATGTGGTTGCGTACCTGCAGCGCACCGAAGGCGTCCGTTTCGAGGTCCGGTTGACCCGCGCGGTCGCGTAGTAAGCGCTGCGATTTGCAGCACCAATCGTCTCCGGTTGGTTTCTACCGAACGACGCTTTCGCGGCATGGATCGCGCGTGCGGCATTGCGGCAGGTTTTTTAGTATGGCCGGGTTGGGCCGTTCGACCTGCCCGATTCAATCTCTTCCCGCATATAATCCCGGGTGGACTCCATGGAGCCAATCGCGCACATCCCAGGCCAGCCGCTCGAACCCGGCATCGTCACCGACTTCAGCGACCGGCTGAGCTACGCCGGCTATCTGCGGCTCAAGGAACTGCTGGCGCAGCAGCAGCCGCTTTCGCAGCCCGCACACCATGACGAGTTGCTGTTCATCGTGCAGCACCAGGTGGCGGAGCTGTGGATGAAGCAGCTCATCCACGAGCTTTCTGCGGCCATCCGTCATGTGCAGCAGGACCGCCTCGACCCATGCTTCAAAATTCTGTCGCGCGCCAAGCTCATCCAGATGCAGCTCTTCGATCAGTGGGCCGTGCTGGAGACACTCACCCCCTCCGAGTACATGGAGTTTCGCGGCGTCCTGGGCCATGCCTCCGGCTTCCAGTCCTATCAGTACCGCAAGCTGGAATTTCTGCTCGGGAACAAAAATCGCGATGCGCTCGCGGTGTTCGCCCACGATCCTGTCATCTCCACGGAGCTGCAGCAGACGCTGGAAGCGCCCAGCCTCTACGACGAGTTTCTACGCTACCTGGCACGACGCGGCTTTGCGTTGCCGGCTGATGTTCTGGAGCGGGACTGGTCGCAGCCCTACCACAAACACGACGCCGTGACGGCGGTCTTTCGCACTGTGTACGAGCACCCCACGCAGTACTGGGACGCCTACGAGATGTGCGAGAAGCTGATCGACGTCGAAGAGTATTTCCAGCTCTGGCGCTTCCGCCACATGAAGACTGTGGAGCGTATCATCGGCTTTCGCCCCGGTACCGGCGGTTCCAGTGGCGTGCCATTTCTGCGCCGGGTGATCGAGCAGTCGTTCTTTCCCGAACTGCTGGATGTGCGTACGGGACTGCACCAGAAATAACCCTGGCGGAGAATGCTGCAGTGAACGACGTTGCTATCAGTCCTCAAGTTGCGCAGGCCATGGCGGCCCTGGGAGCGGGCCCGCTCACCGAAGACGCTCTCGTCCAGCATGTGTTTCCGCTGTTTTCGCGGGTGCTGGCGCGTGGCGATATTTACGTCGCCAACCACTCACTCGGCCGGCCGCTCGATCAAACCAGCGCCGACGTCGCCGAAGCCTTCGACAAGTGGCAGACGCGTCTCGATGACGCCTGGGAAGACTGGCTGGCGGAGCGCGAACAATTTCGGCGGCGCATTGCGCGGCTGATCGGCGCGGCGCGCCCGGACTGCATCGTTCCCAAAACGGCCGCCGGGCAGGGCCTGCGCAGCGTGCTCAATGCGTTGCCGGGCAAGCCCCATGTGCTCAGTACGCGCGGAGAATTCGACGCCGTCGACGTCATCCTGAAGCAGTACGCACGTTGCGGCCGTATTGACATCACGTGGGCGGAGCCCGATGCCGAAGGCCGCTTCACGGTCGATGGCATTCTTGCGCAACTAGAGGCGCAGCAGCATATCGCGCCGGTCGATCTGGTTGTGGTCGCGCAAGTCATGTTTATGACCGGCCAGGTTGTCGCGGACATCGACCGGCTGGCTGCCGCCTGCCATGCGCACGACGCGCGGCTGCTGGTGGATGCCTATCACTCCATCGGCGCCATGCCAGTGGATGTGACCGCGATGGACGCGGACTTTATCATCGGCGCCAGTTACAAATATCTGCGCGGCGGTCCGGGCGCCGGCTTTCTCTATGTGTCGCCGCGCGCGCTGGAATCAGACCTTTGCCCGCTCGATATCGGCTGGTTCGCCAAGCGCGAGGTGTTCCACTTTGAGCGCCCTGACCCACCGCAGTTCATGCCCGGTGGCGATGGCTTGCTGGAAGGAACGCCCCCGGTGTTCACCTGGTACCAGGCGCGCGCTGGCCAGCAGTTTGTGCTGGCGCTGGGCACAGACCGCATCCGCGCTTACGGGCTGGACCGCCAGCAGCGGCTCAAGGAATATCTGCGGGCAGCGGGAATCGTCGCAACCGGCGGCGACGCGCAGCACGGCGCGTTTCTGGTCGTGCGCCATCCGCAGGCCATGCCGCTCGCGCAACGGATGAAGTCCCTGGGCGTTCGTGCGGACGCACGCGCCGAATACCTGCGGCTATGCCCCGACGTCTTAACGCGGGACGCAGAGATGCGGCGCGTGGCGGAAGTTGTGGCGCAGGCGATGGCAAAATGAGACCGCCAGGTTTACGATCTGGCCCAGTTCTGCCAGTGCAGGCCTTTGATACGGGAGAACTCCGAGATGTTCGCGGTCACCAGCGTAAGATTCCGCTCCATCGCCTGACCGGCCAGCAGCAGGTCGTATGCGCCAATGGGCTTGCCCGAGCTTTCGAGCATTGCCCGTAAGCGTCCGCTGGCTTCAGCATCGCGTTCTTCGAACGGCAGAGTCGTCACCGGACCGGCAAAGAATAATTCCACGCGTCGCTGGTTAAAGTCCTTCCGCGCGCTTTTGAAAACCCCGTACCAAAGTTCAAAGCCAGTGATCGAGGACACAAAAATACTGGCGCTGGCCGCCAGCACCTGTTCCAGACGGGTTCTCACCTGCAAGGGATTTCCGTTGATGATTGCAATGCAGGCGTTGGTGTCCAGCAGATAATCCATCTAAAACACCTTGCGCCGTGGAGTCACCGGTTGCTTGCGGTCGACGGGCAGACAGCCCTCTTGGTCATCCATTTGCTGAAACCATTCTTTCGTATCCGTAAGGACTGGTTCCAGAAGCACTCCGCTCGCCACGCGCCGTATGCGGACGCGGTCTCCCTGGAAGCGAAACTCGCGGGGAAGGCGGACCGCCTGACTGCTACCATTCTGAAAGAGTTTGGCAAGGTTGGACCTGGGCATAAGCTGCTCTCCAACAAGAGTATATACATGAAGGATATACTTTGTGAGCAAGGGCCGGGCACCCCGGCAGAAACCCAAACGACGCCCCGGCGCATCCTTACTACGAGCGCTATCGATATCAACAAAGGCAGGCTTCCCAATGCATTCCCCCGCCAGCGGATCTCCGCGCGTCCCACTCCCCATCGATCAGCGGCCCCTGCCAGAGGGCGCGCGCGTCGTCGGGCCTACGCCCGCCACAACCCCCATCCGCATCTCCATCATCGTCAAGCGCAAAAATCCACTGCGCCTCAGCGAGCTGAACGGCCGGCAGATTTCGCGGGAGGAGTTTGCCGCCCGCTACGCCGCCGATCCCGCCACATTCGACCTGTTGCGCAGCTTTGCACAGGAGCACGGACTGGCCGTCGATGAAACCTCCTCCAGCCTCACCCGCCGCACCATGGTGCTTTACGGTACGGCGGAGCAGATGCGCAATGCGTTTGAGATTGGTCTGCAGGAGATCGATCACCAGGGGCAGTCCTACCGGGCGCGCACAGGAACGCCCACAATGCCACAGGAATGCGCCGACCTGGTTGAAGCAGTGCTGGGATTCGATACGCAGCCGCAGGCGCGCGCCCACTACCGCCGTCTTCGAGACCTGGAACACCTGAAAAATCTTCGGCCCGCTGCCGCTGGAACGCAGGCCTACTATCCCCGGCAGGTTGCGCAGATCTATCAGTTTCCCACTGGCGCCACCGGGGCCGGCCAGACAATCGGCATCATCGAGTTAGGCGGCGGCTACACCACCACCGACGTGCAGCAGTATTTCCAGAACCAGGGCCTCACGCCGCCATCCCTCGTCGCCGTGTCCGTCGATAGCGGAGCCAACGCGCCCAGCAATCCGAACGGCCCGGACAGCGAAGTGATGCTCGACATTGAAGTCGCCGCAAGCGTCGCCCCGGCAGCAGCCATCGCGGTCTACTTTGCGCCCAATACCGATCAGGGTTTTCTCGATGCGCTGACCACAGCCATCCACGACACCACCAATCATCCTTCGGTGATCTCGATCAGCTGGGGCGGGCCGGAGTCTACCTGGACCTCATCGGCCATGACCGCCATGGACGACGCCTGCCAGTCCGCCGCGGCTCTGGGTGTAAGCATTACGGTTGCGGCTGGCGACAGCGGCTCGACGGACGGCGTCAGTGACGGCGCAAATCACGTCGACTTTCCTGCCTCCAGCCCGCACGTGCTGGCCTGCGGCGGTACAGAGATCACGACCAGCGGCACCACGCTCGTGAGTGAAGTGGTGTGGAACGATGAGGCGCAGGGTGGCGGCGCAACCGGCGGCGGTGTCAGCGCCGTGTTTCCGTTGCCCGCGTGGCAGGCGAACGCAAACGTGCCTGCGCCTCCGACCAGCACCGGCGGCCGCGGCGTTCCCGATGTCGCCGGCGATGCAGCTCCTGAAACCGGATACGAGATTCGGGTGGATGGGCA
>JAKAUB010000253.1 GCA_021827845.1 Acidobacteriota bacterium | reverse complement strand
GCAGCCAGCTGGCGACGGCCTCATTGGCGGCGAGCATGAACTCTTCAATCAGCCGGTTGGCCCAGGTGCGCTCGGTGCGGACGATGCCGCGCATGCGGCCCTGATCGTCAAACTGCACCACCGGCTCGGGCAGATCGAAGTCGATGGAGCCGCGCTGCTCGCGGCGCGCGTTCAACATCTTTGCGACGTGCAGCATGCGTTCGAACTCCGGAACCAGCGGCGCGTAGCGCTCGCGCATTGCAGCGTCGCCGTCCAGAATGGCATGCACGTCGGTGTAGGTCATGCGGCGCGCGGAGCGGATGACGCCCTCGCAGATTTCGGCCGAAAGAACTTCAGCCTGCGGGCCAAGCTGCAGGATGCAGGAGAGCACGAGCCGGTCTTCGTCCGGCCGCAGACTGCAGACGTCGGTGGACAGCTCCATGGGCAGCATGGGGATGGCGCGGTCGGGAAAGTAGACGGAGTTGCCGCGCAGCCGGGCTTCCAGATCAAGCGCGGTGCCGGGCCGCACGTAATGCGCGACGTCGGCGATATGCACCTGCAGCTCGAAGCCGCCGCCGGGGAGCTCGCGCACCATGACGGCATCGTCAAAGTCTTTGGCCGTCTCGCCGTCGATGGTGACAATGGGCAGGCCGCGAAAGTCGCGGCGCGGATGGCCTTCGGCATCGTCCGCCACGCGCACGCCATCGGCAGCCGGCTGCACCTGCGGAGAGATGGCGACCGCGCGTGCTTCCTCCAGCACGCGTTCCGGGAAGACGTGCGGCAGGTGATGCTTGCGGATGAGGATTTCGACATCGACGCCGAAGGCATCGCGTTCGCCGAGGACTTCCAGGATGCGGCCCCGTGCAGGCCGCGTGGCCGTTGGCCAGTCGGTGATGGCGACCTCGACAACGAGGCCCTCCAGCGCATCTGCCGCTGCCAGTTGCAATTGGGCGCGGGCTTCGCGGCCCAGCACGCGATCTGCATTCGCCGCGGGCTCGGGAATCTCTGCGCCCGGCGGGATGACTACCACGCCGGCGATGCGCGGATCGAGCGGCGCAACGTAGTTGCCGGCGATGCGCTCGCCGCGCGGCATACGCCCATGCTGGGCGTAGTGAAAGATGCCGACGACGCTGGTGTTCCGGCGCTCCAGCACACGAAGAATTCTGCCCGCGCGCCGGCCGTCGCCCTTTGGCGGGAGCGGCTCCACGAGCACCTGGTCGCCCTGCATGGCGCGATCCATCAAATCCGGCGGAATAAAGAGGTCTTCTTCGGCGCCACCGCTGTCCGGCCGCACGAAGCCGTAGCCGTCGCGATGCACCTGCAGGCGGCCGATGACCCAGGTGCTGGAGCCGCGCTCCCGCTGCGGCAGCGCCCAGCTATCGCGGTCGGGCTTCACCAGCTCGCCGGCTGCCGTCAGACGCGCCAGCCGCTCCAGCAGCAGGCGCCGCTCGCGTCCGCCACCCAGGCCCAGCTCTCGAATCAATTGTTTGTAGCCGGCGCGTCCGCCAGCGGAGCGGCCAATCCGGTGCAGGAGCTCTTTGTCGGTCATCCGTGGTCTTCCCCATCCCCGTTGCTTGCAGGGATACCGGTATATCTCATGGTACTGGGCAAAAACCCTCACTTTCCGCCGGATTGACTCCCCATTCCCGCGGGTTCTGAGTAGAATTCGAAGTAACTCGACAGGACACTGCGGCTCGAATGGGATTTGACATCCCGCACGGGTGCAGACAAATTTTCATTCACCGAAAGCGCTGCCTGTGCGAATTCCCGGGACGTTCACGATCGGATCGCGGGGGCGCCAGAACAGCGAAAGAAAGGGTTTATGAGCGCAATGTGGAAACCGAATCAGCCAGGCACCAACCCGACGAACTCTCCGGATCCGATCCGGCCGCAGCCCGCGGCCCCGCTGAACAATGAGACGACGGCCCCGCGGCCCGTATCCAGCTCCACGCCCGCCAGCAGCGAACAGGCCACCATCGGCAAGTCCCTTACCATCAAGGGCGAGATTACTGGCAGCGAGATGCTGTACATCGACGGCCACGTGGAAGGCTCCGTCAGCCTGCCCGGCAACCGCTGTGTGGTGGGGCGCAACGGCCAGGTGGCGGCCAACATTTCCGCCCGCGAAGTGGTCGTGCTTGGCAAGGTGAACGGCAACATTCACGCGACGGATCGTGTGGATATCCGCAATGAAGGTTCGCTGACCGGCGATGTGATCGCGCAGCGCATCAGCATTGAGGATGGCGCCTACTTCAAGGGCGGCATCGACATCCGCAAGCCGAATGCGTCGAACGCCAAGGAAAACGAGCCGGCGAAGGCCTCCACGACCCCGGCCGCTCCCGTTCACGCGTAGTCCGTTTTGTGTGAAGCGCGGCTCCCGGCCCAGCGCCCGGAGCCGTGGTTCGCTTTGCGTTCATTTTCTGCCCGGTTCGACTCCTGTCGCTCTTTTTCGCACAACGATCCTGCCTGCGGGCAGGATCGTTTGCGTTTGGGCGGGGCTTTTCGCGCCCGGGGCACCGGCGGAGTTGCCGGTTGTGCGATTCCAGCGGGGCTAGCTGGACAAAAGCGAAGCCTTCGCCGGGACGAGGCTGGTCATGATCTGATTCCAGGTGTTCTGCGGAAGGGGACCGTGCGCAAAGCCGGCAGTCTGCTTGTTGGCCCGCTCCTGATGCGTGCCTTGGTGATCTGGCGCGTGGTGAGGTGGGAAATGGCGAGTAGAGCGTTTGGTGAGGACTAACGCAGATTCAGTGAGTGCTTTGGCCTGATATCGACACTTGATAGCGCCTGAGCGGCGGATTACTTCCGACAAGCCGACTTGTCAGGAGTGATTCGTTGCGGCTGAGAGGTTACAACTTTCCCAGGTCTCAAAAGCGAGACCTGGGGCACCCGAAGGTGGTGGTTGGGTACGCATCCTCAGACCCGGGCCACCCGCCTCTTGATGCGTGCATTGGCGATCTGGCGCTTGATGAGGCAGATGAGGAGTACGGCGTTTTTGAGGGCTAACGCAGATTCAATGAGTGATTTGGCCTGTTGGTGGCAACTGAGCAGGCTTACGCTGATTGCTGACGAGAAGCCAAAATATCGGTACCAATCTCCAGGTTCGGGTCTGCCTCGTACTTCCTCTTGCTAATTTAGCGCTTCGCGGAAACGGGGATTATGGAGTCCTCGTAGGATCTCTCTCGTCGATGATACGTAAGAGCAGATCTGCCAACTGCACCAAGGAAATTGCTCGGTCTGGCGTGTTGATGACGCCACTTCGATGGCTAGAGGGGTTCTTGAATGTCCCAATCGCTCCGGCAAACAAGTGTTGGATTGCTTGTTGCTCGCTGATGACGTCTTTCGGATCGGTCAAAGGGCCGGTTTGCTCCTTGAATGCTTGCCTCATCAGATCTGTGCCAAATATGGAATGCGGGAACTTTCCGGCCTTCCTTACGGCTACTTCTACTTCTCGCAATGCTGCAAATACTGCTGTGTCGTATTCGCCTTTCATGAAGTGCGAAAAGGTGCTAGGGGAAATCGCAGGATGCAGCTTTCCAACAGGAAAGCTTGCGGCATGCTTGAAGGCTTTCAGCTTCTCGGGATCGAGCATCTGCCTTCCGCGGCTGCTGATGATCATCCAGTCGCGATCTTGGTTGTTAGGGTCAGGCAGCAATGCCCCTTCGCGCTCTAACCAAGCCCACCCTCCAGCCAACGCTTCGTTAACGCGATCAAAGTATTGGGCAGGATATTCCCGCGCCGGTGTGGCAGACGAGACCAGGAAGTTTCCCTGCTTGAATTTTTCCGCCTCACCGTACCTCGGCTTCGACAGGAGATGATGAAGAATGATGATTCCGACATCTTCAGGAGGCATGTTGAGCAATGTCTCCGCGTTGGGGATGAGATCAGAGATTTTCGCCATGCCCACCATTCTAGTCACGCGTAAATCAATTCTTGATATACGCCGTCCCCCTCACTCGGCCGTACTCATCAGTTGATGCATCATCGCCGATGCACTCACCGAGTTGGATTAGGAAGGGGAAGTCGGCTTCTCGGAAGTAAAGTGCGGAGGTGGTTGGAGCGGTCACCTTCAAGCCAGCGTACTTCACGAATGGACGGTAGGTTGGCGTTAGCCCGCTGAGTGGGCAGAAAGACATCTCCGCCGGACGACCCTCCTTCGTCGCAAGCGGGTGGGCGTGGCGCAACACTTGCGAACGCCTCCCTCCTGACGTATTGCCCAGAGTAAGCCCCGGTCCGTGAGCCGGCTGCTGTGTGTGTTGCCTGCATCGCTCGCAGTTTTGCAGTAGAGTCCTTGGCCGCCGTAGCGTGCGCCGCTGCTGGAATTTGCCTGCTAAATCTGGCAATTTAGTTTTATGAAGCATCGTCTCCCCTATCGCCTGCTTCGTCACTACCTGCCCATCGGTGCCATCAGCGCACTGAGTGTTTTTCTGCTGTACATCACGCGGCCCTATAAAGACGTGCTGACGCGGGCCAGCTTCGCTACCGCGTACCCGGCGGCTGCGCTGCTGAGCCTGACGCTGCTGCTGGGCCCGCTGAATATTCTGCGCAGGCGGCGGAATCCGGTGTCGAGCGATCTGCGGCGGGATATTGGCATCTGCGCGGCGATTCTGACGCTGGCGCACGTGGCCGTGGGGCAGTTCGTTCATCTTCGCGGAAGACCGTGGCTCTACTACGTCTACAGCGCTGCGGAAAAGCATGTGGGCCCGCGGCACGATCTGTTCGGTTTCTCAAACTACGCGGGCGCTGTGGCGACTTTGCTGGTGCTGGCACTGCTGGTGACGTCGAACGATCGCTCCTTGCGGGCGCTGGGGACGCCGCGCTGGAAATCGCTGCAGCGCTGGAATTATGCAGTGTTTGCTCTGGCGGCGTTTCACGGATTTGGCTACCAGGCGATTGAGACGCAGAAGCCCTGGTGGATCGCCGTGCTCGCCGCGTGTGCGGGCGTTGCGATCGCACTACAGCTTGCGGGCCTTTGGAGCCACCGGAGCGGACGCGGCGCGAAAGGTCCAGTGCAAGCTCGGACGCCGGAGAAGAGTATCTCCAGCGAGGCCAATCCGTTATGAAGAATACTTCGATCCTGTGGATTCCGTAGGCGCCAAAGCCCGCGCCCGCTGAGCCCACCGCTTGCGCTCGCTGGTCGCGATGCACCTGCTACACTGCCGCCGTGGTTACAGCACCCACGCCCGTGGTGACAAAGGCGCCGCGCCATGCGGCGGTGGTGCGTGTGACGCATTGGCTGACGGTGATTGCGTTTTTGGCGCTGCTGGTGACCGGCGCGGAGATCCTCCTGTCGCACCCGCGGTTCTACTGGGGCGAGAGCGGCAACCCGAATATGCATGCGCTGTTTTCGCTGCCGCTGCCGACCTCCCGCCCATGGGTGAATAACGGCTTTGGCACCGCGATGCCGGATGGGAATGGCTGGGGGCGCTATCTGCATTTTGAGGCGGCCTGGCTGCTGGTGCTGACGGGCGCGGTGTATGTGCTGTGGGGGCTGGCGCGCGGACACTTTCTGCGCGATCTGGTGCCGGTGCGCGGGGAGCGCTCGGCGGGCGGTTTCTATCGCGCGGTGCGCGCGTATCTATTAGGACAGCGCAATGCCGCAAGCGATGCGCACACCTATAACGCGCTGCAACGGGTGACCTATCTGACGGTGGTCTTCGTGTTGTTTCCGCTGATGGTGTGGACCGGGCTGGCGATGTCGCCCTCGTTCACAGCAGCGGTGCCGGCCGCGGCCAACCTGCTGGGGGGACGGCAAAGCGCACGCACGCTGCACTTTCTGGTTACGCTGCTGCTGGTGCTGTTTGTTGCCGGGCATGTCGGCATGGTGACGCTGGCTGGCTTTTGGCCGCGCACGCGCGCAATGATTGTTGGACGTTCGGGCTCTGTGCCCGGGGAGGAGAAGCCATGAGCACAATCTCCCGCCGCCGGTTGTTGAAGGCCGGTCTGGCCACTACGGCAGGGTTGGCCGGTTTTGCCGTGGCCGATCGCCTGGCGCACAATTTTGGACTGGTGCCGCCGGACGCTGGCGGCATCTTCGGCCCCGGTGAGACGCTGACTTACGCCACGCAAAGTCTGCTGACGCGCCACACGCTGGCGCGGGAGTTTCCGCGCAGCATGATCTCCGCCAACCCTTTTGCGGTGCCAATTGCGCCGCCGACGGATGCGTTCAAACACTCGCAGGCCATCGGATTTAGTGACTGGCGGCTGACGGTGGATGGACTGGTGCGACACCCAGCGTCCTTCTCGCTGGCGGACCTGAAAAGCATGCCGATCGAGAGCCAGATTACCGAGGTCTCCTGCGAAGAGGGCTGGTCGTATATCGCGGAATGGATTGGCACGCCGCTGCACCATGTGCTGCGCGAGGTGGGTGTGTTGCCGCAGGCGCGTTATGCTGCGTACTTCAGCGTGGAGCCGACGCAGTGGGACAGTCTGGATATGCATGAAGCGACGCATCCGCAGACGATTCTGACGATGGGCATGAACAACGGCGATCTGCCGGTGGCTTTTGGTGGCCCGCTGCGGATGCGGGTGCCGCTGCAGATCGGCTACAAGAACATTAAATTTCTAAATCGCATTACGGTGACGGATTCCATGAAGGCGTTCGGCAAGGGGATGGGTTCGGCCTCCCCCGAAGGCGGCTATGCGTGGTTTGCCGGGATTTGATTGGCCTGTCGCCGGGTGGACGCCAGGGCGCGGGTCGAAACTTTCCTCGCAGGCTCGTATGCTGGGGAAGGATACTTTCCAGCGGAGCCAATCGTTTATGAATCGGACTTTCCTCTTTACGTTCGTCACGGCCGCATGTCTGGTATGCGCGCCGGCTGCGCTGGTTGCGCAGCAGCAGGCCCCAGCCAAGGCCGGCAGCAGCATGCAGATGACAAAAAGTGCGGACAAGGGCGACACGGGGATGCACATGACATCCGCACCGCCGGCATCCGGCCCGGTGACGCCGGTGAACAAGCGGATGATCTGCATGATTACCAACAAGGCGTACAGCAAGCCGCAACTGCCGGTGACGGTAAAGGGCCGCACCTATTACGGCTGCTGCGACATGTGCCGCCACACGCTGAAGACCGATGCCTCCAGCCGCTATGCGACTGACCCGATCTCCGGCAAGAAGGTGGACAAGTCGAAGGCTGTAGTCGGCAAGGACGCGAAGGGGTCTGTCGTTTACTTCCAGAACCAGGCGGACTTTGACGCCTACAACGCGCGCCAGGCGAAACACCCCACCAGCAGCGGACTCTAGGCCGCCGCAGAACCGCGCGAGCGGCGATGGGACAACCTTGCCAGAATGCTGGCAGGGTTGTCCGTTGGACTCCGCATAGCGCGGCGAAAACTCACAGCTCTATCTGGGCCTGCGAAATGGCAGCGATCCGGAAGGGATGTGTGCGGCATTGCGGCGCGCGGAAGCCGGACAAGAGGACTTCGACGCGGAGCGCTAGCCGATTATCGCGCCCGATTCTGTGGGTGAGAATCGCGTCACACCGCTGCAAGCATCGGATAAACCGCACGCCACGATCAAAGGGTACGTGAGACCAGCATTTGCGAAGCGAAACGTGAGCGTTTAGGAACCTTAGACCCAGGTAGCCTGTCGTAGCCATCCTGCCGGCGCTTGGTTCCGAATGGCAATGCAACTTCGAATCGCTTTGGTGCGACGCTTTGTACCCGGCGGGAATCGAGGTCAGTAAATCGATCGCCTGGAGTCGGCAGAAGGCGGATTGCTCCCGGTTGCGTGCCAAGATCCATCCTCCGGCAGAAAGATGGAGAAGACTGTGCCGCGCCGCGGCGCATCGGTTGCAGACCGCACGTGCATCGTGCCCCGGTGTTTGTCGATGATCTGCTTGCTGACCCAGAGGCCCAGGCCCGTGCCGGTCGCGGGCTTGGTGCTGAAGAAGGGCTCAAACAATCTGCCCTGGAGGCTTCGGCTGATTCCCGAACCTGAATCTGCAAATGTGATGCGGACGCCCGCTTCTCCCGTGAGAGGATGCGTCGCGAAGCGTTCCCGCACAATGATCCTGTGTGAGCCGGTGGCCGCCTCAATGGCGTTGCGCAACAGGTTTGAGAAGACCTGGCGCAGTTCTCCGGGATAGCCGGAGACAATGCTGTCGGAGCGATACTGGCGCTCGATGGAAACCTCTGCGGAGGCGAGTCTGGAGGTGAAGAGCGAGATTACAGAATCGAGGACTTCAGACACACGGATCGGAATAAGATCGTTGCTCTGCCGATGAAAGCGCAGCGTTTGCGTGGCGATATGCGAGATGCGCGCGATCTCTGACTGCGCGGTTTGCAGATACCCGCGCGTCTCCGCGGTCATCGACGGATCGGCTTGCATCAGGTACAGAAGATTGGTGATCGCCTCCAGCGGATTGTTGATTTCATGCGCGATGGAGGATGCGAGTCTACCGACGGCCGCCAGCTTTTCGCTTTGCAGCAGCGCCTCCTCCGCCTTCAACTTGGCGGTGACGTCACGAAAGAATGCCGCCATGCCATCTTCCGTGGGATAGGCGTTGACCTCAAACCATCGGTCGAGGGGATGCGGATAGTATTCATTGAATTTGACGCTGACGCCTTCTTCCATCACGCGATGGTACTGACGCCAGAATTCGGTACCGACCGCATCCGGGAACTCCTCCCACACGTTTTTCCCCAGCAGATCGCGGCGATCAGCGATCAGCGCGACCGCGTTGCCATTCAAATACGAGAAGCGCCAATTTCGATCCAGGACAAAAACTGCGTCGGAGGTCCGTTCCAGAATTTGCCGCGAACGCGCATCGCTTTCCTTCAGAGCGGCATCGCTGGCGGCGCGAATCTCGGCGATCTTCAGGACCGACCGGATTCGCGTAACCAGTTCGCGGGCGGCGAACGGCTTGCTCACGTAGTCGTCGGCACCGGCCTCGCGGCCTTCAATCTCGCGCTCTGTTCCTGCGCGCGCCGAAACCATAATGACGGGAAGACTGGCGATGGCAGGTGTCGCACGAATCTCCCGCAGAAGACCGTATCCGTCCATCACTGGCATCATCGCATCGGTCAGGACCAGGTCAGGGCAGGCTGCGTGAATCTGGCGGAGCGCCGTCTGGCCATTGGACGCAAGCGCGACGTCAAAGTACTGCTCGAGCAGGCGCTGCAGATAGTGCCGCATATCCGCGTTGTCATCCACGACCAGAACCCGATAGCGCTTGCGCGATGGATGCGCTTCGGACGCGTCCATTGCGTCTGCCTGCAGCGGCAGAATGTCCGCCGGGACTGGCTCTGCCGGCGCATCAATCCAGCGCAGGGCTTCGGAGACAAAACCTTCCACGCGGAGGGGGCGCGCACGATCCGCCGGGGTGTGCAGAACCTGCCTCGGGTCAAGATGCGAGCTCCCCTTTTTCAGCGTGATGGTGAACTGCGTCCCGGAACCTTCCTGGCTGACGACCGAAACGGTGCCATCGTGAATTCTGACCAGTTCCTGCACCAGAGCCAGCCCGATGCCGGTGCCCTCGTAGCTTCTGCCTCGCGTGCCTTCAATGCGATGGAAGCGTTGAAAGAGGCGCGGCAGCTCGGAAGCGGGAATGCCGACGCCGGAATCTGCGACTCGAACCTCCACGGTTCCAGCGTTTTCAATCACAGAGACGGAGACACCGCCTGTAAAGGTGAATTTGAACGCATTGGAGAGAAGGTTGAGCACGATCTTCTCCCACATATCCCGGTCGACGAAGATGGGTTCCGCAATCGGCGCGGCGTGAACGGAAAGCGTAATGCCCGCCTTCTCAAACGTCGATTGAAAGCCACTGGCCAATTCCGCGGTGAAGGAAGCAAGGTCGACGGGCTCGAAGGTGGCGTTGACGCGACCCGCCTCAATGCGCGAAAAATCCAGAAGGTTATTTACCAGCCGGTGCAAGCGAGCTACGTTGCGTTGCGCCAGCGCCACTCGATCCTGGTCGCCTTCACTTAAGGTAGTGGACGCCGCCAGGTCATCCAGCGGACTGGCGATGAGCGTGAGCGGCGTGCGAAATTCGTGACTGATATTGCTGAAGAACACCGTCTTGGCGCGATCCAGTTCGGCCAGCGATTCCGCGCGGCGCCGGGCATCTTCATACGCACTTGCATTTGCCAGCCGGCCGCCGATGGCGTCCGCACAACGGACGAGAAACTGCTCCATCGCTGCATCGAGTTGCTTGCGTGCGCTGATGCCGGCCAGCAGGAAGCCAACGGGTTGCGCCGAGGTTGCAGTGAACGGAATCAGCGCAGCCTCCTGCGGCGGTTCCGGCCACGGGCCTGGCGGCAGGGATGGGAAGCGTTCGCTGAGAGCGGAAACGTGTACAAGCGAGGAAGCGGTGAGGGCGCGTTCTACCGGCCAAACAGCCTCATTCGAGATTGGAAGCACCAGCGGACATGCGGGATCGCCGGGAGCGGCCCCGGAGACAGCGGCGAGCGTGACGGAACGGCCATCGGGCGCCATCCGATAGATCGCCGCGAAGGGAAAGTCCAATTGATTTTGTGCGAGGACTTCCGCAGCAGCGTGACAGACGGCTTCCGCTGTGTGCGCCTGCGGATGAATCGCGCCCAGATCGCGCACCGTCTGGAGGCGACGCTGATCGAGTACTGCATTGGTGACTTCTGTACAGGTGACGAGCACGCCCCCAACCTTGCCGAGATCATCGGCAGGGATCGGGCTGTAGGAAAGGTCGTAATAGCACTCTTCGAGGTACCCGTTGCGATTGAGAAAGAGGGCCTGTCGGTGCAGTGTCGTGTCCTGGCCTTCTTCCAGAACGCGGTGAAACATGGGACCGATGAACGTCCACAGCTCAGGAAACGTCTGCGGCGTTCCGCTGCCGAGCGCGCCCGGATGCTTCAGCCGGCCAAGGATGGGGCGATAGGCGTCGTTGTAGAACTGAATGAACTCCGGACCCCAGGCAATGTACATGGGGTATCCGCTGCCCAGCAGAATGCGAATGGCGACGCGCAGGGAACGCGGCCAATGATCGGGATCTCCCAGAGGGGAGGCGCGCCAGTCCAGGGAACGCATGAGGCGGGCCATCTCGCCAGGCCCGGAAAACAGATTCACTTCAGACATACCCATCTTCGCGAGCCGTTTGCTCCCCTAGGACAAGATACGCGCTGCAGGCGCCGCCCTTGGTGGGAACCCCACGATGCGACGGCGCATAGCGCATCCAGGTTGGATTGATGAACGAGGCATTTGGCTGCCATCGTGGCAGTGATCTTTTCACCGCCTCATCTGCAGGTTACGGGCAGCGCGTGGTTCGCGCTGCAAATGTATCGACGGATGCTCCATGCGTTGTGTCGAGCCGGGAAGTGGTTCCGGGTGCCGCTAAATAGCGGCGGAGAGCGCGACCAGAAACATGGCGACGCCTACCAGGAGGCTGGCGGGATCGGTCAGAGCAAAGATCACCGGGTCCTCGTTCATCTGTCCGCGGGAGGCCCGCAGCCAGATGCGGCTGAGCCAGCCAATCAGAAGCGGTGTCATAAGCCACAGCCGTCCGGCGTGGTGGTAGAGCAGCCGCACTTCAGGATTATTGATATAGAGCGCGAAGACGATGATGGACGCGAAGGCGCTGGAGGTGCCGAAGGCGCGCAACTGCTCCATGTCATGCACCATGTAGCCGCGGCCGCTGCTTTGGGTGGCGCCGCGGGCACGCAGATTTTCCAGCTCGCTGAAGCGTTTGACCAGCGCCAGGCTGAAGAAGAAAAAGATGGCGAACCCGGCCATCCAGTCTGACACTGGAACCCCAGTGGCCGCCGCACCGGCCAGAATGCGCAGCGCGTAGAGCGCCGACAGGATAATGACATCCACGATGACGACGCGCTTGCAGTAGAGCGAGTAGGCCAGCGTGACGACGCAGTAGACGAGCAGCCAGCCGAGGAAGGAGGCAGGCAGCAGCAGCGCCAGCGCGATGCCCGCGGCAAACAGCGCGAGACCGAGTGCCATTGCAGCCAGCACGGGCATGTCTCCGGCAGCGAGTGGGCGGCGGCGCTTGGTCGGGTGGGCGCGATCGCTCGAGAGATCGAGAAGGTCATTGAGAATATAGGTGCTGGAGGCTGTGAGGCTGAAGCTGAAAAAGGCGATCAGCGCCGCGAGCAGTTTTGCCGGGCCCAGATTGTGCGCCAGCAGCAAGGGCAAAAAGATAAGAACGTTTTTCGCCCACTGGTGTGCGCGGATGGTGCGGCGAAGTGTTTTGCGCAACGGTGCGCGGTCGCGAAACACGCGGGCAATTGCGAGCTTCTGCGCCGGCAGCGTCGCCGCCAGGGGCAGTGTGGGATTGGCCAGCATGGGCTGCGCGGCGGCGTGGAGCAATGGTAAATCTGCGCGGCTATTGCCGACGTAAGCGAATGCTTCCCCGGCGAACTCCGAGCGAATGCGTTCCAGCTTACGCGAACCCGTCAGGTTGGCGGCGCCATCACTAGCCAGCACGCCGGTAAAGATCCCCAGATGCTGAGCAACGTGAATGGCCAGCGACTGATCGGCGCCGGTCGTCAGATATAAGGGGCGGCCAAGAGCCGCCTGTTCCCGCAGGTATACGACCAGGGATTCGTTATAGGGCAACTGCGCGGCATCGAGATGGGCGCGGGTGAGAAGTTCGTATTTGACGGCAGCTTTGCCGCGCAGCAGCCAGCCCGGCAAGCGCAGCAGCGCGGAGGGCTGCACGCGCGCGACCGTGCACAGAGCGTCCAGCAAGGTGTCAGACTTGATCAGCGTGCCATCGAGATCAACGCACAACGGCAGCCGGTTGGTGCCGGAAGCGTTCGTACCTTTATACGAGGCAGCATTGTCTGGCGATGCGGGCATCGCCGGATCGGCTTCCACGCGGGTTGCGAATCGCTCGTCCAAAGTTGCTTCGATCCTACAACAGCGGTGCTAGAGCCCGCGTAAATGGCGGCCTGCAATCGGCGATCAGCCGTTCTTCAACGCCTGCAGCAGCGCGGTTCCGTCCGGCGAACCGAGCCCGGTGCATGCATCCCATCCTGGCCCGGCACTGTAGGCGCCATTGTTGCCCTGCGTAATGTCGTGGAATGCAGTGGTTCCCACGAGCGGATACAGCAGCGGATTGAGGAAGCCGAGCGGCTTGCCCAATTGCTGATTGAGTAGTGCGATGAGCCCCGCCCACAGCGGTGCAACCGCGCTGGTGCCGCCGACGACTTCCGACTGCCCATCCACCTGAATCTCGTATCCGGTTTCAGGAGCTGCATCGCCGGCGACATCGGGAACACCGCGGCCGCCGTTGCTGGTCGCAGGCGCAGGCACGTTTGCGTTCGCCTGCCATGAAGGCAACGGAAACACAGCGCTGACACCGCCGCCGGTCGCGCCGCCACCCTGCGCCTCGTCGTTCCACACCACTTCACTCACGAGAGTGCTGCCGCTGGTCGTGATCTCTGTACCGCCGCAGGCCAGCACATGCGGGCTGGAGGCAGGGAAGTCGACGTGATTTGCGCCGTCACTGACGCCGTCCGTCGAGCCGCTGTCGCCAGCCGCAACCGTAATGCTTACACCCAGAGCCGCGGCGGACTGACAGGCGTCGTCCATGGCGGTCATGGCCGATGAGGTCCAGGTAGACTCTGGTCCGCCCCAGCTGATCGAGATGATCGAAGGATGATTGGTGGTGTCGTGGATGGCGGTGGTCAGCGCATCGAGAAAGCCCTGATCGGTGTTGGGCGCAAAGTAGACGGCGATGGCTGCTGCCGGGGCGACGCTTGCGGCGACTTCAATGTCGAGCATCACTTCGCTGTCCGGGCCGTTCGGATTGCTGGGCGCGTTGGCTCCGCTATCGACGGAGACGGCGACGACGGATGGCGGCGTCAGGCCCTGGTTCTGGAAATACTGCTGCACGTCGGTGGTGGTGTAGCCGCCGCCTAACTCGATGATGCCGATTGTCTGGCCTGCCCCGGTGGCGCCAGTGGGAAACTGATAGATCTGCGCCACCTGCCGGGGATAGTAGGCCTGCGTTCCGGCGGCAGCGGGCCGAAGATTTTTCAGGTGTTCCAGGTCTCGAAGACGGCGGTAGTGGGCGCGCGCCTGCGGCTGCGTATCGAATCCCAGTACTGCTTCAACCAGGTTGGCGCATTCCCGTGGCATTGTGGGCGTTCCTGTGCGCGCCCGGTAGGACTGCCCCTGGTGATCGATCTCCTGCAGGCCAATCTCAAACGCATTGCGCATCTGCTCCGCCGTACCGTAAAGCACCATGGTGCGGCGGGTGAGGCTGGAGGAGGTTTCATCGACGGCCAGTCCGTGCTCCTGCGCAAAGCTGCGCAGCAGATCGAATGTGGCGGGATCGGCGGCGTAGCGGGCGGCAAACTCCTCGCGCGAAATCTGCCGGCCGTTCAGCTCGCTGAGGCGCAGTGGATTTTTGCGCTTGACGATGATGGAGATGCGGATGGGTGTTGTGGCGGGCGTAGGCCCGACGACGCGCGCGCCCTCTGGCAGCGGCCGCTGATCGATCGTGAGTGGGACGCGCGGAGATCCGCTGGCGGGGGAATGCATGGATACCTCCAAAGTTTTGAACGCTTCCAGAGAGATGCAAATCCGGACGCAAGGGCTTGCTGCCTTTCCTGTAGCAGGCTAGAGCATTTTTCCCATTGGGAGAAAGTGCGTGTGCCTCACAGTATGTCATCCTGAGCGCTGCAAAGGTTCTTTTGCATTTCAAAGAAAAGGCCAATGCCCGGATTCTTTGCTTCGCTCAGAATGACTCAATTCAATCTTCAGCAATCGTGAAAGTGCTGGAAGCGCCTTACCCTGCCATCGCCTGCGCCACAACTTCGGCTACGCGCCGCATCTCTGCGTCCCGCGTTAAGACATCCGGGCATAGCCGCAGATATTCGGCGCGTGCGTCGGCACGAACGCCCAGAGACTTCATCCGTTGCGCAAGCGGCATGGCCTGCGGATGGCGCACGACCAGAAACGCGCCGTGCTGCGCGTCGCCGCCGGTTGCGGCGACTCCCGCTGCCCGCAGATATTCCTTGAGCCGCTGCTGGCGGTCCAGCCCGTAAGCGCGGATGCGGTCTGTGCCCAGCGCCAGCACAAACTGCTGGCCAGCGCGCGCCTGGTACCAGGTGAACACCGGG
>JAKAUB010000017.1 GCA_021827845.1 Acidobacteriota bacterium | reverse complement strand
GCCAGGCGAACTGCTTGCGCACCATCAGCACGGCGCCCAGCACACCACCGGCCAGAAAACACAACTGCGCCGGCAGCAGGATGCGCGTCATGTGCGTGCACAGCGCGGCCTTTTCTGCGTCAAAGCCTGGGAAGAACGCCCGCGTATACCAGGGCGCGAAGATCTCACCCAGAACCACCGCCGTGCCCAGCACCAGCAGCATGAAGCTCAAAATGACCGAGAGCACCTGCTCGCCTTCGTGCTCGCGGCCCTGCTCGCGATAGCGGCTCAGAATTGTGATGAACGTGACGGACGCTGTTCCACCGACCAGCAGATACGTCAGCATGTCCGGCAGTTGAAACGCGGCGCTATAGGCGTCGGTTAACGAGCCGGCGCCAAACAGGTACGCAATCACCTTCACGCGCACCAGTCCGATGACACGCGAAAGCGCTGCAGAAACCATCAGCAGCAGCGTTGCCGAAAATGCTGTGTGCTCGTGCGACAGTCGCAGCCACGCTGGCCGCCGCATGCCTGGCTGTCGAGCGGGCGCAGGGGAGTTCATGGGAGTGTTCAGAGTGCGGCCCGCGCGCGCTGCACCAGCTCGACGGCTTCGCGCGCAGTGCTCGCCGTGGCCGACAGATGGCCCATCTTGCGGCCGGGGCGCGGTACGTGCTTTTCGTAAAGATGGACGCGCACGCCGCCAAATGCCAGCGCCCGATCGAAGCGCGGACCTGTCGCCGGGTCTGCCTCCAGCCACACATCGCCCAGCAGGTTAACGATGGCCGCAGGCTGAATGACATCCACAGCGCCCAGTGGCAGGTTGCAGGCAGCGCGAATGGCCTGCTCAAACTGGCTGGTGGTGCAGGCGCGTTCGCTGGCGTGATAGCTATTGTGCGGGCGGGGCGCGAGCTCGTTCACCAGCAGCCGGCCGTCGCGCGTCATAAACATCTCAACCGCCAGCAGCCCTTCCAGCACGAAAGCCTCAGCGATGGTCCGCGCCATGGCCTGCGCCTGGTCCACCATCTGGGGCGGCACGCCGGCCGGGATCGCGCTCCACACCAGAATCTGCCGCTCGTGGTGATTCTCGGCCGGGGGATACACCTTCACTTCGCCGCGCGGCGAACGCGCCACCATGACGGAGATTTCTTTTTCGAGATCGAGCGCCTGTTCGACGACCACCGGACGCTCGCCCAGCGAACGCCACGCTTCGTCGATCTCCGCCGGCGTTGGCTCCCCGGTAAACCCGAGTTTTGCCTGGCTGCGGCCGTCGTAGCCGCCCTGCGCGCTCTTGATGAAACAGCGGCCGCCGACCGCGAGCACTGCTGCGCGGAACTCCTCCACCGTGCGGGCCGCACGCCAGTCGCCCAGCGGAAGCCCTTGAGCTGCCAGCCATTCCTTCTGCCGGATACGATCCTGGATAATATGCAGCATCGCTGCACCGGGCCGGACGGGCGCATACTTCGCCGCTGCTTCCAGAGAGGCGATGGCGATCTGCTCAATCTCCAGCGTCACCACATCGGAGCCACGCGCCAGGTCGGCTGCCGCGCGGGCGTCATTCCATGCAGCCTCAAAGCAGGCATCCACGACGAAGCGCGCCGGGCAGGAGGGATCGGGATCGAGCACCTGGATGCGGTAGCCCAGCGAACGGGCGGCCATGGCCATCATGCGGCCCAGTTGCCCGCCGCCCAGGATGCCGATGGTTGCCCCCGGCAAAATGACCGCGGCGTCTGTCTTATCGTGCGGCATGCGGCGACGCTCCTCGAGCGGGCGTTCCGGGCAGCTCCTGCTCCAGCACCTCGGCGGTGCGCGCCGCGCGCCACACACACAGGCGGTCCCGCAGCGAGCGATCTTCCAGCGCCAGGATGGAGATGGCCAGCAGTGCGGCGTTGGCCGCGCCCGGCTTGCCAATCGCCAGCGTGCCCACGGGAACGCCCTTCGGCATCTGCACAATCGAGAGCAGCGAATCGACGCCAGCCAGCATAGTGGCAGGGATCGGCACGCCGAGAACGGGCAGATGCGTCTTGGCGGCCATCATGCCCGGCAGATGCGCCGCGCCGCCGGCTCCGGCGATTAATACCCGCAGGCCGCGCTGTTCGGCCGTAGTGGCGTATTCAAAGAGCCAGTCTGGGGTGCGGTGCGCAGAAACCACGCGCGCTTCGTGGGGGACAGAAAACTCGTGAAGCAGATCGATCGCGGGCTGCAGCGTCTCATAATCGCTCTTGCTGCCCATTACGACTCCAACTAAAGGGACGGCTGCCATCCGGTGATTATACGATTGCGATTCGCATCCGATCTGCGTCTCCCCAGCAAGAAAAGCGGCTGCCAAGGAGCAGGCAGCCGCCGATTCACACTCTGTAACCTTCGTTAATGCCGGCCGCGTCCACCGCCGTGCCATCCGCCGCCATGGCCGCCACCGTGCCATCCGCCGCCCGGTCCACCGCCATGGAAGTCACCGCCGCGCGCTCCGGCAAAGTAGCGCCCGCCACGGTCACCGTGCCAGCCCGGGCCGCCGCGCCAGCCGGGACCACCCTGCCATCCTTCGCGCCCTTCCCAGCCACCCCAGCGGCCGTCGCCCCACTCGCCCCAACCCCGCCCGTACCACGGACCTGCGCCGATAAAGACGCCGCCGTTGAACCATTGCGGGCCGTAGTAGCCATAAGGCGCGCACGCGTAGGGGTAGTAGCTGTAGTACCCATAAGGACACGCAGGCGGACCGTAATAACCGGCGTACGGAGGGCCGCCGATTCCTATGGCAAAGGAGACCTGTGCGTGGGAAGCGGGTACTGCAAGAAAAAGAACTGCCAGCACTGCGAGATAACGGACGGAACGCATAGCGTACCTCCTGAGGGCCAAGCCTCAAGCCCTCGCAACGTCCGTGAAGCTCCGGAAACGAACTTCACCTACAGCAAACGTTGCATGGGGGAAATAGTTGTGGGTATCTTGCGCGATTGTATCGGAGCAGTGAGCAGTGGCGCATTCAAAAAGTTCACCAGGGGTAACGCAGTACGAAACCGCGACACCAGCTCCTTCTGCAGGCCGGGCGAAAGCGCAAGCTCCGGCGCCAGCGTAGCCGAGACGCCCCACTTGCGGCAGGCGATCAGATCCGCGGCTGGATGATCCTTGGCGAAGCCCTTGGGCACCCGCGCCATACGCTCGCCGTCAAACTCGCCCATCAGCCGCTTGAGCCGGGCATTGGCCAGGATGCGGCGATATTCGGCGTGGTGCTCCGCCAGATAGTTGCGGATCGCGAGAAGCTGTTCGGGCTCTGGCATGTAGCAGCCCGCCGCAACGATCAGCTCCTTGGCTGAGAGGTGAAAGTAGAAGCCGCCGCCGGATTTCGAAGGCAAGCCCGTACGCGCAAACCATGCGGAAATATGCTTCTTGTACGGCGACTTGTCGGTTGCGAACCGCGTGTCCCGGTAGATGCGGAACATCGTCTTATGCGGGGGACGGATATGCTGCGGCGCAAACTCTGCCAACTCGCCGTTGATGGCTGCAATCAGCGCCAGCATCGGGGTCTTCAGCTCGTTTTCATAGATACTGCGGCGCGCCTCAAACCAGTCCCGATTGTTATTGCGTGCCAGCCCGCGCAGAAACTTCAGCGCCTCTGGCGTAAAGTGTGTCGCCATGGCTGCAGTGTATCGTTCTGCCGGTGTGCCCAGCTCTGCGCCCGGCAGCCATCCCCGGTGTCATCTTGGAACGGTAAAATTGAAGATCAGGCCCATGGCATTCACAGAACAATACGATCTGATCGTCGTGGGCGGCGGCCACGCCGGTTGCGAGGCCGCGATGGCTGGCGCACGCATGGGGCTGCGCACGGCACTGTTCGCGCTGAATCTCGATCTGATCGCGCAGATGTCCTGCAATCCTGCGGTTGGCGGCATTGCCAAGGGTCATCTGGTGCGGGAGGTGGATGCGCTCGGCGGCGTCATGGGCGAGGTCGCCGACGCTGTCGGCATCCAGTTCCGCCTGCTGAACACCTCGCGCGGACCGGCCGTGTGGTCGCCCCGTGCGCAATGCGACAAGCAACAGTACCGCACAAAGATGCGGCAGGTGCTGGAGGCGCAGCCGAATCTTTTCATCAAGCAGGCGGAGGTTGTCGGCCTGATCGTCGAGCCGCGCGCAGGCGCGCAACCGGGTGA
Organism: Acidobacteriota bacterium; assembly: GCA_021827845.1. Taxonomy (GTDB): domain Bacteria; phylum Acidobacteriota; class Terriglobia; order Terriglobales; family Acidobacteriaceae; genus JAKAUB01. Next base: position 11,004 of record JAKAUB010000017.1, on the reverse strand, counting down.
ACCCGCCCGCGGAGTGCAAGGTGTAAAGCTGCGCGATGGCCGCCTGGTCTACGCACCAGCCACCGTCATCACTACGGGAACATTTCTCAATGGCCTCATCCATTGCGGGGAGGAGAACTACTCCGCCGGCCGCAGCGGAGAGCCGGCAGCCATCCATCTTGGCGAGTCCCTCAAGGCACTGGGCCTGCGCCACTGCCGGTTGAAGACCGGCACGCCGCCGCGGCTGGACGGCCGCACTATCGACTGGACAAAGTTTCAGGAGCAGCCCGGCGACCCCGAGCCGACGCCCTTCAGCTTTCGCACCAAAACCATCGCCCAGCCGCAGATCGCCTGCCACATCGCCTTCACCACGCCGGAGACGCTGGCCATCATCCGCGACAACGTCCACCGCTCGCCCATGTATTCCGGCCGCATTCAGGCCACGGGGCCGCGCTACTGTCCGTCGATCGAGGACAAAGTAATCCGCTTCCCGGACAAGGCGCAGCACCAGTTGTTTCTGGAGCCGGAAGGACTGAATACGCATGAGGTCTACGTCAACGGCATGTCCACGTCGCTGCCGATGGATGTGCAGGCCGCGGTGCTGCGCTCCATCCCCGGTCTGGACCAGGCGGAGATGCTGCGGCCCGGCTATGCCATTGAGTACGACGCGATTGACGCCACCGAACTCGATCACGCGCTGTCGGTCAAGAGCATTCGCGGACTCTATCTGGCGGGGCAGATCAACGGCACCTCCGGCTATGAGGAGGCCGCGTGTCAGGGCCTGATGGCCGGCATCAACGCCGCGCTGCATGTAAAGGGTGAGCCGCCGTTTGTGCTGGCGCGCAGCGAGGCCTACACCGGCATTCTGATTGACGATCTGATCAGCAACGGCACCAACGAACCGTACCGCATGTTTACCTCGCGTGCGGAGTATCGCCTGCACCTGCGGATCGATAACGCCGACCGCCGGCTGACGCCATATGGCCGCCAACTGGGGCTCATCAGCGACGAATCCTGGAGTGAATACTCCGCGAAGCAGCATCGCATGCAGGTTCTTACGCGCCTGCTCGCTACCCATAAGCCGGATCTGGCACAGCTCATCGCCGCCAACCCGGAGGTGGAGCCCCACCTGAGCGGCGCCGCCGGGATGACCTGCGCGCAACTGCTGAAGCGTCCGGGCATCACGCTGGAAAGTCTTCTGCCGGTTTTGCGCGAAGCCATCGCAGCCCAGCCAGAACTCGCACCCTATGGGGCTGCGGCTGACGGATCGCTGCTGCCAGCGCATCTGCGCAGCGAGCGGAAAGCGGTTGAAACAGAGATCAAGTACGCCGGCTATCTCGACCTGCAGCGCAAATCGATTGAGCGGATGAAGAGCGCCGAGGAGCGGACCATTCCTGCGTGGTTCGACTACCAGACCGTCAGCGGGCTTTCGCGGGAGATGCAGGAAAAGCTGCTGCGCGTGCGGCCAGCCACCATCGGACAGGCCAGCCGGATTCCTGGAATGACGCCGGCTGCGCTCTCGCTGGTCAACATCTACATCGAGATTCAAGGCCGCCAGCAGCCCGCAGCCACAGCCTGAAACGTCTCTCCTGCTGGCATTCTTCTTTCTGTCATTCCCGCAGGGGAACTTCCTTTGCTGTTGCCCTTGCCTTTCGTGTTGCCATCCCCGCGACTGCATTTTCACTACTGCCGAAGAGTAAGGTCGGTCATTCTGAGCGAAGCGAAGAATCCGGGTATTGGCCTCCTTTGCAAATAACAGCAGCCGCAGTAGGAACAGCACCCGCAAAAGCAGATTCCCTGCGGGAATGACAAACCGAACAGGAAAGCTTTTCTGCGCGATCGCATTTTCACGGCTACCGTAGAGTACTGCTGCCGTAGAGTAAGGTCCGTCATTCTGAGCGAAGCGAAGAATCCGGGTATTGGCTTTTTGCTGCAAGAGAAATACAGAGGTCATTCGCTTCGCTCAGGATGACATCCGGCGATGTAGCTGAGCTTTCTACTAACCGGAAAAATACTCCAGGGGAGCTGCTGTTGAAACGCGCCGCTTACCGCGCAGGTTCGATGGCGTGCTCATGATGGCTGGTGCGCACTTCGGGCACGCTGCCGTCATTGACCAGCACGCGCGCCGGATGGCTGTCGATCAGCAGGCGCAGCGAAGCCTGCCCATGTGCGGGAATCAGCAGGCGGCCGGACCGTCGTGTTGTGTCTCCCTCGGCTGTCACGGGCACTTCTGCAGAACAAAAGCTGTCATTGCGCACCTCGACCGAGACCAGATAGGACAGCCCCGTGCCGTTTTTGGCGAGGATGGGATGGCTATACGCGTTGTTGATGTGCAGGTCCGGCAGGCCGCGGTCGCGATACACCCAGTCGTCAAAGAACCATTCCAGATCCTTGCCGGAGGCCTTATCGAGCAGCCGCTGCAGATAGCTGGGTTCGCGGTCCTGCGCGGCGCGGTACTGCGATAGCGCCAGCATCATGGCATGCGGGCTGGTCATGTCGCGCAGCATCCATAAAACATCGGCTGCCTTGTCGCGATAGTAGATGTCGCTCCATGCACCGATCAGACTCTGCCCGGGGTTTACGCCGGGATCGGTGGTTTCCGCGATGGCCAGCGCCGCGCGCCGGGAGTCCATCTGCGCAATCGCGGCGGCCCGGCCCGCGCGTTGCTCAATCCATAACAGCGTGATCCATTGCGCCACGCCCTCGTCCAGCCATGGCCGCGGCGATACAAAATAGCTGTGGCTCAGCATGTGGGCCAGAACCGGCGCTGTGCTATCGGTCGCCGGCGCGGGCTGCAGCGGCAGCAGCAGAATGTTGGCGGTCTCAAAAGGGAGATCCCCGGCCTGCGGCAACGCCGCCAGCACCATCGGCCGTTCCTGCCTGCGGCCCAGGGCCTGCTGCACCAGCGGAACATCTGTCTGCGCGATGGTGTTATAGGCCGCGGCCACGGCGGGGTCAGAGCCGTAGATTTCGACGCCGGGGAATTTTTGCACCGGCGCATCCACGACGAACAGACTGAGCGGGGCAAAGCCAACCGTGGTGCGGGGCAGGGTAAAGGTGATGGCTTGCGGGACGCCCGCGGCCGGCACCTTGAGCGGGTCCGCTTCGGGCGGCGCGGGAATCACATGCCCGTTCAGGAACGCTGCCGTGGGGCGGTCGCTGGTGTACTCGACCGAGATGCGCATGGAGAGAGCAGCCGTCTGCTCCCGCAGCTTCCATTTGCCGATTTCGTCGAACAGGCGCGCGCCTTCCCCCAGAAGCACCGGCGCGGCAGACACCGGAAACCAGATGACATTGCCGAAGCCGCGCAGCGCCGTCACCGGCGTATTGACTGCATCCCATTCCGAAGAAGCGGCAATATCTGCGGGCGCACCCAGACGAACCAGCCGGGCCGAGGACTGACGAATATCGCCGGAGTAGAACAGCTCCAGCGAAAGGCTGGCGCCGGGTGCGAGCGGCTGGGCCAGCGGGACAACAGCCTCTGTCAGCTCGCCGGTGTGATCGATATCGCTGTCGATGCGCTCGGTGGCGAAGTGTGCGTTGGCGCCGGCAATGCTGATGGCGTCCCAGTGGAGCGCGGAGGATATCTGGACGGGAAGATGGGACAGCGGCGCGGCGCTGTCATTGCGCACCATAATACGAGCGCGCCCGCTGAGCGACTGCTGGGCCGGATCCAGATGCAGTTCCAGATCATAGTGGGTATAGGTCAGCGCATTTCGCTCGGCGTCGGTCGCCAGCTTGCCGGTCTCAACCGTGGGCGACGCAGCGGCAGCGGACGGAGGCGCGGGCGCGGAGGATTGCTGGGCGGAAGAACTGCCAGCGAGCGCCAGAAGACCCAGCGCCAGAGCAGCGAAAGGAAGCTTCACGAGCCCAGGCCTCGCGGCGCGCGATGGCTCGCGCGATTGGCGGACGGGGCAGTGGGCTGTGTCATACGACGCTGCCGGGCTGCCTCAAACATAACGATCGCTCCCGCGACCGAGACATTCAGCGACGAGACGCCTCCGGCCATTGGAATGCGCAGTAGGTGGTCGCAGCTCCGGCGCACCAGATCGTGCAGCCCGCTGCCTTCGTTGCCGAGCACCAGCACAAAGTCCCCGCGAAAATCGAACGCGTCATAGTCGGTGGTGCCGCGCTCGTCCAGACCTACGCTCCAGATGTTCTGGCGCTTCATGGCCTCCAGCGCGCGCACAAGGTTGGTGACGCGGGCGATGCGGACATGCTCCGCTGCGCCGGCCGACACCTTCACCACGGTGGGTGTCACCGTGGCCGCGCGTCGCTCCGGCAGCACCACGCCGTCCATTCCTGCGCCATCCGCGGTGCGCAGCAAAGCTCCCAGATTGTGGGGGTCTTCAATGCCGTCCAGGGCCAGCAGCATGTGGGGACGCCCAGTCGGTTGCAGCAGATCCTCAAGCGCGTCGAACTTCCGGGGTACGATGCGGGCGGCAACGCCCTGATGGGCATCGGTACCCGCCAGACGGGTCAACTGCTCGGGGGATTCGCGGCGTACCGGAATGCCGGCAGCTTCGCAGGCCTGGCGCAGGGTCTCCAGCCGGGGATCGGGGCGCCGCTGGGCGATCAGAACCGCCTCCACGCGCCGGCCGCCTGACCGGACAGCCTCCTCCACCGCGTGGAAACCGTACAACACCTGCATAATAGAAAGTGTACCGTTTGGCGGCCTGGCGGAGATATTTTGGCAAATTTCGCCCCTGCCCGCGTCTTTTTCCGCCGGATGGGCGTCCTTACCCTAGTGCGATGAATTCCTATCCCACAGCTACGCTGGATGCGACGGCTGCCGAGGCCAACGCCGCGATTGCGGTCGGCCTGCGCCGCCGCGATCCTGACCTGATGGATCAGCTGATTGAGACCTATCAGCATCGGCTGTTCCGCTATCTGCTGTTTCTGACCGGCAACCGGGACGCAGCGCAGGATTTCTTTCAGGAGACCTGGGTGCGCGTTCTGGAACGGGGCGCCCAATATGGTGGCCGCGCGCGCTTCGATACCTGGCTGTTCACCATCGCCCGCAATCTGATTCTGGATCAGGCGCGCCGGCGCACACCCATCAGCCTGGATGAGGTGACCGACCCAACCTCCGACCGGCCGCTCGAAATCGCCGGGGATATGCCGTCGCCGTTCGACCATTTTCAGTCGCAGGAGAAGGCGGCGGTTGTGGCCAGCGCGCTGTTGAGCCTGGAGCCGCTCTATCGCGAGGTGCTCGTTCTGCGATTCCATGAAGAGATGTCGCTCGACGAGATCGCAAAAATCAGCCATTCTCCTCTGTCTACGGTAAAATCGCGCCTTTACCGGGGAATGGCCGCCCTGAAGGCCGTTCTTGAGCCGGGGGTGCACGCATGACGCCGATGGATCGCACAGAGTCATTTCCGCCCTCGCAGCCGGCCGAGGAAGCAATGCTGGCCGGTGCGCTGCTGAGCGTCGGGGCCGTGGCGGATCGCGCCATGGTCAGCCGCACGCTGCGCCGCGTGCGGACCGAAGCGATCGCGCTCGAGGAGCGGCGCCAGCGCATTCGCCGCGCGCTCGGGCTGGCTATTCTTGGATTCTCGCTGCTGCTGCTGGTGCTCACGCCGGTTCTGTGGAGTGGGTTTCACACCCAGCTCGATGAAGGGTGGAGCGCTTTCACGACCGTTGACCTGCAGTTGCTGTATGTGATCGCATGGCTGTTCCCGGTTACGATGGCCGCGCTGGTGATTGCCTTTGTGGGCGCCCGGCGTGTCCGCTCCGGCCGCCGCAGCGATCACGGCACGGCATCGCGCTTTGCGTTGCTGGTCCGGTAAAAGCTGCAAAAGAAGCGAACGATAAGCCATGCCACGCAATGATTCCAGCACGTCGTTTTCCGTCAGCGAAGAGCTGAAGCTCATCCCGCGCTGGTCCGTGGCGCTGGCCTTCGTCTCCTTTGTCGGCATCCAGTATCTCTTCTTTTTTGTCCTCCACCAGCACCATCGCACTCCCATGGCGGTGCATATCTACTTCGGCGCCTCCTGGGGCGCGCTGGTGGCTGTGTACATGCTGATGATCGGCTACATCAGCGAAGATGCGCCGCGCCGCAACATGGGCAAATGGCTCTGGATTCTGCTCTGCATTGTGCTGCAGGGCGGCATCGGGCCGGTGATCTATTTCCTGCTGCGCCAGCCGTTGCTGTCGCAGTGCGGCTGCTGCGGCACGCGACTGGAAAGCAGCTTCAACTACTGTCCGCAATGCGCCTATAAGGTGTCCCCCAACTGCGGCGTCTGCCATGAGAGCGTCCGCATCACCGACCTCTACTGCACCCACTGCGGGCACGATCTGGCCACCGATAACTCTCCGGCAAAGTTGCGCGCCTACTAAAGCATTTTTCCCATCGGTAGAAAGTGCCTTGCGCAACGCCGTATGTCATTCTGCGCGTAGCGAACGACCTTTGCATTTCAGAGAAACGCCAATACTGGGATTCTTCGCTTCGCGCAGTATGACGAACCGCGCGCTGCAGCAACCGTGAAAATGCTACCGAGGCCCATACCGTCCACCGCTCCTTCCAGCGCTGCGGTACAGTGGTGTCAGCCGTGCCCATACGCGCCTTAATTGTTGACGATGAACAGCTTGCCCGGCAGGAGCTGGAGTACCTGCTGCGCCGGGTGGACGACGTGCAGGTGGTCGCCCAGGGGAAGAACGGCATTGAAGCCGTCGAGCTGATTCGCACGCACCAGCCCGACGTGGTGTTTCTTGACGTCCAGATGCCGGGCCTCGACGGCTTTGCCGTGCTGAAAAAGCTGCTGGACAAGGCGCGCAAGGCCCCGCTGCCCAGCATCGTCTTCGCCACCGCGTTCGATCACTACGCGGTCCGTGCCTTTGAAGTGAATGCGGTCGACTATCTGCTGAAGCCGTTTGAAGAGGCGCGCGTGCGGCAGACCCTGCTCAAAATCAAGCAGCGGCTGGCGGAAAATACCGCGGTAGCCGGGAAGGCGGACGCACCCCCCGCTGCGGAGCCTGCCGCACCGCCAGTCGACGAGCGTCTGAATGCGCTAGTCCGGCTGCTGGAAAATCAGCAGGCGCCGGCCCGGGCGTCGTCGCGGATCGTGCTGCGGGTGGGCGGACGGCTCCTGCTGGTGGAGCAGCGCGACATCTGTTTCGCCTCCATTGAAGAAGGAACGATCAGCGTGGCGACGCAGACGATTGAAGGCCAGTCCAACTGCCGCACGCTGGAGGAGCTGCTGGAACTGCTGGATCCCGAATTGTTCTGGCGGGCGCACCGCTCCTTTCTGGTAAATATCAACCACATTCAGGAAGTGATCCCCTGGTTCAAGTCCAGCTATCAGCTGCGCATGGCCGACCGTCGCCACACAGAGATTCCCGTAAGCCGCGCCCAGACCAAACGGCTGCGCGAGCTGTTCAACCTGTAGCGGCAGCCTGCCGCAGATTCGTGTTGAAAGAAAACGCCGGAACCGCGAGCGAAATTCGCTGTAGCGTATACGTTTTGCAGCGTGCCGCCGTCTAACCCTGCAGGAGGAGATCGTTTGAATTCTGCGGGGTCTGTGGGCCGGACAATGGCGCTCGTCCATTTTTTTCTGGGAGCGCTTCTTCTGTTTGCTGTTTTTCCTGCCGCTGCACAGGTGGGCATTTACGGCGAATTCAGCAGCAGCCGCATTAACCTGGCCAATCAGCCGGAAGAGTACGGCATTACCTTCGGCGGATACCGGGAGCGGAATTTTGCGCACCTGAAGGCCCTGGAATTTGGACCCGATCTGCGCATGACGCTGCAGACCGGCTCCAACGGCAGCAACAGCCTGGGCGGAGCTCCGGCGCAGACCCTGCTGATGATTCAGGGAGGGCCACGGGTAGCGTTCCGGACGCCGATTGCCCGCCTGCAGCCCTATCTCGAAGGACTGGTCGGCGCGGGAAATTCGCAGATCGGCGAAACGGTTCCAGATGGATCGCCGGTTCCTCCTGGCACTCCGTTGAACAATAAAAATGGGGGCGCCAGCTTTGAGCTGCAGGGTCTCGGCGGACTGGACCTGCGCGTTCACCGCAAACTGGACTGGCGTGTGGTTGAGGTCGGGTATGCGCGGCTGTTCTCCACCGGCGACTCCGGCCTGACCTTTGCCACCTTCAGCACCGGTCTGGTGTATCACCTGCGTTAGCCGCGCGAGCCAGCGGATCGAGTGGCGGCCGGTCATCGACCCCATTCTTCCGCAGCATCCGGCGCCGCTTCGCTTCCGGAGCGACCGGCGCCTACGACCCGGTGTATGGCCGCTGCGATAAAATCTGCTTATGGAAACGGATCGCACCCACCTTCCGCTGGCTCAGTCTGACCCTGAAATCGCCGCCGCCATTCACCATGAAGTGCAGCGTCAGCACGATGGCCTCGAGATGATCGCCTCGGAGAACTTCGTCAGCCGCGCGGTACTGGAGGCAGCCGGGTCCGTCTTCACCAACAAATATGCAGAGGGCTATCCGGGCAAGCGCTACTACGGCGGGTGCGAGTACGCCGACGTCGTTGAAAATCTGGCGCGCGACCGGGCCAAGCAGCTCTTCGGTGCCGAACATGCCAACGTGCAGCCGCATTCCGGCTCGCAGGCCAACGCCGCAGCGTACATGGCGATCATTCAGCCGGGCGATACGATTCTGGGTCTTGACCTGGCTATGGGCGGCCATCTGACGCACGGCCACAAGCTGAACTTTTCCGGCAAGCTCTATCGCGTGGCCAGCTACGGTGTGCGCCGCGATACTGAGGTCATCGACTATGACGAGCTGGCCTCGATCGCCGAGCGCGAAAAGCCGAAGATGATCATCGGCGGCGGCAGCGCCTATCCGCGCACTTTTGACTTTGCCCGCATGCGGGAGATTGCCGACCGCGTGGGCGCTTTCTTTGTTGTCGACATGGCGCACTTCGCCGGACTGGTTGCTGGCGGCGTGCATCCTTCGCCGGTGCCGCATGCGCACATCGTCACCACCACCACCCATAAGACCCTGCGCGGCCCGCGCGCCGGCCTGATCCTCTGCCGCCAGGACCTGGCGGCGTCCGTTGACCGCAGCGTGTTTCCCGGGCAGCAGGGCGGCCCGCTCATGCACGTTATCGCGGCCAAAGCAGTTGCGTTTCAGGAGGCGCTGCGGCCTGAGTTCCGCGACTACGCCGCGCAGATTGTTGCCAACGCCAAGGCGCTGGCCGAGGCCATGATGGCGGAAGGGTATCGCGTCATCTCCGGTGGCACCGATACGCACCTGATGCTGATTGACGTCTTTGGCAAAGGCATTCTGGGCAGTGAGGCCGAAAAGGCGCTGGGTGAGGCCGGCATCACCGTCAATAAAAATGCCATTCCGTTCGACACCAATCCGCCGTTGAAACCCAGCGGCATCCGCATCGGTACGCCCGCGCTGACCACCCGCGGCATGCGCGAACCGGAGATGCGCACCATTGCCCGCTGGATCGTCGCAGCCCTGGAGCATCGGACGGACAGCGCAAAACTGGCGCAGATTCGTCATCAGGTGCTCGAAATGGCCGAACAGTTCCCCCTGTATGGATGGCTGCGCGAACCTGCGCCTGCCATGCGTTAAACTCCTTTGCTGGAGACTTGCCGGCGCAACTGGCCGCGAAATTCCGCGCCCGTCCCGGCAAAACTGCTTGGCAGAGTGAGGTGGGGATGTCGAACGATGTCTGGCCGGTAATACTGGTGGCGCTTCTTCTCGGCGGTCTGACGGGCTTACGCACGTTCACGCCGATAACCGTTCTGGTCTGGATGCTCAAGCTGCATCATGTCTTCATGCTCGGCAGCCGTTTGTATTTCTTGCACAATCTGGCGCCCATCCTTGTCCTTACCATCCTCGCGGCCGGGGAGCTGGTTGCGGATAAGCTGCCAAAAACGCCGAGCCGCCTGAAGCCGCTGGGAATGACGGGACGCATTCTGCTGGGAGCATTTTGCGGATGGATCGCCGGACAGACCTGGGGCGCCAGTTGGATTCTGAGCGCCGGGGCGGCCATTCTTGGCGCGGTGCTGGGCGCATTCGCCGGTTATGAGATTCGCAAGGGCTGGGTCCGCTCGCTGCACTGGCATGATCTGCCGGTGGCGCTGCTGGAGGATCTGGTATGCATCGGCGGCTCGATTTTGGTCGTCTCGCGCGCTCTTTATCTCAGCTACTAGAGAATTTTGCCCAGTGGTACGGAGCGCATGCGCCCGGATCGGTGTCATCCTGAGCGAAAGACCTCTGTATTACGGATGAAAGCGAAATGCAGGGGTTCTTCGCTTCGCTCTGAATGTCGATGTTTCCTCGACAACAACAGGAGAATGCCAGAGCGACCGACGGCTGGATTCGGATTCAGCGACTAGCGAACAGCGGCCGCTCGGGACGCGGAGTCATCCGCAGACGGTCTGGCTTCCAGCGGGAGAAAGATGCTGAAGACGGTTCCGCTGCGGCCCGGCTCCCCGGTGCGGCTCTTCAGCGAAAGATGTCCGCCATGTTTGTGGATGATCTCCGAGCTGATCCATAATCCCAGCCCGGTGCCCGTGTCTCCTTTGGTCGTCACAAAAGGCTCGAGCACCCGTCGCCGCACCTCTGCGGGAATGCCCGCGCCGGTATCGCCGATGGCAACGCGTACACCCGGTCGCTGACCTTTCGCGTATTCGCGCGACGCATAGACATGCAGCATCAGGCGGCCGCCCGAGCGCATGGCATCGAGTGCATTTCCGACCAGGTTTGAGAACACCTGGCGCAATTCGCCGGACATGCCGAGCACGGGAGGCGCGGGCTCAAATCGCCGCTCGACCTGAATGCCGGCCGCGACCAGGCGGGGATGGTGCACCGCCAGTGCCGAGTCAAGAATCTCTGGAATTCTGACCGGCGCCGGCCGTGTCCCCTGGCGGTAAAACTTCAGCGTATTCGTGGTGATCTCAGAGACGCGCGCCAGCTCACTCTCCGCGGTCTCGAGAAATTCCCGCAACTGTTCGGGCGAATCCGAAGTGCGCGCCAGATAGAGCAGATTGGTGACGGCTTCGAGCGGGTTGTTGATCTCATGCGCGATGCTTGAGGCGAGCCGTCCTGCGA
>JAKAUB010000028.1 GCA_021827845.1 Acidobacteriota bacterium | reverse complement strand
CTTGGTGATAGTCGGGGAGCCGAACTTCTTCTCAATAACTACATTGCGACCCTTCGGTCCCAGGGTCACCTTCACGGCATCCGCCAGCGCGTTTACTCCGCGCAGAATTGCCTGCCGCGATTCTTCACCGTGCAGAATCTGCTTTGCCATAAACCTGTTTCTCCTCTTTCAATCTGCTTGAACTTGAATCAGTTATTTCGCATCTGCGCGGCCGGCACGCGGCGCGCACAACACTCGAAGGGCCTTTACTTCTTGTGCAGAATTCCGAGAATCTCTTCTTCCCGCATGATCAAGAAGTCTTCGCCGTCAATCTTGATCTCGGTGCCGGAGTACTTTCCGAACAGCACGTGATCGCCCGCCTTGACGTCGAGCGGGAACACCTTGCCCTCATCGTTCGACTTGCCCTTGCCGACGGCGATCACTTCGCCTTCCTGCGGCTTCTCCTTGGCGGAGTCGGGGATGATGATGCCGCCGCGAATCGTTTCGCCCTCTTCAATGCGGCGCACAACGACGCGATCGTGCAGCGGGGTCAGTGACGCGGCTGCAGCGGTTTTTGCACTTGCCATACTCGTGATTCTCCTTGATCGAATTTGAAGCGGATCGTTACTGCGATACCTGCCGGGAACCGGCTGGCAGTACTGCAAACCTGTCGGGCAGACCGGTTTAGCAGTCTCGCCCTACGACTGCTAGCATAGCCAACGCCGGGAACGATTGTCAATGATCAGGAGATAAATGTTAGTGGAAGACGCTAATATTTTCCCACAGCAGGATACTGGCGTTTATCCAGCTCCCGCCAGCCCGCAAGGCACCCGCCACGCGGAGAGCCTGCACCCCCGCGACTGGGCCGGAAGGCGCCCGCCGCGTTACACTTACCCTATGCGCAGACCTCTCTTCGGCGCGACTCTCGCGGTGCTGGTGCTTGCAGGTTCCGGCTTTCCGCGGCTGTCCGTGGCCTCCGACCGCCACCCCCGCAAATACAAGCCTCTGCCGCCCATGGCGGAGATATTCGTCACCGTGCTGCGGGCGCACGACGGGAAACCGCTGCAGCATGCAGCCGTCGTCTTCCATGCGACCAGCGATGGAAAAGACCAGGGAAACCTGGAGCTGAAGACCAATGAGCAGGGACAGGCCGACATGCGTCTGATCCCCGTTGGGTCGCACGTACTGGTGCAGGTGATTGCTCCCGGCTATCGCACCTACGGCAAGGAGTACGACCTGCCGGCGAAGCAGAAGAGCATCACCATCAAAATGCTGCGACCGGGTGAGCAGTACTCCATCTACGCCAATAATCACCCCAGCAACGACCTGCAGACCAACACGCCGCATAGTGAGATGGGCCATGCGGCCCCGGCCGACAGTCCGCTGCTGGCGCCCGCGCCGAAAAAGCATTGAACCGGACAGGAAAGCCCGCAATATGGGCTGCGGACCAGCCGCTGGCAGGCAAGTCCGCTCTGGTTACAGGAGCGGCTCGGCGTATCGGCCGCGTAATCGCGCTGACACTGGCGCGGGCCGGTGCCGACGTCGCCATCACCTATCGCGAATCGAGCGAATCCGCGCGCAACACGGCCGGAGAAATTTCTGAGATCGGCGTTCGCAGCCTGGCGCTTGCCTGCGATATTCGCAAGCCTGCCGAAGTCCGCGCCGCCGTAGAGACTGCTGCCGGGCACTTTGGCCATCTTGATCTGCTGGTGAACAATGCCGGCATGTTTGCCACGGCGCCGCTGGCGGAGATTCCGGTGGAAGCCTGGGATGCAATGTTCGAGACCAACACCCGCGGTGCGTTTCTGATGGCGCAGGCCGCGCATCCCCACCTGAAGGCGCGCCGCGGCCGCATCGTCAACATTGGTTCACTGGGCGGCTCGCACCCGTGGGCCACGCACGCGCATTACAGTACGTCGAAGGCTGCGCTGCACATGCTGACACAGACCATGTCCAAAGCCTTCGCGCCGGAGATTAGCGTGAACTGCGTTGCGCCGGGCATGATCGTGAACGGTGAAACCAGCCCCGATTACGAACACTTCGCCGCCCGTACCCCCATGGGCCGCAACGGCCGCGCAGAAGAGGTCGCGGAGGCGGTGCTGTTTTTTGCCGCCGGCCCGCACTTTATCACCGGACAGATCCTCGGCGTCGATGGCGGGCTGGGACTATAGCGTCATCCTGCGCGTAGCAAACGACCTCTGCATCAATAGCCACCATCAACAAAAGATCCCTGCACCGACATCCGTCATCCTGAGATTAGTGAAGGACCTTAGCGTTGCCACCCGTCATCCTGAGCGCAGCGAAGGATCTCTGCATTTGTCTTGCACAGAAAAGTCGCTACGATGACTCTTGGCTCAGAATGACGCGCTCCACTCTACAGAAACAATGAATTCCTTTGCCCGCAGAAAACCCATCCGCAGAAGCAAAAAGTAAAGCCGCTTCGTGACGCCATCCAAAGGCATACGCGGAGCGGCTCTATTGTGGTTTCACGCGTAGCTACTGCTTCGGCAGTTTCTTGGCGTAATCCCAGTGCTTTTCGAATACAGGCTTCATCTCCTGGGCGACCTTGCGGATGCCCGGATTGTCGTGCTGGTGCTGCAGATAGTTTTTCACCAGCGCCAATCCTGCCTCATGGGTGCTGATCATCTGCGCCCGATATTTCACGTCAAATTGGCCGCCGGCGTTTTTCAGCGTATCCAGTTTGGACTGCTCGCCGGCAGAGACGGTCGTCGGCAGCTGCATGGATGGATCGGCGGCAGAGACGGCCTGCGCCAGAGCCTGGCCAGCCTGCGTGTGATCGGTGATGATCATCTGCGCAAAGTTCTGGTAGGCGCTGTTATGGCTCATGGTCTGGGCCAGCTTGGCCGCTTGAATTTCATAGTTGTTCGATTTGGCGGCTTTCATGACGAAAGCCTTATCAGCGGGAGAGAGTTGTGCGACCGCCATGGGGGCC
>JAKAUB010000160.1 GCA_021827845.1 Acidobacteriota bacterium | reverse complement strand
CATCGAGGGCGCGCAGGCCCGCAGCCTGTTCGGCGATCTGGCGCTTCCGTTCCAGCGTATACCGGAACAGGACCAGCAGTACACCCCAGCAGAACCAGCCCGCCAGATTCCAGTAAATGGCCGGCAGCATGCGCGGGTCCATGCCGGAGTCCGGCCCGCCGAAGAAGACCGGAGCGGGATGCTGCGTTCGCCACCAGCGGATGGACATATAGACGATCGGCACGTCCACGGCGGCAAAGACCGACAGCACGGCGGCCAGCGTCTGCGTCTGCTGACCGGCGGTAAAGCGCCGCAGCAGCAGATAGCTGGCATAGATGAGCCACAGAACCAGAGCGCTGGTCAGGCGCGGGTCCCACGTCCACCAGATGCCCCAGACGGGCTTGGCCCAAAGCATGCCGGTTCCGAGGCCGATGCTGACAAAGACCAGCGTGACCTCCGCCGAGGCGACGGCGACAGCGTCTGCGGCGAGCGCGCGGGCGGGGTTGGAGCGGCGCACGGCCAGGTAGACGATGGACGCGATGAAGTTGACGTAGGGAAACAGCAGGCCCATCACGTTCGAGGGAACGTGGTAGTAGATGATGCGATAGATTTCGCCCTGCGTGGCTTCATTGGGCACGACAAACATGGCCTGCCAGAAGCCAAGGGCCAAGATGATGAGCGTGATGGGAAAGCCGATAAGAAAGATGCGTCGCATGGCGGAACGGGTGATTACTCCGTAGTGTACGACATTGCGCTGGCCTGTCTTCAGGACCGGATCTTCGCCGACTCCTTTCGCTTGGCCTCGGCAGCTTTCTCGTTGCCCATCTGCGTCAGGATTTTTGCATGCAGTTCAAGAAGAGATTGCATCTTCTGTTCTTCAGCTTTCAAACGTGGCATTGTGGCTTCCCTGGACTTAACAGGAATGTTCGTATCCTTCACTGCTCTTTTGAGATACCCGAGAATTTTAATCTGCGCTTTTTCAGCCCGGGTTAGGTCGGCATCGGCGGCGGCCCGATCCCCCGCCATCAAGTGAGCTTCGGCAGTCACTTCGTATGCATCTGTCACGCCGTAGGTGTTTCCAGGATCGCGTCTGACCAATGCAACTGCCTGATTCCCAGCATTCACGGCGTCGTTGAATTTCCCGGCGTGCAGTAGCGCCGTCGCGTATTCGATGTACGCTCCGCGACGCTCGATCAAATGTGAGCTTTTGGGAAGACTCTCCGCGGCCTCGACGGCCCGGAGACATGCCTGGACCTGATCGCCGGGCGTCGCGTTTTGCACGATGGTTTGTCCGCAAGGGAGATAGGCCTGAAAGAAGTTGATTTCAGGAGCCTCCTCGCTCTTGTCTACAACCCCGTTCAGCGCGAAATGGACAGCAACGAACGTCGTTACGGGACTCTGCTTTCCATCCACAAGGAATGGCGCATAGACGTACTTCGATATCGTCTCCAAGCCGGCGCGGATCAACATTCCTGGACCGCTGAGGGCGTGAGCGTCCTGAATATGTCCGTTTGCGTCGATGGTCGCCCGGATAAGGACCATACCCTCAATGTGATCCGCTCTTGCAATTGGCGGGTAGAACGGAGCGGGATGGTCGATGAGGTGTTGCGCGGCGACAGCGGGGTCGACCGCTACAGGTTGCTGCGCATGTGCGGCGGCACCGAAAACAACCAAGCAGAGAGCGGCGGCGACAGGGTGGTGCATGAACACGAAGCCCTTTCACTTCGACATGCAGCGTTTCAGGGAGATTCTACAGCGCCGCGCTTGCGCCGGGCTGGAACCGGCACGACGCGTGTGATGTGAGCCGTGCCCTGGGCGTCGATGAAGCTCGAGTTAGACTGCGGCATCGCCCCGGGCTGAGGTTGCTGCGCGGCAGCGATTCTGACAGCGAGCAGCAGCGCGGCTCCCAGACATGACGGGATTTCATCATGAGCCTCCTGGCGCCGGCGGGGGAAAAGGCGCACCGGCTACTCCGCGTTGAGGATAGTTTCAAACAGCAGCAGCGAGAGCGTGAGGAAGATGGCGTCGTAGGCGGCGAGCAGGCGAATCCAGAGGCCGGGGTCGAACTCCCCGCCCAGAACGCCGCTAGTGGCCTGCACCATGGCCAGCAACGCCGGCACGGTGACGGGGAACAGGATGAGCGGCAGCAACATTTCGCGGTTGCGGGTGCGCAGCGAGAGCGCAGCAAAGAAGGTGCCGTTGATGACCAGTGCCAGACTGCCGAGCGGAAGCACCAGCGCCATGAGCCAGCCCTGGCCCAGCGCGCGCAGGTTGTAAAAGATGATGAACAGCGGGCCGATGATTATCTGAATCAACGTGACGAACAGGAAGTTTGCCAGAACCTTGCCGAGGAACAGCGCGCTGGGTGCACTGGGCGCCATGCGCTGCGCGTCCAGGACCTGATGGCGCAGCTCGCGCGTCCACGCCTGGTTAAGCGCGGTAACGGCGGCAAACAGCAGCGCCACCCACAGGATGCCGCCGGCGATCTGGCGCGAGACGGCCATGGTGGGATCGAACGCAAAGCTGAAGAGAACCACCACCAGCAGTGAGAAGAACAGCATGCCGTTGATGGCGTCCTTGGAGCGCCACTCCAGACGAAGATCCTTGGCCAGATGCGCCAGCACGACGCGCGCGTAGTTCACGCGGTTTCTCCTGCGTGGGTGCGGATAAGGTCTGCGAGCGTCGCCTGCGAAGCGCGGAGGTAGTCGCCGGGTGCGAGTAGTAGCTGCATGCCGCGCATTCCGGCAGAGACGGAGATCACCGGATGCAGCTCGATGGTCTCTTCGGCATACGCCGGGAAGGCTTTTTTTGCGCCGAAGACGGTGACGCCGCCGCGGATGTAGCCAGTGAGCGGCTGGACTTCCTTGATGGACACCAGCTCGGCGTGGCGGCCGCCGGCGGCGCGAGCGAGCTTTTTGAAGTCGAGCGCATCGGCGACCGAGAGCACGGCAAAGACGTTTTCGGAGCCATCCACGCGGCAGAGCAGCGTTTT
>JAKAUB010000192.1 GCA_021827845.1 Acidobacteriota bacterium | reverse complement strand
GCTGTAGACGACGTCAGGATTTTTAGGGTCAGCCAGAGGAACCGGCAGGTCGCCGCCGCCGATCTTCATTGCTGGGCGGGGATCTTCTGTGATGCGCCGCCACGAGGCACCAGCGTCGTCGGAGCGATAGAAGCCTAGTCCCTTAGCGGACGCGTATCCGCTGGGCTCTGTGGTTGAGAGCGTTGCGTACAGGCGATTGGTATCGGCAGGCGAGACGGTCACGTTGATCTGCACCAGGTTGGCGGGCAGGCCCTTGGTCAGGCGCTTCCAGGTGCTGCCGCCATCGGTGGACTTGAACAGGCCGCCGTGCGTGCCGTCATATTCGTTGCCATCCTCCCATGGCCCCAGCCGCGACTCCCACATGCTGGCGTAGACCACCTGTGGATTTTTGGGATCGAGGACAACATCCGAGCCGCCGGTATTGGGGTCGATATACAGAACCTTTTGCCACGTCTGGCCGCCGTCGGTCGAGCGGAAGATGCCGCGCTCCGCGTTGGGCCCATACGGATGGCCGAGCACGGCCGCAAACAGGCGGTCGGGATTGGTGGGGTCGATGGCGAGCGCGGGAATCTGCTGGCCATCGCGCAGTCCGAGGTGTGTCCACGTCTTGCCCGCGTCGGCGGAACGGTAGATGCCGTTGCCCACGGAGAGATCGGGGCGGTGCAGGCCCTCGCCACTGGCGGCGTAGACAATGTCAGGGTTGGACGGCGCGACGGCGATGGCGCCAATCGACTGCGTATCCTGCTTGTCAAAGATCGGCTGCCACGTGCGGCCGGAGTCGTTCGTCTTCCAGACCCCGCCATCCACCTGCCCCATGTAGAAGACATCCGGCTGCCCCGGAACGCCGGCGGCGGCGCGCGTGCGCCCGCCGCGGAACGGGCCAATCATGCGCCAGTGCAGATCCGGCATCGTGGTCGAGTTGGCGGTTTGCGCGAACAGCGCAGGTGCGGCGAGCGAGAGAAGACTTACGGCGGCGGTGAGAAGCAGTCGATTGCGTTGCACAAACCCTCCTGAAAACGGCCGAACATTCTTGATAGCAGATCGCGCGAGCTGTGCGCGGAAAAAGTTATAGACCGGGGGTCTCGACCAGTTCCCGCAACAAGCGAACGCACTCTTCCAGTTCCTTGACCGGCACGCGCTCGCGCGAGCTGTGCGCGGTGTGCATATCGCCCGGACCGGCGACAATTACGTTCGCGCCCAGTGTGGCCATCAGGGGCGCTTCCGTACCGAACGATACCGCAACCGGGCCGCGGCCGCTCAAGGCCTGCCAGCGGCGCACCAGGGGGGCGTCGGCTGCGGTGGCAAAGCCCGCCTGCTGGCGCAGCGGCGTGATGGCGATGCTCAGCTCCGGCATTTCATGCTGAATTTCTGCGGCGATGGCGCGGGCTTTTTCGAGCACGACATTTTCTTCGGAGGGTACGGGCCGCCACTCCAGCAGGAAGGAACACTCGGCCGGGATGACATTCTTGGCGGTGCCGCCCTGAATGGTTCCCACGTTTACGGTGGTGCAGGGCGGGTTGAAGATGGCCCAGGTGCCGGACGCATTTTGCCGCAGGAAATCTGCGTAGCGCTCAAGCGCGGCGATCATGCGGGCGGCAGCAAAGATTGCCGAGACACCATCCGCAGGGTGGGCGCTGTGCGCAGCGCGGCCAGTGATGTGAACCTGCGCCAGGCAGTAGCCTTTGCCCGCGCGTGCGGGATGCAGCGATGTGGGCTCGCCGACGACGATGTTGCGGGCGCGCAGCCGGCCTGCGGCCAACAGATGCGCGGCGCCGATGCAGCCGATCTCTTCATCCGCTGTGAGCGCGAGGACGATGGATGATGCGCATTCAGACTGCGTAAGGGAGCCGGCCATTGCGAGCAGGCAGGCGAGGAAGCCTTTCACGTCGCAGGCGCCGCAGCCGGCGATGACGCCGTTCTGCTCAATCGGCTGCACGGCCTGGGGCCATGCGGCATCGTAGGGCACAGTGTCGGTGTGGCACACGAACGCTAGATCGACGTTGATGGAGTCAGCAAGCTGCCAGGGCGGCACTGCAAGAAGATTCACTTTTTCGATGCCGCTTGGGTCGCGGTAGGGAAGCTCGCAAATGTGCCAGCCAAGGCCGCGGAGAGTGGTGGCAGCGAAGTCGATCAGCGGCCGATTGGACAGCGCCGATACCGACGGGATGCGGACCAGGGCCTGCAGCAGCGCGGAAATGCTGGTGGCCTCAGCGACGGCTTTCACGCTTCCCGCTCCGGGCCGGTGGGGACGCGCTGCCCAGCAACAAAGACCTGCGGCAGATTCGGCACGGCGGCGTAGTAGGCGAGCTCGCGGTAATCCTGAAATTCGTGAATCAGAAAATCGGCAGCTTTGCCGGGCTCAAGCGAGCCGAGCTGTGCGCCACGGCGCAGACTGCAGGCTGCGTTGATGGTGGCGGCGGTCATGGCCTCGGCCGGGGACATCTTCATTCGCTGGCAAGCCAGAGACATAACGAAGGGCATGGAGGTCGTCGGGGAGGAGCCAGGATTGAAGTCCGTGGCCAGCACCACGCCAAGCCCGGCGTCGATCATGGCGCGGGCATCGGCGTAACGATCGCGTCCAAGACAGAAGACCGAGGCTGGCACCAGCACCGGTTGCACGCCAGCGGCTGCCAGCGCCCGGATGCCGTCCGGCCCGGTGGCTTCGAGGTGGTCTGCAGAATCCGCGCCGAGCGCGGCCGCAAGCGCAGCTCCGCCGTCGGCGGCAAATTGTTCCACGTGCATGCGCAGATGAAGGCCCGCGCGCTGTGCGGCCTGTAGGATGGTGCGCGACTCCTCCAGCGTGAAGGCGTGCTCATCGCAAAACACGTCGCAGGACTCCGCCAGAGATTCGTGAACCACGGCGGGAATAATTTCGTTCACGATCAGCGAGATATACGCGCTACGGTTGGCGCGAAATTCGGGAGGCACAGTGTGGGCGGCCAGCAGCGTGGGGACGATGCGCAGCGGGCTCTCAGATC
>JAKAUB010000015.1 GCA_021827845.1 Acidobacteriota bacterium | reverse complement strand
CCATGCCAATGGGGAGCTCGCTCAAAGGAGTTGCGCTTGCATCCGGCGATTCCAAGACGCCCGGGCTGCTGAGCGCTACGGGGAAAGACATCAAGTTGTCCAATGGCACACGAGTAGGTTTGCAGCTCACCAGCAACTGAAGAGTGGCAGATCCCCTCGTGCAGTAAGGGACAACGAAACGGCCCTGGTGTTGGCAGCCTGTCTGGCGACAGGCTGCTCACCATGGCTTTTGTTGTTTTAGCGCGCCTGTTTCTCAGACTCAGCGTGCCGGTCTTTCCGTCGTAGCTCACGTGCGGGAATGCCGGCGCTGACTGTTCCCGGCGGCACATCCTTCGTCGCCAGTCCCATGGCGCCCAGCATCGCATCCTCGCCGATCTTAGTCCCAGCGAGCACCGTGGCGTGGTAGGTGACGCGCGCCCGCGGTCCAATCTCGGTCGCGTGATTGGTCACGTCCGACGAGTCGCGGATGTCATGCGAGTGGGAATAAACATTCGCATAGTCGGAGATGGATGAGCCTTCGCGCACCAGAATCTCTCCGCGATCATCGAGCAGCACGTATTTGTGGATGGTGCAGTTGTCTTCAATGGTCAGGTTGTAGCCGAAACTGAACTCCACGCCGTGGAAGATCTTTACGTGCTTGCCAATGTGTTTGAAGATGTGGCGGCCCAGCATGCAGCGAAAACGGAAGCCCAGCCAGTGATTCAGTCCCACGGGCGAGCGGTCGAACATCTGCCAGAACCAGATCAGCGGCTTGCGTTCGGCGTACTTTTCGGCGTCCACGTCGCCGTAGTATTCCGGCTCCAGCGTCACATTGCGCGGGTCGAGCGTGAGCTGCAGCACGTTCAGCGGCAGCTCGGAGACCATATTGAAGTTAAGCTTGCCGCCATGCGGCCGCCCCAGATAGAGCTGGTGGAGCTCATCGCGCACAATCTCCGAACGGATATCGACATTGCGGTGGCGTGTGAATTCAGCATCCAGATGTGTAATCCAGCGGCAGAAGGTTGCTTCGGCTTCGGCGGTGGGCTTCAGGTCGCGATAGGTGTAGCGCGGCATGGCTCAAGTGTAGCCGCTTCCGCGCCGCGGCTACTGAATGGCGAACACGGCGTACACGGTGGCGGAGCGTTCAACCTTGCGCGGATTGATCGATAGAGGTTCGGGGCCATTGGAAATCGGCCCTGCCGGCGCTGCCATGGCGCGCATCATGATCGGCCGCGGACCCTCCGCCACCTGGTTGCTGGCGTAGACCAGATTGCCGAGCTGAATGCCGAGACCGGAGGCCATCTGGGCGGCGATCGCTTTGGCGCGGGTCAGTGCATTGCCCGCGGCCTGCGCCTCCAGGCCACTTTCGTCGGCCACGGACCAATCGATCTGGCCGCTCTGGTTGGCGCCGGCCTTCACGGCAGCATTCAACACCTCGGCTGCCTGTTTGGCGGAGGTCTGCACCGTCCAGCTTTGGCGAAGCTGATAGCGCCGCTGCGCCTGTTCGGCGGGCGTCAGCTTGTCCAGCTCAAACTGCGGCGTCTCGGCGAGATTCTGCGATTCACTCTGGATCTGGTCGGCGGGCACCTGCTGGGCGGTGATGGCCTTTGTGATGGCGTTGGAAAGTTTTGACCCCGCGGCATACGCCGATGCTGCGTCGGCACCGTAAGCGAGAAAGCCGACGTGGACGGTCGCCGTGTCCGCCATGCGCGAGGCGGTGCCGGAAGCGGTGATGGCCAGCGTGCGGTTCTGATTGCTCACCTGAATCTGCTGGGCGGATGCGCGTGGGCCGTACAGACTGAAAACCAGGACTGCGCAGACGCTTCCCGCAATGCGGAGAAGATGCTTCATAGGATTCCCCCGAAAAAGGTTTTCTCGAGTGCGGTGAGGGTATCACGACTTACTATTGGGGCCGCTCGACGATTTGCGGCCGAACTTGATGAGTGACGCGAGAGTGACCGCCGCGGCTCCTGAATCGATGGCTGCCTGAGCGCGAAGCACGCCAGCAGGAAGATCCGCAGCGAGCCCAGAGACGACCAGCGCGGCGGCTGCATTCAGGACAACAATGTCGCGGCGCGGGCCGGTCTCGCCGGCCAGAATGGCCCGCAGAATGGCTGCATTCGCGGCCGCGTCGCCGCCGGCGAGCGCTGCGACCGGAGCCGGACGCAGACCCGCCGCCTCCGGATGAAAGCGATGCAGCGTGACCTGGCCGTTGCGCACCTCGGCAAACTCCGTCTCACCGCTCAGGCTGAACTCATCCAAGCCCCCGTCTCCATGCACGACCAGGCCGTGGCGGATGCCAAGGCGCGCCATGGCATCCGCCATGACCGGGACCAGTTCAGAGCGGTAAACGCCGAGCACCTGCGCCGGAGCGTGTGCTGGATTCGACAGCGGTCCCAGCAGATTAAATACGGTGCGAAAGCCCAGTGCGCGCCGCACGGCCTGCACCCGCTGCATGGCCGGGTGAAAGAGCGGCGCAAAAAGAAACGCAAAGCCGGTGGCGCGCAGGCAGGCGGCCGCCTGCTCCGGCGGCAGCGCAGCGGGTATGCCCAGCGCGTCCAGCACGTCGGCAGAGCCGCAGCGGCTGCTGAGAGCACGGTTGCCGTGCTTGGCGACCTTTGCGCCCGCGGCGGCAGCCACCAACGCCGCCGCCGTAGAGACGTTAAACGTGCCGCAACCGTCCCCGCCGGTGCCGCAGGTGTCCACCAGTTGCGCCCGCTCGGCATCGCTGAAGGGGAGCGGTACGGCGGCCGCGCGCATGGCCTCGGCGAAGCCGGTGAGTTCCTCAGCGGTGACGCCACGGGCGGCCAGCAGCGTCAGCAGACTGGCAATCTGCGCATCTGGAATGGCAGCGTCCCGATCGGCAAGGATTTGTCCCATCAGAAGGCGCGACTGCTCGCTGTCGAGGGGTGCGTCCGAGTGAAGCAATGCGTGCAGTGTTTCGGTGAGCTGCGTTGTCATTTCATCCAGTCTGCCAGCTTCGTGCCGCCGGGCTCGTTTGCCGCGCCGTCGTCCGGTTCGATAGTATCGAAGGTT
>JAKAUB010000222.1 GCA_021827845.1 Acidobacteriota bacterium | reverse complement strand
AAGAGAAGACTCCTGCAGGTTGGGGAACCATCCAGTGTACCGTGCAGGGCCGGCGGATTTTCCGCGGTATGCTGGGGCAATGCCGACCACAATTTGCGTTTATTGCGGAGCGTCTGCCGGCGCGCGGGCCATCTATCGCGATACCGCGCAGGAGCTTGGCCACGCCATGGCCGCAGCCGGCCTGCGACTGGTCTACGGCGGGGGCGGAATCGGGCTGATGGGCGTTGTCGCGGATGCGGTTCTGGCAGGCGGCGGCGAAGCCATTGGAATTATTCCCGAACATCTTGCTGGCCGTGAGGTGGCCCACACCCGCCTCACGGAGCTGCGCGTGGTGCGCAATATGCACGAGCGCAAACATCAGATGGCCGACCTGGCCGACGCATTTCTCGCGCTGCCCGGCGGCTATGGCACGCTGGATGAGCTTTGCGAGGTGCTCGGATGGGCGCAGCTCGGCCTGCATGTAAAGCCCATCGTTCTGCTGAACGTCGAAGGCTATTGGGAGCCGCTGCTCACCATGCTCGATACCGCGGTGCGCGAGGGGTTTCTGCGCACAGAGAACCGCCGCTTCGCGCAATGCGCCGATTCGGTACCGCAGGCGTTGCAGATGCTCGGCGTTTTATAGCGAAGCTTCGCGGAGCGGGCGGCACGCCTCGCAATCGCACATCGACCGCAGATAGTGCCAGGAGTAGATCCCGCTGGTGTGCCCGTCGTTCCAGTCAAAACGGAGCGCGTAGCGGCCAACCGGCTCCACGGCAGTGGGACGCATCGGCGGCTTGAATATGGGCAGCCCTGCCTTTGGCTGTGGCTTTGGCTCGCCGGGTTTACGGCCGGTCGCTCCGCGCGACTCCACGCAGGTCGCGCACGGGCACGCATCGCGCAGCCAGGCAAAGGACCAGTGGCTCTTGTGGCCGTCTTTCCAGTCGATGGCAACGCCTGTGCCGCCGGTCTTGTCCACACGCACGCTGGCCGGTTGAATCGCCGCCGCGGGCAACTCGCGCATCGTCCCTTCACTGCGCGCCGCCTCTTCCGGACTGACAAAGCGGATTCCTTCGTGACTCATATCTCTGATTGTTACACCGCAGGCTCCTGCATCGGGAGCTTCTTCATTTTGAGCGCTTTCTGCGCGTAGACTGGATTTATTGCGGGAACGCACAAGAGTGCCCAGTTACCGATTGCATCTCCGGATTTTTGCTTGCCTTGCAGCCGTCTGCCTGCTCCTCCCACTCGTGGGCTGCGGCAAATTCCATTCCATCGCCAAGCACGAATACGTGTACGTCAGCGTCAAGCATATGTACCTGCGCGACCGTGTTGCCGTGGTGGCCAACCGCGTCGGCGAAGTGACAAATGGCCAGCGGCTGCAGGTGGTCGATGCCGGCAAGCGCTTCACGCAGGTAAAGACGCCATCGGGCGCCGTCGGCTGGATCGAGAACCACGCCATCATCGATCAGGCGGAGTATGACCAGTTCGCCAGCCTGTCCAAGCAGTACGCCGATGCAAAGCCCGTCGCTACGGCCGTCCTCTACAACGAGATGTACATCCATCTAGCCCCCGGCAGAAAGACGCAGCGCTTCTGGCTGCTGCCCGCGAATTCCAAGGTGGCGCTGCTGGAGCGTGCCTCCGTGCCGAAAGCCGGGATGGCTGCGCTGCCCGGTCTCAAGCCGGTCGCGCCCTCGCCAGCGACTTCTTCCGCAACTGCGGCCCCGGAACCGGCGCACCATTCTCGCCGCGCGGCCCGTGCGCACAAGGCGGATTTTGAATCGCAGTTTGCCTCCCCGGTGCCTATGGAAGACTGGTGGCTGGTACGCGCGCCAACCGGCCAGACCGGCTGGATTTTATCGCGTGACCTTGCGGTAGACGTCCCCGATAGCGTGGCGCAGTATGCCGAAAGCCAGAAGATGGTGGGCGCGTATGTCCTGCGCACCGTCGATGACCCGGACTCAGGCGTGCCCGGCGGTAAAGTCCCGGAATACCTCACGGTTCTCACGCCCTATAAGCAAGGTTTGCCCTTTGACTTCGATCAGGTGCGCGTCTTCACCTGGGACACCCACCACCATCGCTACGGCACGGCGTTCCGGCTGCGGGACATTGCCGGCTTCTTTCCCGTCAGCGTAACGCCCGCGGCCGACGCCAACGGCACGCCGGAGTTCTCCATTCAGGTGGCGAAAGACAATCAGGTCAGCCTGGATCCGCAGACCGGCGTCGCCCATGCCAACCAACTGGAAACGCTGCAGTTCCGCATGGAAGGCAATCTGGTACGGCGCGTCACGCCGGGGGAGACGGCTTTAGCGCACCACAACGCGGAACACAATCTCGTCCGGCCGCGTCCGCCATTCCGCAAGCACCATCTGCGGCACCTGCACCTGCATCCCTCAGGCTAGAAAATCGACAATCGCCTGAACGACGCGTTGCTGCTCGTCGCCGGTAAGCTCCGGGAACATGGGCAGCGCGAGGACTTCCTCGGCCGCCCGCTGGCTTTCCGGAAACGCGTCGGCGGGGTACCCCAGGCTAGCCAGCGCGCGCTGGCGGTGCAACGGCACGGGGTAATAGACCTCGGAGCCGATCCCCCGCGCCGATAAAAATTCCCGCAGCGCGTCGCGCCGGCGGACCCGGATCACATATTGATGAAAGATATGCGTCCCACGCGGGTCCACCCACGGCAAAACCACGCCGTGCTCGGGGTACGGGCCCGGTTCGGCCAGCCCGCTCGTCGTAAACAGTTCGTCATAGTGGGCTGCGCGCGCCCGCCGCTGCTCATTCCAGGCCTCCAGGTGGCCTAGTTTGACTCGCAGCACGGCGGCCTGCACTCCGTCCAGGCGCGAGTTCCAGCCCAGCTCGTCATGAAAATAGCGCCGCCGCATGCCATGGTTGCGCAGCATCCGGGCCCGTTCGGCAAGCTCCGGGCTGCTGGTGCTGACCATGCCCGCGTCGCCAAATGCGCTCAGGTTTTTTGTGGGATAGAAACTGAAGGCAGCCATGTCGCCCAGCGCCCCGGCTCGGCGTCGTCCCCACATCGACCCGAAGGCCTGCGCGGCGTCCTCCAGCAGAAGCACGCCCCGCTCGTCGCGCAGGGCCGTAAACCCTTCCCAGTCAGCACATTGCCCGTAAAGGTGCACTGGCAAAATGGCGCGGACGGGGGTACTGCCGGCGCCATCCATTGCCCGGGCTGCGTGCGCAGGAGACAGGTTGAAGGTTCGGGGGTCAATGTCGGCCAGAATGGGCGTAGCCCCAGCCCGCAGAATGCTGCTGACAGACGCGAAAAAGCTGAAAGGCGTCGTCAGAACGGCCGCGCCCGGCCCGATCTCCGCTGCCGCCAGCATGAGCCACAGCGCATCGGTGCCGGAGGCGCAGCCGATGGCCTGATCCGCCCCCAGGAACTGCGCGGCGGCGCGCTCAAACTGGTCTGCCTGCGGCCCCAGAATGAACTGCTGGCTGTCGCAGACCTCGGTGATTGCAGCCAGAATCTCTTCCCGCAATCCGGCATATTGGCGGCGGAAATCCACCATCGGGACCGGGGTCCGGCGGTCTGCGTCGCGTGAGGCTGACTGGGGTTCCTTCGGCACATCCTAGGCTAGCATTTGCCCGCGGTTGGCCCATCGCGGCGCTTGCCGTCAGGCGCAACTCCTGCATCCTATTGTTCGAAGTCCTCGGGTTGCGGCGTGGACGATAATTTGGGCCTCCCCGGCGCGGGTTGGCCAGTTTCCCGGTTTTCATAGACAATACTGGCACGGTGTGCAGTGCGGTATCTTGGGCTGCGGCTGGATCAGCTGATGTATTTGCGCCGGGGAAATGCCGTCCCGGCAGTGGGTTTCGTGAAATTTGCTGGATGGAAATAAGGAGACAAAATGGAGAGCAAGACAGCACAAAACATTCAGGACACTTTTTTGAACACTGTCCGCAAGGACAAATCCCAAATCACAATCTACCTGGTTAGCGGCGTCAAGCTCACGGGTCGCATTCGATCCTTCGATAAATATTCCGTTCTGCTTGAGAACAACAGCCAGGAGCAATTGATCTTCAAGCATGCAATCTCAACGGTCGTAAGCGGGAAGCCAGTACTCATCGGGGAGCATCGACATGGCGCCCAGCCGGCCATGCATGGTTCGGGACCGCAGGCACCGTCGCACTCCAGCGTGGCCTCCTCTGGCTCCAGCTATCCGGCGCCGGTGGCGCATCCGGTTTCCACCGCCTCGTAACGCATCTACCGCTGTATCCGACGCCTTGATCCGCCGGCCCGTGCGTTTTCCGGGTCCGCGGATTGGCTGAGGGCTTCTTTCATTCCGTTGCCGCAGTCGAACCACCCAGCGCGCGCTGTAACAGGCGGCGAATCTCTTCCTTTTCAGCCGTCCCCAGCTTCAGAATGGCAAAGCCCGTCGGCCACATGCCGCCCTCATCCAGTTTTGCCTTGTCGCTGAATCCCAGCGTGGCGTACCGCGTCTTAAATTTCTTCGCGTCCTGAAAGAAGCACAGCACTTTGCCGTCTTGCGCGTACGCAGGCATGCCGTACCAGGTCTGCGGCTGCAGGGAAGGCGCGACCGTCCGGATCAAGCCGTGCAAGGCCTCCGCAAGCTGCCGGTCGGAATCCTGCATGGCAGCGATCTTCGCCAGCACCTGTTGCTCGCCGTCGCCCGGCTTACTGGTTGCGCGCGCCTCGTTCGCCCGCTCTTTCATCGCGGCGCGCTCCTCGGCAGAAAAGCTCAGCGCTTTCCGGGGATTGGAACTTTTTTTAGCAGTGGCCATCGCAACTCCTTCTCACGTCGCACCAATTCTGCCTGCAGCACAAAGCCCGGGCAGAAAGGATTGCTCAAAGCTTATAGCCGATTATGATTTGTGATTGGACTTGGCGCGCCTTGAGGGTCAGCATATCTTCAGTATGCAAATCCTGCCGGCCAATCCGACCCGCTCGTCTGGCGGCCATCGCCCGGTAAGCCCGGTACAGAAAATTGTCGTTCTGGGGCTTCTGATGCTGGGAACGATTGTGGTTCTCCTGCTTCTGGGTACGCAGTCGAAATCCCCTCTGCCTGCCGGACCTTCGCGCGCGGCCGCCTCGCCGACTGTCCGCGTAGGAGAAACGGGCCAATGAGCCCATCCGGCGAGCGGACCCGCGTTCCGGTCGCAACGGGGCTGGTTCGGGCGCACGGCTACGCCTCCTTCGCCGGTCTGGTGCTTTCCGCTCTCTTCGGACTCCTGGTCTCGATCAAGTTTCATGCGCCTGCGTTTCTATCCGGTCACGCGTGGGACACTTGGGGCCGCCTGCGCTATGACCACACGCAAGGCATTCTGTATGCCTGGCTGGGCAATGCCTTCATCGCATTTGTCTACTACGCGGTGCCGTTTCTCACCCGGCGGCCTATCGCCAGTGAACGCCTGGGCTGGGTGCTGTTTGTCCTTTACAACGTCGTCGCAGTGCTGGGTGGATGGTCGCTCGTCTTGTCGGGCGTGCTGCAGCCGCTGGAGTGGGCAGAGTTCCCCCTGGTCATCGCTGCGGTTATCGAGCTGTGTTTCGCTCTGTTGATCGTGCAGGTCGCCGGCCCTTTTCTAAAATGCGGGGCGGCGGAGCTTTATGTTTCGGGCTGGTACATCCTCGGTGGGCTGACGTTTACGTTTCTGGCGTATCCGCTCGGCAACATCGTGCCCCATGCGCTGCCCGGAGCCATGGGCGCGGCGTTCAGCGGTTTGTGGATTCACGATGCAGTGGGATTATTTGTTACACCGCTGGCGGTTGCGATCGAGTACTACGTAATCTCCGCTGTTACGCGAAAGCCGATCTACAGCCACTTTTACTCCATGGTCGGCTTCTGGCTGCTCTTTCTGGTCTACCCGCTCAACGGCATTCACCATTACATTTATTCCTCGTTGCCGATGGCCGCGCAGCATGTTTCTGAGGCTGCCTCCATCTACCAGGGCATTGACGTCATCATCGTCGTGGCCAACCTGCTGCTGTCGATCGGACTGGCGACCGAGAGCCGCGTGCTGCGCGACGTCCCGCTGCGTTTTGTCTGGACCAGCATTGTTCTTTACCTGATCGTTAGCCTGCAAGGGTCGGCGCAGGCGGTTATGAGCTTCAGCCGGTTCATCCACTTCACAGACTGGGTGATCGGTCACTCCCACCTGGCCATGATCGGCTTTGCATCGTTCGCAGCCATGGGCGGGGTCGCACATATCTGGCAGCGAATGCCCGGAGTTCGATTCAATCCCAAGGCGCTGCGCTGGTCCTATTGGCTGCTGGTCGTGGGACTGCTGGGGATGGTGTGCGACCTTTCGGCTGCGGGCGTGGTGCAGGGCATCCTGTGGCAGCAGCATGTTCCGTGGATGGAGTCCGTCCGCGCATCGCGGCCCTACTGGATTCTGCGCACGGTCAACGGTGTCATTCTGCTGGCCGGATTTCTGGCCTTCGGTCTAAGCCTGCTGACGGGCCGAAAAAATCCAGAAGGATTTCTTGGAGTGACCGCAGAGACTGCCC
This sequence comes from Acidobacteriota bacterium, assembly GCA_021827845.1. Lineage (GTDB taxonomy): Bacteria > Acidobacteriota > Terriglobia > Terriglobales > Acidobacteriaceae > JAKAUB01. The sequence goes on along the minus strand of JAKAUB010000222.1, from coordinate 9,208 downwards.
GGGAACAGATGCCGCGGCCCCACTCCGGCGGACTAACTACGGTATATGCGGCCACCTTCGGCGCGGGTGTTCTTTTCTTTGTCCTTTCATTTTTGCTGTTGGGTGTTTTCCCCGCCCTCCGGCTTCACGCGGAAATCCAGCGGCAAACGCCGCCCCACGCCCATCTCGCGCTGAATGCCTCCGAGCTGCGCGGGGAAAAACTCTACGGGCAGGATGGCTGCGCCTATTGCCACACGCTGCAGGTGCGATTCCTGCCCGCGGATGAGTGGCGCTTCGGGCCGCCGACCGAGGCCTGGGAGACGCACCAGGAATATCCCCAGATGTGGGGAACCCGGCGCATCGGACCCGACCTGGCGCGGGAAGCAGGGAAGCGCCCCGAAGATTGGCAGCTTGTGCATCTCTTCAATCCGCGCTATCTGGTACCCGGCTCCGTGATGCCCGCGTATGCGTGGATGTTCGCTGGCTCGCCGGACCGCCCGCGGCAGCAGGCCCTCGATCTGGTGGCATATCTGAACACGCTGGGCCGCGCCCGCGCGGAGATGACGCCTGCCAGGCCACAGCCGCCGCCCATGCGACCCGCGTTGGATGAACAGGTGTCGGCTTCAAACGCTGAGGGCCGCGCCGTGTTCCTGCAGAACTGTTCCGGCTGCCATGGAGTGTCGGGAAATGGGGAGTCTCCCGGTGGAAGGGCGCTGCGGCCTCCGGCGCTTGACCTTACGGGCTATCGACTCCGGCCGGATGCGGTGTGGACAGCGTTACAGCGCGGCGTCCCCGGCTCTTCCATGCCATCATGGAATCTCCTCGCGGCTTCGCAGATGCAGGCGGTTGTGGAGTATGCTCTGACGCTTCCCAATACTGCGCCGTTGCGAAATGGCCAGCAGCTTGCGGATGATCCCGCGCTGCTGGATGCCGGCCAGCGCGTCTACGCCGCGCACTGCGTGCGATGTCACGGGCAGGACGGTGGCGGCAACGGACCGGACGCGGAAAGCATGCGGCCCGGCCCGGCAAACTTTCATCAGATGATGCCATCCTACCCGGCGGCCGCTCGCGTCATTCATAATGGAGTGCCGGGAAGCGGAATGCCCGCATGGCCGTTGTTGACACCCGCAGAGATGCAGGCGGTCACGCGGTACATCCGGACCTTCTATCGACCGCTGGGGGCGCCCGTAACGGGCACCGCCGGTGCTGCTTCCAGCCAAGGTGGCCTGTGACTGCCATTCTCATCATCGCCGCAACCGTAATTCTGCTGGCACTAATCTTCTGGCGGGGCCGCTCGCCGGACTTTAAGCGGGAGAGCGAGTATCCGAAGTTCCGCTTTCTCGAAAATCTCGGGATTTCGGGGCCGCCCCCTGTGGAGCGGCGCGACATCTCCAGCGAGCAACCATCGAGTGCAGTTTCAACACCCTGGGAGGGAACAAAGAATGATTGACCGCAGATCGTTTCTCAGTTCGGCTGCAGCCGGCGTCGCCGCTATGGCGGCGATGGCTCCGGTCGCCAGCACAACCGACGCCGAGGCGCAGCTGGTTTATACGACAACCGATTGGAATCCCGCCGACTTCAACCGCGTGCTGCACGATCCGGCGCGCATCAAGCAGGCCTACGACGCGGTACCCATCAACGGCGGCATGTTCCTGAACAACATTAAAAATTCGCTGAATGGCCTGCACTTCGGATTTGGAATTCCGGTGAATCAGATCAAGGTCGTGGCCGGCCTGCATGGTCCGACGAACATGCTCAACTTCGACGACTATGTGTGGAACAAGTATCAGATTGGCGCCTGGCTTGACGTGAAAGATCCAAAAACCGGACAGCCCGCAACAAAAAACATTTTCTATCCCAGCAAGGCCGGCCCGAGCTTGAAATACGCTTCGAACGATCCCGACAGTGAAGATTCGATCTACCAGGACCGGAGCATCCAGGCGCTCCAGCATCGTGGTGTGACCTTTCTGAGCTGCCACACGGCGACGGAAGAGCAGGTGCGGGCCCTGATCCGGCACAACAATCTGAAGCAGCAGCCGGAAGAGATTGTCCGCGACATGCTGGCGCATATGATCCCTGGCGCCATCGTGGTCGCCTCCATGGTGGCGGCACTGGCGCTGCTGCAGACCGAAGGCCATTACAGCTATCTGAAGGTGTAAGACGCTCCAGCAAGAAAGGCATTTACGATGAGAACGATCCGATATGCGGCAGCAATCATGTTGCCGCTTTTTATGACGGCCGCTGCAAGAGCACAAAAAGCCCCGCAGAAGTTTCCCCCGTGGAGCGCCGGCGCTAACAACCCGGCGGCGGACAAGGGTTACGTGTTTCAGGTCCCGGACATTGACAACGTCCCGGACCTGCACGGAAATCCCGCCAATGCCAAGCTGGTGCTGTTTATCGGCGGCAACCAGTTTTTTGTGCTTCCGCAGCTTATCGCCGGCTTCGTGCAGCAGCATCCGGAACTGCGCGGCCACATCTTCTACGAGACGCTGCCGCCCGGCATTTTGCGCCGCCAGATGGCTGCCGGCGGCGCGCTGACGCTTGGCAATCTGACGCTACAGGTGCAGCCGGACGTTTATGAGGCGGGTGCGCGCGTCCTGCGCATGATGGCCGCGAAGCAGCAGGTGACCGGCGTGACCGAGTACGCCACGAATACTCTCGCCATTATGGTGCCCGCAGGCAATCCGAAACACATTCGATCGCTCAACGATCTGGGCAAGCCGGGCGTGCGGCTCTCCATGCCCAACCCGCAGTGGGAAGGCGTCGCCAACCAGATCGCCAATTCACTGCGCAAGGCCGGCGGCGATGCGCTGTACCAGTCTGTGTACAAAACGAAGGTGTCGAATGGCGCAACGGTGCTGACGGAGATCCATCACCGGCAGACGCCGATGCGCATCATGAACGGGCAGGCCGACGCTGGCGTCACCTGGGCGTCCGAGGTCGAGTTTCAAAAGAGCATCGGCAACCCGATTGAAGGCGTTACGATTCCAGCGGACCAGAACACCACTGCGATCTATGCGGGCGGAGTCGTCAAAGGCGCGCCGCACGCTGCGGCCGCGCGAGCGTGGCTTGCCTACCTGAAGTCTCCCGAGGCGCGGCAGGCCTATCAGCGCTTTGGCTTTGGTCCCGCGCCCGCAACCCCTGGTACGAAGGAGTAATGACGCCGATGCCGAGCATTCGTCCGTACCTGTCTGCAACTGCTCTCTGCGCCGCTTTGTTGATCGCGGGCTGCTCGCATCAGAAGAAGGCTTCGGCTTCATCGCCGAAGCCTACCCCCGCGCAGCAGGCGGAGCTGGCGGCGGAGGGCAAGTTGATCTTCGATCAGACGCCGCAGCACGCAGCCGCATACGTCGGCAACAAATTGTCGTGTGGCGACTGTCACGTGGATAGCGGCAAGGCTGCCTACGCCGCGCCGCTCATTAACATTGCCAATGTCTTCCCCGCGTACACCAAACGCGCCGGCCGCGTAATTTCACTGCAGGAGCGCATCAACGAGTGCTTTGTCCGCAGCGAGAATGGCAAGCCTCTGCCCAACGACAGCCCGGAGATGACGGCGATGATGGCGTACCTCGCTTCGCTGTCCAGCGGAGTGAAGGGCCAGGCCTATCCCGAGCGCGGATTTGTGAAGGTGCCAGATCTGAAAGGAAATCCCGTGCGCGGCGAGCATGTCTACGCGACGCAATGCGCGGTCTGCCACGGCGTCAATGGTGAAGGAGTGCCGCCGGTACTGCCGCCAGTCTGGGGACCGGGCTCCTACAACGACGGCGCCGGCATGGATCACGTTGAAAAGATGGCGGCCTTTCTGGTGCACAACATGCCGCAGAATCATCCCGGCACGCTGAAGCCGCAGGACGCATTTGACGTCTCCGCCTTCATTGACAGCAAGCCGCGGCCAACGATGAACCCCAAGTACAAGGGCCTGTAGGTTACGAAAGGTCATCGACCATTCGTTGACGTCACCAGAGATTTTTCGCGACATTTCGATACGCGTGGTGTTTTGATTGCGCGAGGACGGATCGACTGTCCTCCAAGGAGAGACCCCATGATTCGCGGATCGATTTTGACTGCAGTTGCCATTGTTGCTCTGAGCGTTCCAGGATTTTCGCAGTCTGCACAGACTGCGCCCCCAGCCCCATCCACTGCGCCGGCGCCGGCCGCACGGCCCGCGGCTCCGCCCCCTGGAACAGCTGCGCGCCGCAGCCAGCGCCAGCAGCAGCGCATCGCGCAAGGCGTTCGCAGCGGTCAGCTCACCGCCGGTGAAACGCGGAACCTCGAGAGTCGCGAAGCGAGTGTCAACCGCGAAAAGAGAGCCATGCGGGCACAGAACGGTGGCCGCTTGACGGCTGCCGACCGCCGCGCGATCAATCGGCGGCAAAACCGGATCTCCCATTCCATCTATCGCGACCGGCACAACGGTGCACGGCGGTAGTTCTCCACCTCGGCTTCCGGACAGACTCTTTCAGCGTCTGTCCGGAAGCCTGGAAGCATGACGCGTTCGCCGCTTCTGCAGCCCTCAGCCCGGTAAATTTCCGTGCGGCCGCGCTACACTCAAGCATGCGGACGCAATACTCTTCAGCTTTTGTTTTGCGGCGGTGGGTCGCAGCCGCGTGTCTGCTTGGCACTGCGGCCGGTTCGAGCCTCGGGCAGAGTTTTAAGCCCGGCGACCTGGCCCCGGCGCAGGCCCCTGCTACGCTGCAGGGGCGCACCCAGGCGCTCAACCAGATCTTTAGCGACTACTGGCAGGACCAGCTCAAACATAATCCGGAGATGGCCAGCGCTGTCGGCGACAAGCGCTACGACGATCAGCTCTCCGACTACTCTGCCAGCGCCTACGACCAGTCGCTGGCGCGCGGCGAGCAGTTTATTGAGCGGCTCGGCGCCATCGACACCACCGGCATGCCCGCGCAGCTCCGCCTCAGCAAAAAGCTGCTGGTGCGCGATCTGGTCGATCAGCAGGAATCTTCTGTCTGCAAACCATGGCAGACGCCGGTGACGCAGGTGAATGGTCCACAGCTCGACCTGCCGCTGCTGGTGGAGACACTCACCTTTACCAATGCCGAAGATTACGACCATTACCTGGCGCGGCTGAAGCGTGTGCCCGACGTGTTTGAACAGGTCAGCACCGCGATGATGCTGGGGGAGCAGGATGGCCGCAGCGAGCCGCAGTTCCTGATGGAGCAGGTGCTGGCGCAGGTGAACAGTGTGGCCAAAGCGAAGCCCGAGACCACCATCTTCGCCCGGCCCGTGGAGAAATTTCCCGCGTCCATCCCTGCGGCGCAGCAGAAGGTTATCCACGATCAGGTCATCGAGGCTATCCGCACGCAGGTGCAGCCCGCCTATGCGCGCTTCGCACGCTTTCTTGCAGCCACCTATATTCCGCATGCGCGCACGCAGCCCGGTATCTGGGCCAATCGTGACGGCGAAGCCTGTTATGCGTATCTCGTGCGCCATTACACCACCACCGATCTGACGCCTGCGCAGGTGCATCAGATGGGGCTGGATGACGTGGCACGCATTCAACCGCAGTTGCTGGCGGCGGTGCATCAGCTGGGCGGCACCAATCTCCAGGGCTTTCATCAGCAACTGGTCAATGACCCAAAAGAGCACGCGCAGTCCGCCGATCAGTTGATGGGCCTCTACCGGCACTATGTTGAGCAGATGACGCCCAAGCTGCCGCAGTTAGTGACGAAGCTTCCCAAGGCGCCACTGGTCGTCGTTCCCATGCCAGCCGCGGATTCTGCCGGTCAGGTGCCCGCAGACTATCAGGCGGGTACACCCGACGGCTCGCGTCCGGGCATGATCCGCGTCAACACCACAGACGCGACCAGCCGCCTGCTGACACAGGTGGAGGCCATCGCGTATCACGAGGGCGTCCCCGGCCATCATCTGCAAATCTCGCTGGCGCAGGAGATGACCGGCCTGCCGGACTTTCGCCGCTTCGAGGGCTACACCGCCTTCGTGGAAGGCTGGGCGTTTTACAGCGAACAGCTTGGCCTCGAAGTCGGGTTCTACCAGAACCCCTACAGCCGCTACGGTATGCTGGAAAACCAGATGTGGCGCGCTGTGCGGCTGGTGGTCGATACCGGCGTGCACCAGGACCACTGGACGCGCGACCAGATGGTGCAGTACTTCCGCGATCACACGGCAATGGACGACATCACCATTCAGGAAGAGGTCGATCGCTATATCGCATGGCCCGGTCAGGCGCTGGCGTACGACGTCGGCCGTCTGAAGATTCTGGAGCTGCGCGCGAAAGCGCAGAAAGCGCTTGGCCCGAAGTTCGACATCCGCGCGTTCCATGATGAAATCCTCGACAGCGGTGCGCTGCCGCTCGATATTCTGGAGCAGCGCGTCGATGCCTGGATCGCAACGCAGCAGAGCGCACAGCGATAAGCGTCCCCATTACTTGCAGGAGTTGGAATGACAAAGAAGCAGAAGAACGCGGCACCCGGTCAGCCATCAGAGGGTCCAGTGCCGTCGCGGCTAGCCGTTCTCGGCGCCGGAAAGATGGCCGGCACACTACTGCAGGCCTTTTTGCGCAGCGGCCTCTTCGCGCCGGAAAACATCATCGCCACGGTGCAGCATGAGTCCCGCGCCGCACAGCTGGCCACGCAGCTCGGCATCACGGTCACGACGGATAATCTGCGCGCCGTTCGTGAGTCCGATCTGATTCTGCTAGGCGTCAAGCCGCAATCGGTGCTGGAGGTTCTGCATCAAATCCGGCCCGCGCTCTCCGCGCGCAAGGCGCTGTTCTCCATTGCCGCCGCCGTCAAAACATCTGTGCTGGAAGAGGCGGCCGGCGTTGCGCTGCCCGTGCTGCGCGCTATGCCCAACACGCCGGCGCTGATCGGCTGCGGCGCCACCGCGCTGTGCCGCGGCCGCTATGTCACCCCGGAGCTGCTGGCGCTCGCCGAGCGCATGTTTCTGAGCGTCGGCCGTACGGTGCTTGTCGAAGAGAAACATATGGATGCGGTGACTGGTCTTTCCGGCAGCGGACCCGCGTACATCTACATCATTCTTGAGGCGCTGGCAGAGGCCGGCGTCAAGGTGGGCCTGCCGCGCGACGTGGCTACGCTGCTGGCTGCGCAGACGGCTCTGGGAGCGGCCAGCATGGTGCTCGAGACCGGCAGTCATCCTGCGCTGTTGAAAGACGCCGTGACCACGCCCGCCGGATGCACGATGGACGGCATTCTGGAGCTGGAAGAGGGCGGTCTTCGCGTCACGCTGATTAAGGCCGTGATGCGAGCGACAGCGCGGGCGAGGGAACTCGCCGCCCAGTAATTTCTCGGCACCGCAGAAAATCTGCTGTTGCCTTGGCTTTCGCTTTTTCGCCCTCAGCGCGTCCGCGACAAGCGGACGCTTCGCCTTTTCTGTCTCGCACCTTGCGCTCATTTGCAGGCTTGAGAAAATAGTTCATGGCAGACATAATTCAGAATTCTGCGCTGGCCACGGCGCACCGCCTGCGGTGTATCGGCTGCAGTGCAGAGATCGACGGCGTGGATGCGCCCGAAGATTTCCGCTGCCGCACCTGCAGCGAGCTGTTTGAGGTCATCTATCCCGGCCTCTTCGACAGGCTGCGCCCCGCGGAACTCTTGCGCCAGCTTTGGCTGACCCGCCGCGCATCTACCGCACCGATGGATCGCAGCGGTGTCTGGCGCTTCCGCGAGATGCTTGGCTTTCTGCACAGCGAGGCTTCCATCGTCACGCTGCAGGAGGGCAACACGCCGCTGTATGAACTGCCGCGCTGCGCCCGCTCGGCCGGCGTCGCCACGCTGGTTGCCAAACATCAGGGCATGAATCCTACGGGATCGTTCAAAGACACTGGCATGACCGCTGCGCTCTCCGTGGCAAAGCAGCGGGGATTCAGTTGGGTCGCCTGCGCCTCCACCGGCAACACGTCGGCGGCGATGGCCGCCTATGCGGCTCGGGCTGGCATGCGCGCTCTGGTGCTGATTCCGGAGGGCAAGGTGGCCTGGGGCAAGCTGGCACAGTCGCTGGACTACGGCGCCGTCACCTGCCAGTTACGCACAGACTTTGACGGCTGTGTGGCTGTGTTGACGGAACTGGTGCGTCGCGCACCCATCTACCTGCTGAACTCAGTGAACCCGTATCGGCTGGAGGGGCAAAAGACACCGGCCTTTGAAATTGCCGAGGCCATGCAGTGGCAGGTGCCCGATCACCTGATCGTACCCGGGGGCAATCTTGCCAACTGTTCGGCGCTGGGCAAAGGTTTCCAGGAGCTGCAGGCCCTGGGTCTTATTCACCGCCTGCCGCGCATCAGTGTTATTCAGGCGGAGGGCGCCAACCCGCTATTTCTCTCTTTGACGAAACACCACGGGGAAAAGCTCGAACCGGTCCGCGCAGAAACCCGGGCCACCGCCATTCGCATCGGCAATCCCGCCTCGTGGCGCAAGGCCGTGCGCATCCTGCAGCATACGGGTGGTTGGTGTGAGCAGGTGAGCGAAGCCGAGATCGCCGTGGCCAAGGCTGAGATCGGCGCTGATGGCATTGGGTGTGAGCCCGCATCTGCCGTGACGCTGGCCGGGCTGAAGAAGCTGACGGCGCGCGGCCTGATTGGGGCGAACGAAACCGTCGTCCTGCTGCTGACCGGCCATACGCTGAAAGATCCCGAGTACACGATCGATTTTCATCGCGGGACCTTGCTTCGCCCGGAAGAAATGGCTGCCGGTGCCGATCCGCAGCGGTTGGCCCGCGCTCCGCAGGTGCTCGACCCGGATGTGGAAACGGTGCTGCGCGCGCTCGAACGGGAGGAACGGCTGTGAAGGAGTCAGCAGCGGTAAAGGTGCGTCTGCCTGCGACCTCCGCCAACCTCGGTTCCGCGTTCGATGTGGCGGCGGTAGCGCTCGATCTGCATCTGGAAGTGTCAGCGCAAAAGGCGGAGCAGTTCACCATCCACGCCACCGGCCGCAATACAGCGGAATGCAGCCGGCCTGACGGAAATCTGATTCTGGCGACCTACGCGCACGTTCTGCAGGATGCGCGCCTGCCGGCGCCGCCTCTGGCGCTTCGTGTCCACAATGAGATTCCGCTCGGGATGGGGTGCGGCTCTTCCGCTGCCGCGCGTCTGGCTGGGCTTATGCTCGCGCGCACACTGGGCGGCCTGTCGTGGAGCGACGAAGACTTACTCGCCTGGGCGACGGCGCGGGAGGGCCATCCCGACAACGTGGCGGCGTGCTGGCGCGGCGGCCTGTCGGTCTCCGCTGTCGAG
>JAKAUB010000013.1 GCA_021827845.1 Acidobacteriota bacterium | reverse complement strand
CAACGATGCCCCCGCGCTCAAAGCGGCAGACATCGGCATTGCCATGGGCATCACCGGCACCGACGTGGCCAAGGAAGCCGCCGACATGGTGGTGACGGACGATAATTTTGCCACCATCGTGGCGGCGATCGAAGAAGGCCGCGCCCTCTTCGACAACATCCGGAAATTCCTGCGCTACCTGTTGACCTCGAATTTCGGAGAGATCCTGACACTCTTCCTGGGAGTCCTGCTGACGGTGCCGCTGGAAAAAGCAACCGGCAATAACCTGCTCCTTCCATTGCTGGCCGTGCAGATCCTGTGGATCAATCTGATTACCGATGGAGCGCCAGCCCTGGCCCTGGGGCTTGACCCTCCAACACCGGAGATCATGCGGCATCGTCCCTTCCCTGCGGGACAAAATATCGTCAACCGCCCCATGATTGTGGATATCTGCCTGGTGGCGGCAGTGATGGCCGCCGGAACCTTGTGGGTATTTTTCTACGGGGTCAACGGCGGAATCATGGAACTTCGCCGATCACTGGCTTTTACCACTCTGATCCTTTTCCAGTTGTTCAACGCGCTCAATGCGCGCAGCAGTATTCACAGCGCCTTTCGCGGCATCTTCCGAAACCTGTGGCTTTGGGGGACAATTGCAATATCTCTCGCGCTGCAGTTGATGATTTTAAATGTCCCGGTCTTTCAACGGGCGATGGACGTCACAGCTATTTCGGCTGCGCAGTGGCTACTCTGTACTGTCGTGGCCAGCAGTGTTCTGTGGATGGTGGAAGTCGAGAAGCTGTTTCGCAGATTTCTAGTAAAACAACATGGAGCAACTGCGCATTGAATGGAAAGGCTGGCAGGCATGCAGAACGATATCGCGAAAACGGCACCGGTTCAGTTCACATGGAAAAGCATTTCCCTTTTCATCGTCACGCTTGGGATTCTCGCCGTCTGTCTGCTGATGCTTCGCCCCTTTATGCCCGCCATCGTGGGCGCAATTGTACTGGCCGTGGTTACGCGTCGCCCGTATCGCTGGCTGCGCCGCAGGATTGGCAACCCAACGGGAACGGCCTCGATGGCGCTGTTACTCGCCACCCTCAGCATCATCGTGCCGTGTCTTTTTCTCGGGCAGATTATCGGCCAGTATGCCATCACGGCAGTTCGCCTGCTGCAGGGAGGCGGCGTCGAGCAGGGCGTGAGTGAGTTTCTGGAGCGGTATCCTCATCTCTCCTCAGCTCTGCAGCGCAGCTCTGAGGTTCTTTCTCTCAGCCAGGCTGCGCAGAAGAGCGCGGAATTTCTGGCCGGAAGCCTGGTCGCGATGCTCAGCGGCTCCGTCGCCGCGCTCACGCAAACGATCATCATGCTGTTTCTCCTCTTCTTCCTCTATCGCGACGAGGAGGTTGGCCTCCGCTTTCTTTACAACCTGTTCCCGCTTATCGATTCCGAAACCCATTCTCTGCTGCAAAGAATCGAGGAGACGATTCGCGCTACTTTTCTCGGACACTTCGTTGTGGCGGCGATCCAGGGCTTGGTCGCCGGGGTCATTTTCGCCGCTCTCGGAATTCGCGACGCCGCGATTCTAGGGGTGATTACAGCGATCGTCGCGATTGTTCCTTATTTCGGTGCATACGTGGTCTGGGCTCCGGTTGCCATTTACTTTGCCATGAGCGGCCACTGGATCAGGATGGCAATCCTGGTCGCTGTCGGATCGCTGGTGATCAGCACGCTGGATAACTTTCTGTACCCGATTCTGGTCGGAGCACAATTGCGACAGCATACTGTCTCCATCTTCCTGTCGCTGCTCGGAGGCATCTGGTTATTTGGAATCTCCGGCCTGGTCCTTGGCCCGGTCATCTTTTCCGCAGCCGAATCGCTGTTGGCAATCTGGAAATACCGACTGAATGACTCGACGTTTAACCTCCAAGAGAGCGCCTGAGCGGGAGAGAGGAGATCTCAACACTGGCGTGCCTGCGGTGTCATCTTCCCATTTGCCACCGCCACTTCCACCTGCCGCAGCAAGTTCACGTTTTCCGGCTTATAAATCTTCCTTGCCATGTTCCCATCTCCTTTTGTACCTTTTCTCTCTTGTCTGCCGGTGCATTACAAGCCGGGCAGTTCACACCACCGGAGCGATACTCAGAATTTGGAGGGATGGGACGTGCGACATTCCGCTTGGGCAAATGCCGCTCCGAACTCCGCCCGCCAATCTATTGACGATCTTGCCAGAGAGCCTAGGATTTCAGCCAGGATTATGGAGACCCGTAAAACCTGAGGAGATTTTGCCGTGTTACCGAATGGAAAGGTAACAGGGGCCGATCATCTGAGGCATGCGAAGTTTGTACGGTTGCGAGATCATAAGAATCGTATGTCTACGGCCAGTCGTAGAAGCGTACAGCAAATCTGCTGGCAGTGCTCGTCTAGCCGGGCCTTGTGGATGCCGCACTACTCCCACTCGATGGTGCCCAGCGGTTTCGAGGTAATGTCGTACACCACCCGATTAATGTCCTTCACTTCATTGACGATGCGGCTGGAAATGCACTTGAGCCCCTCATAGGGCAGCGGGACCCAGTCGGCAGTCATGCCATCCTCGGAGGTGACCGCGCGGATGCCGCAGGTGTGGGCGTAGGCGCGCTGGTTGCGCTCATCACTCTGACACTTCTTACCGAGAACGGCACCGTGAACAACTGACAGATCTGGCGATACAGGCCAGCCGTTTTGATTTCATGCACAACGATGTCATCGGCTTCCTGGAGAATCTCCACGCGCTCGGGCGTCACTTCACCATCAATGCGCACGGCTAACCTGCATATCTCACACGCCGAGGTCGCGCAGCCTGCCGCCGCTCCGTGGCGCCTCGCTCTGGTGACGATCTTGCAGTTTTCCGAAGGTCTTTCCGACCGGGATGCCGCCGATGCCGTGCGCTCACGGATCGACTGGAAGTATCTGCTGGGCCTGGAACTTGGCGATCCAGGTTTCGATTACTCCATCCTGTCTCGCTTCCTGCTTTTTCTCTTCTGTCTTCGATTCAGCAAGATCCAAACCTAACTCTTTTCCGGGTCGCCTCTGTCCCTCC
>JAKAUB010000137.1:4633-15947 GCA_021827845.1 Acidobacteriota bacterium | reverse complement strand
GCGGTAGGTGATCCATCGCTGCCGCGAACTGCCCACCCCGGCGAAGCTGTGGTCGTCACCGCCGCGCCAGATCGCATCGGAGTCGAACAGCCAGAATGGCGACGCGTAGGTGCCGGTGGTCAGGTTGATGAAGATATCCGGTTCGGTCTGCCGCAGCCGCCGGATCAGCGCCAGCATCGCGTCAAAATCGCTATCAAAGTGGCTGCCGGGTACGACGCGGTTCGCATTGCCCGTGCCGTCGAATTTGAACTCGTTCGCGCCATACTGTCGGATCATGTTCAGGCAGGTCTGTTGAAAGGCCGCGAAATATCTGGGGCCAGAAAGCGCGAAGCCGCCGTTGACAATCTCGTAACCACGCTGCCGTCCGTACGCGATGCGCTGCAGCTTCTGCTTGTCATAGCCGCCCCAGGGAGACATCCACACGCCGATGTGGCTGTCAAATTTCGCTGCCTCCTGGCTGACGGGCGCAAAGCCGTTGGGGAAGCCGGAGTCGAACTTCCACAGGCTGGCGGGATTGTCCCAGCCATCGTCGAAGACGAAAGAGCGCACCCGCGCACCGCGCTTTTCGGTGAGCTCGGTGCCAAACGCTTGAATCCGGTCCAGCGCGCCTGCTTCGCCGTACCGGCTGTTCGCGCCCAGGTCATACCAGGAGTTGTATTGCAGAAAAGGCCGGTACGGGTGTGCCCGTTCGCGTTCGACATAGCGCAAAAAGGCCCGCCGCATCTGCCCCGGCGCCGCTACGCCGACGACGGAAGAATAGGTGACCGCCTGTCCGGGTTGAATCGGCAGTTCACGCGACAGGGAGCTGGTGACGACGCCGTCCGTTACGGCGGTTTGCGACAGGGGACTTTCAACGCTGAAAAACATCCGGGAGTCGGCAGTCGGCGAACCCGCAACCATTCCGCTAACGTGCGCCTGGGTATCGTTTAACCGCAGGAGTTCGACACGCGCAATCGCGAACGGATGACCGATGGCGCGAAGCGTCACCCGCTGGCGGAAATAGTTGGAGCCATCGCGCAACACGCCGCACCATGTAACGCGCAACGGCTGGGCGGCGCCGGAGAATGTCATACAAACCTGTTTGCCTGGGAGATGCTCCGCATAACGGGCAGCACCCGGCGTGACCGGCAGCGCTGACACCTGTGGATTGTCATCCAGCGTCATGGCGCTGGAGCGCAGCGCCGAGCCATCCGGCAAACGCAGCGTAAAGGCTTCAGCCAGCGAAACGCTCCGGTGGGAGGCGGCATCCGTTACGGTGAGCCCGTGAAAATGATGATTCGAGAAGTGTCCCTCAGCGCGAATCTGCCGGTTTGCCAGAGTAAATCGGTCCGCTTGCACCGAAGCCGCTGCCGCATCCGTGGATGCGCGGGCAAACGAGGGCAGACCCGTGAGCAGAACTACTGTGATCAGTGTGGAGAGCACGCTGGCAGGGTGGCCGATCCGTTGGCGGGAAAATGGCTGGCAGGGGTGGTTGCTCATTCCGCCTACACTATATCTCGCAACCGTGTGCGGGAAAAAACAAAGCAGCGGGAGGAGGTGCGGCGTGACGGTCCGTAACCCGGAAGATAAATTTGTCGCCATGGCGACGGCGAGGGCAAGCGTCGATCTGCCGCTCAGCGAATTTCAGCCTGTTTCCATGCTGGTCACAGAGGAGCATCGTGTATACCGCGCCGCCGTTCCGGCGATTGATGCGCACAATCATCTGGATGCCTTTTCGCCGCGCGAGCTGCTCCCCATCATGGACGCGTGCAACATTGAGCGGATCGTGAACATCACGATGCGCCCGGGGCTGGATGGTCTGGAGATTCTCGACCGGTTCCATCCGTTCCGCGACAGGTTCTCGGTAATGGCGTGGATGGATTGGCGCGGAATTACTGAGCCGGGATTCTGGACGCGGGCCGTCGATACGCTGGAGCGGCTGGTGGAGCGCGGCGCCTGCGGCATCAAGCTGTGGAAAGATCTCGGGCTTTCGATCCGCGATGCGGCGGGGGAGCTGCTGCGTATCGACGACGAGCGGCTCGCGCCGCTGTTTGAGAAGGCGGCAGAGCTCGACGTTCCGGTGATGTTTCACACGGCCGATCCGGACGCCTTTTTTCTTCCCGTCGATGGCCGCAACGAGCGCTTCGAAGAGCTGGCAGCGCACCCGGACTGGGCCTTTTGCAATGCGCAGTACGGGAAGGACGAGTTGCTGGAGCAGCGGAATCGCGTCTTCGCGCGTCATCCTGCAACGCGGTTTCTGGCCGCGCATGTTGGCGAATGCGCCGGCGACTTGGCGAGGATTTCCGCTGTGCTGGACCGTTATCCCAACGTTGCTGTGGATATGAGTGCGCGGGTCGCGGAGCTAGGGCGGCAGCCTTTTTCCGCCAGGCGGTTTTTTCTGCAATACGCCGACCGCATTTTGTTTGGCATGGATTTATTCCCGGAGGCCGAAACGTATCGGCTGCACTTCCGCTTTTTTGAGACTGAGGATGAGTACTTCGACTATCCCTCGCACGCGTCGCGGCAGGGACGCTGGAAGGTGTACGGGCTGCATCTGCCGCCGGACGTGCTCGCCAAGGTTTATCGCGAAAACGCTATGCGGTGGATGCCATGAGGTCATGCACGCACACTTTCCACTAAAGGAAACTTGCTCTAAGTTGCGCTGGCCGGATCCACAGCTGTTTGCCGTGTCGCTTCCGCGGGCGAGGCGGCTTTACCGGATACATCTCCCGCGTACTGGAATACGCGCAGCGGGTCGCCGGGCAGGATATTGTTCTCTAGAAACGCCTGCTTAATACGGCGGCGGAATTCGCGCGACAGGTCCCACTGCATATTGGCATTGGTACGGAAGATGACGGGATAGATCACCTCTGAACCCTTGATGCTGTCCACGCCCAGCACCGCTGGATCGCCGGACGTCACGGATGCAAACTGAGGCTCCTTCACGATCTTCAGCGCTTCCGACTTCAGCAGCGCCAGTATGCGATTGGAATCTTCGCGGTAGTCCACGGACACATTGATCTGCATGGAGGACCAGTCGCGCGTGTAGTTGGATACCGTCGTGATCTGGCTGTTGGGGATGATGTAGAGCGTGCCGTTGCCGCCATCGCGGAGCACTGTGCGGCGGAGCGTCATCTGCTCCACAAAGCCGGTAAAGCCGTCCGCCTTGATCAGGTCTCCCAGATTGAACTGGTTCTCGACCAGAATCAGCATGCCGTTGATGACGTCGTGCACGATCGTCTGCGCGCCGAATCCAATTGCCAGGCCAACCACGCCGGCGGAGGCGAGCAGCGGCGCCACGTTGATGCTGAAGATGCTGAGTGTGTGGATGATGGCAATGAAGGCGATGATGCCGATGCCCGCAGTCTCCACAATGCTGGCCAGCGTGCTGAGTTGCGCGGATCGTGACGCCTTCACCACCATGTCATGCTTCGCCAGGGCCCGCAGATGGCGCGTTCCAAATTTCAGAATGCGATACAAGACAAATGCGATGACGACGACCATTATCAACTTGGGCAGCTTGTCGTTGATGAAGATCAGAAAGTCACTCTGCCAGGCGTCCATCATCCGGTCGATCATGCGTTCGTGGGGAATGACGGGAGGAATATCCGCCATCAGGAGAGCTGGCAATTGCATTTGAGGAGTCTCCGCGCGAGAAAAATTCGCTCACTGCAATCAGCGTGCGGCCCGCTTATTTTCAGAATGACATAGATGCCGCGTGAGACAAAAAGGCCCCGCTGCCGATCACGCCGGCGGCAGGGCCTGTTTTTGGTGCAGTCGAATTAAAGGAAAAGTGGCGCCAGCACCAGTGTGATGGTGGCCAGCAGTTTAATCAGCACATGCAGCGAAGGACCGGCGGTGTCTTTGAATGGATCGCCCACTGTATCGCCAACAACGGCGGCCTTGTGCGCCTCAGACCGCTTGCCACCGTACTGGCCGGTTTCGATGAACTTTTTGGCGTTGTCCCAGGCACCGCCACCATTGTTCATCAGCATTGCCATCAGAATGCCGGTGATGGTGCCGACCATCAGGAGTGCCGCGACGGCTTCTGCTCCGCTCAGGTTGACCGGTATGCCGTGAATGGAAGGCATGGACATGCCATCACCCACGCGGAAGCTGCTAGAGAAGTGACGGAAGACTTCGCCAACGACCAGTGGCAGCAACACGACCAGCATGCCGGGCAGAACCATCTCGCGCAGCGCTGCTTTGGTGACGATGGTGACGCAGCGGCCGTAGTCCGGCTTGCTGGTGCCTTGCATGATGCCGGGATTTTCCTTGAACTGCGCGCGGACGTCTTCAATGATGTACTGCGCGGCGCGACCAACGGCCTGAATCGCCATGGAAGAGAACAAGTAGACCAGCACGGCGCCCAGCAGCGCGCCCACAAACACCGGCACGCTCGCCAGGTTCACATTGTCGAACTGCCATCCCGCCGGCATAAACCCGCCCGGCACGGAGACGCGCTCAACAACCACCGCGCGAATCTCTTCAAGGTAGGCCGAGAACAGCAGGAACGCTGCCAGCGCCGCGGAGCCGACCGCGTAGCCTTTGGTCAGAGCTTTGGTGGTGTTGCCCGCAGCGTCCAGCTTGTCCGTGCGCTCGCGGATCGACTCCGGCTGATTGGACATCTCGATGATGCCGCCGGCGTTGTCAGTGATGGGGCCGAAGGTGTCCATGGCCAGAATGTACGCGGCGGAGGACAGCATGCCCATGGTTGCAATGGCCGTGCCGTAGATGCCCTTCGCGTAGTTGGCAATATGCGCGTCTTCCAGCCCGCGCACGCCAAAGTAGTAGCTCAGCAGCAGCGCCGCGCTGATTACGATCACGGGCATGGCCGGCGTCTCCATGCCGACCGCCAGGCCACTGATGATGTTCGTCGCCGGGCCGGTGAGGGACGCACGGGCAATGGACTGCACGGGGCGATAGCGCGACTCCGTGTAGTACTCCGTGATCACAACAAACAGATAGGACGTGATCATGCCCAGCACGCCACAGCCCAGCAGCCACCAGCGTGCGCCCAGCATAAAGTACACCGCTGCGGCGAAGCCTACGATCGAAAGGCCGCTGGTCACGTAGTAGCCGCGGTTCAACGCGCGCATCGGCTCTTCTGTTTCGCCGCTATGCACGATCAGCACGCCAACCGTGCTGGCGATCAGGTTGATGGCGTGCACGATCAGCGGAAACAAAATGCCCTTCATGCCGAAGACCGGATACAGTGCGGCGCCCAGGATCATGGCGCCGACGCTCTCCGCCGCTGTGGACTCGAAAATATCCGCGCCACGGCCGGCGCAGTCGCCGACGTTGTCGCCCACCAGGTCCGCAATCACAGCGGGGTTGCGCGGATCGTCCTCGGGAATGCCGGCCTCCACCTTGCCGACCAGGTCCGCGCCCACGTCCGCGGCCTTGGTGTAGATGCCGCCGCCAAGCTGTGCAAACAGCGCGACCAGGGAAGCGCCGAAGCCGAAGCCGACCATTCGGTAGGGAACTTCCTGGGGATGCTGAAAGCCACCGAAGAAGAGAAACACCAGCCCCAGGCCCAGCAGGGCGAGCGAGACGACGATCAATCCGGTGACTGCTCCGCCGCGCAGCGCGGCCTGAATCGCGCGATCCAGGCTGCTGCGGGCGGCGCTGGCCGTGCGCAGGTTGGCGCGAATCGAAACATACATGCCGGTATAGCCGGCGATCCCGGAGCACACGGCGCCAATGAGAAAGCTGATGACCGTCACCCCGGCGTAGTGCGCGGTACGGGCGGAGATGCTGTAGCCGGCGAACAGCAGAATGGCGATAACAACTGCCAGTGCGGCGATGGTTCCATACTGGCGCCGCATAAAGGCCTCAGCGCCTTCCCGGATGGCGTCGGAGATGGCGCGCATCTCCGGGGTGCCGGTGTCGGAGGCCAGAACCGACCGGGCAAACAGCAGTGCGGCGAGCAGGCCAAAGACTCCCACGCCTAGGGCGATCCATAAATACATTCGATCGGAGGAAGTGGAAACAGGGGCTGTGTCTGGCAGTACCTGCCAGAGCAGGGCAACAGCCGCGGAAAAAGGTCGCATTCAGTCTTCTCCAGAAAACCGCTAATTTTTGCTCGCCGCATCTGCTAAACGCGCAAACGCCCCTGGCATCCGCAGGCTGCGAATGCGCACGGGCAATGCTCTTCAGATGCAGCGGTATGAAAACCAGTTATTACATCACGCCTGGGAATGGGGTTCAACACGGGGACTGGGGGAACCCCTGCCGCTTCCCCGCAGATACATGCTTATCGCGCCAGGTACAAAACTGGCAACCCCAAACGGTGCGAAGCGCCGGGCCTTGGCCGCGCGCGGCCCGGTTGCGTACAATGAGCGTGGGCGATGGAGTTCGCCTGGTCAGCAACCGCCGGCTTCGGCTGATAACTCCTACCAATCTTCGCGGTAGGGGTTTCGCTTGCTACAAAATATCTTCTACGTCTCTATCGGCGCCATTTTGGGCGCTGTCGCCCGTTTTCTTATCTCCCACTATTCCAACATTGCCGTCAGGGGCCACTGGTTCCCCTGGGGAACGTTCATCGTCAATATTGTCGGCTGCCTCATCATCGGCTACGTGTTGACCTGGGCGCCAGACCCCGCGCATGACCACTGGCGCCTCTTCGCGGCCACCGGCTTTTGCGGAGCATTTACCACCTTCTCGACATTTTCGTACGAAAGTCTGGAGCTGGTGCGGTCTGGCCGCCTGACGGCCTTTGCGGCCAATATCCTGCTGACCAATGTTTTGTGCTTTCTGGCCGTGATCGTTGGTGTCCGGCTGCATAACTCCCGATAAACACCTTTCGCCGGGGCGGCGGCCCGGGCGCCGCTGACAGTTCTGCCAGACAGCGGCTACACTACTCGGTTCGCATTTGCGCCCTGGCGCTGGCGGACCGCTACGCCGTTTGTTTCCCCGGGGAGGAAATCACCCAATGCCAGCAACCCGAACCGCCACCGTAGAGGCGCCCGCCACCGGCACGCATGGATTGACCGCCGCGCAAAAGATCGAGATGTACCGGCTGATGTACATGTCGCGCCGGCTTGACGATCGGGAGATCATGCTCAAGCGGCAGCAGAAGATCTTCTTCCAGATCTCCGGCGCCGGGCATGAGGCGCTGCTGGTGGCTGCCGGAATGAGCCTGCGTGCCGGCTATGACTGGTTCTATCCGTACTATCGGGATCGCGCGTTGTGCCTGGCGCTGGGTGTAACCGCGACGGACATGCTGCTGCAGGGAGTGGGGGCGGAGGCTGACTCGGCCAGTGGCGGCCGCCAGATGCCATCGCACTGGGGCAGCAAAAAGTTCAACATCGTTACAGGATCGTCGCCGACCGGGTCGCAGTGTCTGCAGGCAATCGGCTGCGCAGAGGCAGGCCGCTATTTCTCGCATCACCCGCAGGCGACGGAGACGCCACAGGGCGCAGGCGATTATCGCGCCTATAAGGACGTAAGTTTTCACGGCGATGAAGTTGTCTACGTTTCGGTGGGCGAAGGCACCACCAGCCAGGGCGAGTTCTGGGAATCTCTGAACACGGCCGCCAACCTGAAGCTGCCAGTGTTGTATGTCGTCGAAGACAACGGCTATGCGATATCGGTTCCGGTCGAAGTTGGCACGGCGGGCGGAAATATCTCGAAGCTCGTTGCCGGATTCCCAAATTTTCACTTCGCCGAGATCGACGGCACGGATCCGGTGGAGGCCTACGCCGCCATGCAGCAGGCGGTCGCCTACTGCCGCAGTGGAAAGGGTCCGGCGCTGGTGCACGGGCATGTCATCCGCCCCTACTCGCACTCGCTTTCGGATGACGAACGGCTCTATCGCTGCGAAGAGGAGCGTCAGGCGGAGTCGCTGCGCGATCCGCTGCCGCGCATGCAGATGCGGCTGTTGCGGGAAGGCGTGCTGGATGCCGATGGCATTACGCGGCTGGAGCGCGATGTCGATGAGGAGATCCGCGTAGCCACAGAGGCCGCGCTGCGCGCTGCGCCGCCGGCCATAGATTCCGTGATGCGGCATCTTTACTCGGAAGATCTCGATCCGACGGGCGCAGCCTTCGCAACGCAGCCTGCGGCCGCAACCACCGACGACCAGCCACGGGCCTTGCAGGAGCGCACCATGGCCGATTTGATCAACGCCTGCCTGAAGGATGAGATGAAGCGCGACGAGCGCATCGTCATCTTTGGCGAGGATGTGGCGGACTGCAGCCGGGAAGACGCTTTGAAGCAGGGCCTGGTCAAAGGCAAGGGCGGCGTCTTTAAGCTGACGGCGGGCCTGCAGGCGGAGTATGGTTCCGAGCGCGTCTTTAACTCACCACTCGCAGAGGCAAATATTGTCGGCCGCGCCATCGGTATGGCTACGCGCGGCATGAAGCCGGTGGTGGAGATTCAGTTCTTCGACTACATCTGGACCGCCATGCAGCAGTTTCGCAATGAACTGCCTCTGATCCGGTGGCGCTCCAATGGCGACTTTTCGTGTCCGGCAGTCATTCGGGTGGCGACAGGCGGCTACTTGACGGGCGGCGCTATCTACCACTCGCAGTCGGGCGAAAGCATCTTTACGCATACGCCGGGTGTTCGCGTCGTGTACCCCTCGAACGCGCTGGACGCCAACGGATTGCTGCGCACGGCCATTCGCTGCGACGATCCGGTGCTGTTTCTTGAGCACAAGCGGCTCTATCGCGAAACCTACGGGCGCGCACCGTATCCCGGTCCGGATTACATGATTCCCTTCGGTAAGGCGAAAGTCGTGCGGCCAGGGAAGGATTGCACGGTCATCACCTACGGCGCGGTGGTGCCTCGGGCCCTGCAGGCAGCGCAGCGGTTACAACGGGAAGAAAACATCGACGTTGAAGTGATCGATCTGCGCAGTCTGAGCCCCTATGACTGGGAGGCGATTGCCGAGTCCGTGCGCAAGACCAGCCGCGCGATCGTCGCGTATGAAGACATGCGCAGTTGGGGCTTTGGCGCGGAGATTGCCGCGCGGATCAGTGACGAGTTATTTGAAGACCTGGATGCGCCGGTGCGCCGCGTGGCCGCCAAAGACGTGTTTGTGGCGTATCAGCCGCTGCTGGAGGATGCAATTCTGCCGCAGCCGGAGGACATCCGGCGGGAGATTCTGGAGCTGGTGCGGTTCTAGGCGGGGTCTGGCGGAGCGAGCGTATGCAGCGTGGGCTGCAGCGCTCCCTCCCCGGATATCTCCAGAAATCCCAGGCTGACGGGCAGCCGGAAACGGCGCGGCCCGGCGCTGCCGGGGTTAAAAAATAGAACGCCATCGCGCCACGCAATCTCCGGCGTGTGAGAGTGCCCGTAAATTACCGCCCGGATGCCCGCCGCCGCCGGGTTCAGGTCCAGGTCCTCCAGCCGGTGAACCATATAAAGCAGCACTCCACCCAGCGCAATCGCCTCCGTGAGCGGCAGGCGGCCAGCGCCGCCCTGAGTATCCACGTTGCCGCGCACCGCTGTTACGGGCGCAATCTGCGCCAGACCGGGAAGAATTTCCTCGTTGCCCACATCCCCGGCATGGAGGATGTGCGCGCAGCCCTCAAGGGCCGCCAGAGCGGCTGGCCGCAGCAGGCCGTGGGTATCGGAGATGACGCCGATCTTCATGGTGGAAGTAAAAAGCAAAAGCAAGAGCAAAGGCAAGGGCAAGAGCAACAGCAGATTGCCTGTGGGAAGGACAGCAAAAATAATGGCTGGCGCTGCTAGTCGGGCGTCGGCGTGGTGCTTTGGGTGATCCAGTTGAGATAGTCCGCCGAGCCGCCGAGTACCGGAAGCACGAGAAACTCCGGCACGCGGTAAGGATGGTGCGCCAGCAGCCACTCGCGCAGCTCGTTGACGCGGTCCTCGCTTGTCTTGATCCACATGGCCGTCTCGTGGGCCGACTCCGTGGTGCCTTCCCAGCGGTAGAAAGATTCTGTCTGCTCCACCAGTTGCACGCAGGCGGCAAGACGCATCCCAATGATTTCGCGGGCCAGGGCTCGCGACCGATCGGCGTCATCGAGCGTCGTCAAAACAACGCAGGCTTTTTCCATACGCCTACTGTAGCCGCAACCGGGGCCGCGCGCTCCCACAGCCCCTGTGCCTTTGAGTATTCTGGAGCCGGGGGAAGAACGAGAACCGATGCCGACTGAAATTCATTTTGGAACCTCGGGCTGGCGCGCCATTGTGGCCGATGAATTCACCATGCCGAACATCCGCCGGGCAGTCACCGGCATTGCCCGTTACGTAGCCAAGCAGCCAGGCGAGCACCGGGTGCTGGTCGGGCGCGATCCGCGCTTTCTGGGCGAAACATTTGTGACCGAAGCGGCACGGGTTCTGGCGGCCAATGGCTGTGTGCCGGTGGTGATCCCGGAGGCCGCGCCGACGCCGGCGATTGCCTATGCAATTCGCCGGCAGAAGACGGCAGGCGCGATCAACTTTACGGCCTCGCACAATCCGCCGGAGTACAACGGCATCAAGTTTTCAACGCCCGACGGCGCGCCTGCGCTGCCGGAGGTGACCCGCCAGATTGAAGCGGAGATTGCAGCCCTGGGCGAAGTGACCTCTCCGCAGGCAACGGATGCGAAGTATGCCACCACCGACGTGAAGCCGGAGTATCTGAAGCGGCTGGCGGAGCTGGTGAATCTGCCGGCCATTGCCAAGGCGAAGCTGAAGATCGTAACCGATCCATTCTGGGGCGCGGGGCGCGGGTATGCGCAGCAAATCCTGGAGGAGCACGGTGTGGCTGCGGTGAGCATCCACGACTATCGCGATGTGCTGTTCGGCGGGCATGCGCCAGAGCCGGATGACCATCTGCTGGGCGCCTGCAAAACGAAGATGCGCGAGACGGGCGCGGCGCTGGGTATTGCGACCGATGGCGATGCGGACCGCTTTGGCGTTGTGGATGCCGACGGAACCTTCATCCAGCCGAACTACGTGATTGCGCTGCTGTTCGACTACCTGGTGGAGAGTCGCGGCTGGCGCAACGGCGTGGCCAAGAGCGTGGCGACGACCAACCTCATCAATGCTCTGGCCGATGAATACAAGGTGCCACTCTACGAGACGCCCGTCGGCTTCAAGTACATTGGCGAGCTGATCAATCAGGACAAGATCGCCATCGGCGGAGAAGAGAGTGCCGGGCTGACGATCCGGGGCCATGTGCCGGAGAAGGACGGCATCATCGCCGGCCTGCTGGTGGCAGAGATGGTGGCCGTTCGCGGCAAGAGCCTGGGGGAACAACTGAAGGCGCTATTTTCCAAAGTGGGTTCGTTTTACCCCGTTCGGGAGAATTTTCGCTTGACGGAACCGGCCAAGGCCAAATTCACTGAGAGATTGAAGACGGATCCAAAGGATCTGGCGGGCC
>JAKAUB010000137.1:0-3939 GCA_021827845.1 Acidobacteriota bacterium | reverse complement strand
GGCGAGCGCAGCGGCCGATGTTTGACGGTGTGAATGCGAGCGCCCGGTCTATGCAGTTTCCGTATCCGGCCAAATCCGGCATCCATTAGAATTAGCAGCCGCAGGGCCTCTACAGTTTTCGCTCACGCGAAAATGCAGACCGTGCAGGCAGTGCTGCGCTTGTTTGCGGTTCTGCCCGCGGGCGGGCTAGCCCATGCACAGGAGTTTCCTTCCATGACGAATCTTCGAAGCATCCACTGGGTCGCAGTTCTGGCGATGGGAATGATCGTC
Organism: Acidobacteriota bacterium; assembly: GCA_021827845.1. GTDB lineage: Bacteria > Acidobacteriota > Terriglobia > Terriglobales > Acidobacteriaceae > JAKAUB01. The sequence continues at coordinate 3,669 of JAKAUB010000137.1, read as the reverse complement.
GCCGCTCCTTCTCCGGCAAGGGCGCAAGCCGAGAGCAATGGCATCTTCACCGGGCAGATGGTTGTGACGGTTCAGGGCAACCGCCAGATGCCGGAGCTGCCGCAGCAGGATGTCTCCGCCGAAGTCGATGGAAAGGACAGCCAGATCTCGCAGTGGAAGCCGCTGCGCGGCCCGGAGGCTCCCTTGCAGCTCGTGTTTCTGATCGATGAGTCGACTCCGGCGTCGATTTCGCTGCAGTTTCCTATGATGAAGGACTTCATCCGCAAGCTGCCGCCGTCCACCGAGGTTGCGGTTGCGTACATGCTGAACGGGCGTGCGGTGTTTCAAAAGCCGCTGACGACGGATCACGCGGCGGCGGCAGACACGTTGCGGCTGCCCAATTCGCTTCCGGGAGTGACAGGCAGCCCCTACTTTGCGTTGTCCGATCTGGCGAAGAAGTGGCCCTCCAAGGCCAAAACCCGGCGGGTCGTTTTCATGCTGACGAACGGGGAAGATCCCTACTATCGGACCAATGACCTGCAGGACCCGTATGTGCGCACGTCGATTATCGACTGCCAGAAGGCGGGATTGCTGGTGTACAGCCTCTACTTTCACGATATCGCCACCCGCGGCTTTGGCAGCATGGGCACTCTGTTCGGACAGAGTTACCTGTTGATGGTTTCCACCGAAACCGGAGGAGTCGCGTACACCGAAGCGATGACGACCCCCGTCTCCGTCGCACCGTTCCTGAAGGAGTTTCAAACGTCGCTCAACAATCAGTACATGACGACGATCACGTCCACACGCGGTGGCCTGCAGCGGGTGAAGGTCACGTCGAAGCGGAAGGGCACAAAGTTGCGTGCACCGGCGCGGGTGAACTTCGGCTCCTAGGCGGAACTACGTGCGGCGCCGCGATGCGAGCCAGCGCTATGGGGTCAGCGAACCAGCAGTGTCAGCAGGCCGATCCCTGTCAACAGAGCGAGCGGCATGAGAAAGATGCCCTCGCGCAAAAAGTGGCGTGCGCCGATCTGTAAGTTCTCGCGGCGCAGCGCAATCAGCCAAAGGATGGTTGCCAGGGAGCCGGTTACCGAGAGATTGGGGCCGAGGTTGATCCCCAGCAGAGCGGCGGCGTGCTCGGCGCTTCCAGCCTTGGCCGCGTGCAGGGCGGAGGCCGCGATCAGGCCCATGGGCAGATTGTTGATCGCATTGGCTGCCCCTCCAATGACAAAGGAAATGGCGGCGAGGTGAAGAAAGTTTGGCAGCCGCGCGGCGGCGGCCAGGCCGGCCACGCAGAGTCGCAGAGCTCCAGCATGTTCCAGCGCGCCAACCAGTACAAAGAGTGAGGCGACCAGCGGCAGCACACCCCAGGAGACATCGCTGGCCGCGTTCCGCATCAACCTCCAGTCCGTTCGGCCAACAAACACAAGCACTGCCAGACCGGCGATGAGAGTTGCCGGGCCGATCGGGCCTCCCATGGCGGAGGTCGCCAGCAGCCCGGCGGCGGCGATCAGGATGCCGATGCCGGCTCGTTTACCGTGCAGTCGTAGCGGCGCTGGCGGAACTCCATCCACGAGCGGGCTGGCCAGCTCGTGGCGAAACCTCCATCGCAGAACAAGAAACGTCATGCCGATGGCGCCCGCCGCAGGCAATAGGAACATCGCCAGCCACGCTCCCAGCGGGGGCATCTGCCCGTCAAAGACGACCAGGTTGGCGGGGTTTGAGATCGGCAGCACAAAGCTGGCTGCGTTCGCGATAAAGGCACAGGTAAAGAGGTAGGGCAGCGGCGACGTTTTGGTTCGACGGACGACAGCCAGCACCGCGGGCGTCAGCAGAACTGCCGTGGCGTCGTTGGACATCAGCGCGGTCACCACCACGCCGATGCCGAAGATGAGAGCGAAGAGACGGCTTTGCGAGTCGCGCGAAAGGCGCAGCGCCTGCGAAGCCAGCCAGTCGAACAGGCCATGCTGCCGGGCGAGATCCGCGAGCAGCATCATGCCGGACAAAAAGAGATACACGCTGGTACCCGCGCGGACTGAGGCGCCCGCCTCATGCAGCGGCAGCAGTCCCAGGCCGACCAGCAGAATTGCCCCGCCCGATGCCCACCAGTATTCGGCGATGCCGCGCGGCCGCCACAGGATCAGCACAAACGACAGAATGCAGAGGATCCAGGTAGCAGGACTGGCCAGAGCTTGCGGCAGAAGAGTCGGCATCGATGTTCGATTGTCGCAGATCGGGGCGGGACTGCGGAGATCTGGCCTTGGGGACGCATTTCACCTTTTATCGGGCAGCTGCGGGCGCCTCGATTGCCTGGGTCGTACGGGTCTCGGGAACGATGGTGGCGACGAGGGCAAATGCGACGGCTGCTATCGCGGCAAGGCCGAGAAATGAGGCCGAGAATCCAACGGCTTCAATCAGCTCGCCGCCGACTGTATTGCTGAGCGCTGCTCCGATTCCTACGGCGGTGGCGAGGATGCCCGCAGCCAGATTAAAGCGCCCTGTGCCGCGGGTGCGATCGGCGATGACAAGAATCGACACGACGCCAAAGATGGCGTTCGCTACACCGTCGAGCAACTGCACGGCAACCAGCGGAACGGTCCCATGCACCAGCGTGTAAAGGACGCCGCGCACGGGCAGTACACCGAAGCCGATAAGCAGCAGCGGCTTGCGGCCCCAGGTGCCGGCTGCCCGGCCAATCCAGGTGGCGGAGAGTGCGATGACCGTTTGCGTTACGATGATGCACGCCGCCATGAACGGCCCCGCGTCGCGCGTCTTGCCGCGCGCCAGCATCTCGCCCAGGTCCGGCAGCATGGCCGCGTTGGCCAGATGGAACAGGAACACGCAGACGAGAAAGGCGAGCAGTACGCGATCGCGGGCCAGCAGGCGTAGATGTTCAGCGCGGTTGCTGCCGTCACTCGAGGAGGCGCCGCGCGCGCGACGATAGTCAATCTGGCTGCGATCGATCGCCAGCAGGGAAGCGACCGCTGGCAGCGTAAGAGCCGCAGCCAAGATGAAGATTGCACGAAATCCGATGTGGTAGCTGATCCACGCAATGACAAGAGCGGTGATGACATTGCCGGCGGAGTTAAATGCCTGATTGCGGCCGAACTGGCGGTCAAACGCCGCTGCGCCGACCACGCCGAGCGTTATGGCCGTAACCGTGGGGGCTAAAAACGGCCCCGCGCCGCCGATCAAAACTTGCGCGGAGTAGACCCGGAGTGGCGTAAGCGGCCCGACGAGCAGCAGAGCACCGGCGGTCAACACCGCGAGACCACCGCCGATCAGAAGGCGTTTCCGGTGCACCGCGTCGATGATGCCGCCGGCGGGAATCTGCATCCCGACTGTCACCAGACCGGCCAGCGTAAGAGCAAAGCCCACCCGGCTGGCGCGCCATCCGCTGGCCGCGAGACACGCCGCCAGAAAGGGGCCGAGGCCTGTCTGCACGTCTGCGAGAAAAAAGTTGAGCCACTCGATGGCCGAAAGGGTACGGCGCTGCGAGGCTGGGTGGGCGGGCGGGGCCTGGGTGACTGGCGCCAGCATCATGCAGCCGTTAGATGCGGCGGGCGCCGCCTGCTGGCGTGAAAAATCTCAAACCGGACGGAACGTCAAAGCCTTACGGCTGGCGGATCAAAGCTGCAGAACCGAATGCAATTCCGACGGATGATGAATGAGCACGTCAGGCGGCGCAATTTC
>JAKAUB010000109.1 GCA_021827845.1 Acidobacteriota bacterium | reverse complement strand
ATGCGAGACGCCTTCCATCAGGTCGCCATCGCCGCAGAGAACGTACGTATAGTGATCGACAATTTCGAAGCCCGGCTTGTTATAGCGTGCGGCCAGATGCTTCTCCGCGGCAGCCATGCCGACGGACATTGCGAGGCCCTGCCCCAGCGGGCCGGTCGTCACCTCGACACCGTCGGTCGCGCCGCGCTCCGGGTGGCCGGGAGTGTGGGACTCATACTGCCGGAATTGCTGCAGGTCGTTCATCGAGACCTTGAATCCCGACAGATGAAGGACCGCGTAGAGCATCGCAGAAGCGTGGCCGTTGGAGAGGATAAAGCGGTCGCGATTGCTCCAATGCGAATTTGCCGGGTTGTAGCGCATCGTCTTGTGAAACAACTGATAGGCGATCGGTGCATCTCCCAGCGGAGCGCCGGGGTGTCCGCTGTTGGCCTTTTCGACGGCATCCACAGCCAGAAAGCGCAGTGTATTGATGGAAAGCAAATCCAGATCAGTCATTTATTCCGCTCCAGCAAGATCGTTGAACCTTTTATTGTATAGATGCTGTGGCATCGGCCGCAGCGCGTCGGCCGAGTCGAGAGCCGCGCCGCCCATCGGCATCCGCAATCATTTTGCGATCGGAACCGTATAGTTTTTCCCCTCCCAGTCGTTCTCACGGAGCCAGAAAAACGTGAAGGCCACAACCCCGGTCGCCGTTGGCGCAACCGTAATATCGACGTAACTCAGCGTCGCGCCGATGGGTTTGGATTGGACCGTCGCTTTCGTTTGCCATCCGTCATCGCTCCACACCAGGCGAAATGGCCGCGTCTCAACAATGCGCATTCGGCCGCCGGGAGCAATGCTGTCCGGCAATCGATCCCGCTTGCAGAATTCCGGCCCCTTGTACGGCCGGCGGTTGCGATACCGGCGCGCAACCGGCTCAATGCGATCGAAGACCACTCCATCCTCCGCCGACCGCAGCAGCTTAACGTACTCCGCATGCGCCCAGGCCAACGGCATTGCGGAGCCGGAAGGCCGCCCGAGGAACATTCCCTTGTCCGGGAGATCTGGCGCGTCCCAGATTTGCTCCGGCAGCATGCCGCCCGTCGAGGCAAATCGCTCGATGGTCGTGATGTAGGGCTTCACGTCGCGGCCGGCAGCAAGCTCATAATGCGCGCGCTCCCCGGTCAGCAGCGGCCACGCGCGGCCCTGGCCCCATCCGCGGTACGGACCGCCGTCATGCGCCTGCCCGTATCCGTCGTGGTTATACCGCCGCCAGCACGGCCCCTCCGGCGTGCTCACCTTCAGCACCGCGTCCACCACGCGCAGCGAATCGACGATAAGCGGGTCGTTGGGCTGACGAATGCCATACCGCACCAGCTCCAGAAAGCCCGGATCGATCAACTGCCGATCCTGAAACACCGTCTGCTCGCCCGGCTCGCGATTCGCGAGGCGAATATTTCCGGGCCCGAGCGTAGCGTCGTAGAACGGGTCGATTGGCCGGGGCGGTCGAATGCGCATAAAGTGGCGCTTCACGTCGGGCAGCAGCACGCCATCGTCCGTGACCGTCCACTTCTCCAGATTGGCTTCAATCCAGTCGGCAAACTCCGCATAAAACTCGCCAACCTCCGGCGCCTCGGATACCTTCATCAGCTCGCTGGCACAGATCAGGCCGGCAATCACCGCTGCCAGCGTAGACGGGGAGTAGCCGGCATTTTCTTCCCAGCGTTCCTGCTGCGTGACCGGACTGTTGCGGATCAGAAAACACGCGGCGCGCTCCACAAACGCGGCCAGTTGAAAATGCTCCAGCGCCTCCTCTTTCCACAACCTCCACGCCAGAACGATCGGGAAAGCCACTTCATCCAGTTGCATGCCGGCCCAGTACGGCGTGCCGTTCACCCAGAAGTTCTGCGAGAAGCCGCCATCGGGCCGCTGCGCGCAGGCCAGGTAGATGAGCGCGCGCAGGGCCGTCTCTTTGCGGCCAAGCGCCAGCAGCGCCGTCGCTGATTGCACCATGTCCCGCGTCCACACCAGGTGATAGCCGCCCAGGTCATCATCGCCTTTGGACTGTCCCCAGGGAATGGAGGCCGACGCGATGAACGCGCCTTGAAAAGTCTTATCCTCGTGGGCCAGCAGCACGCTGTGGCTGATCGAGAGCAGGCGGCCTTTGTCCGTCGAGGAGCTGAGCCGGTGCGTGCAGCGGGCGCGGTGCCACTGCTCAATGTAGCGATCGCGGTGGCGGGCAAAATCTGTGCCCAGCGTCTGCGCCGCCGCCGCCAGCGCGGCGTGGTGCCCGCGGCCAAAGCCAATCGCCACCGTGAACTCCGGGTAGCGGGCGACATCGATTGCGCCCGTCAACGCAATGTTTCCGTGCAACGCCTGATCGAACTGCCAGTCCATCTGGAAGTTCTGGCTCAGGTCCGTCCACCCGTCGCTTGCACCCACGTACCCGCAGGATGCCTTCGAAAAGCCGCAGTCCGCCGCCATCGCGAGTGAAGTAATGTCGCGCCAGGCCACCAGGTAGCGGCGTCCCCCCACATCGAGGATGCGCGCCGAATTGTCATACCCGCACACTTCCAGATGCGGAGCCAGCAGGGCGTACACCGTCAGCCGTGACAGCACCGCCGGGTCGCCATCCATTCGAACATGGACCAGCACTGCCGACTGATGCGGATCGGTGATGATCTCCTTAGTGAGCGTGTAGCGGCCCTTTGGATCTTCGCCGATTATGCGCACCCCAAGCGCATTGGGGGCGAGATACTCAAGCGTGTGGCTCAGATCGCGCTTTTCTTCGTGAAAGAATGTTTCGCCATCGGAGATCAGGAAGCCGAAGTCCCGCACCTGCGGACGGTCGATGGTCGGGTAATAGATTTCATTCAGGATGCCGTGAGAAACCGTAAACCATACGCGGCTCGAGGCGGAGTACGCCGTGCCTACCGCATCTTTTTCACTGGAGGTCCAGCGGGGAGATAATCCAGGCGCGCCGAATGCCGGCCCGTCGGCAGTGATCCACTGATACTCGGGCGATCGTTGAACCACGAGAGCTCCTGAAGGGAAATTGGCTGAAAGCAACGGCCAAAAGGGAGGGGGCCGCCATTTGGATAGACGTTGCGACCAACAGCTACGTTACATGATTCCTGAAC
>JAKAUB010000230.1 GCA_021827845.1 Acidobacteriota bacterium | reverse complement strand
CGATGGCGGATTGGGAGCAACCCCGCTACGTCGGCCGGGAAGGCCTGCCCTCGACGGTCGCGGGACTGCTGATCCACTGCGCCGATCACACGCAACGCCATGTCGGGCAGGCCGTCACCACTGCAAAAGTTGTGCAGGCGCTGGCGGCAGGCGCGCCCGGAATTGCTTGAGCTTTCCGGAGGGCGACTGCCCCGCGCATGCAGCACTGATTTACAATCACGGATAGACTCACGACTGCATTGGGGGGATCGGTTCTCAACTCCTGAGTTTCACATCATCGCGCGTTAATGAGGGCCCCAAATCTCCTCTAATGGTCGACCGGTGAATACCGCTCGCACCGACTCGCAAGCGTCACATGGTTAACCGCTTGAGTGCATTATTGACTGGCCCAGAACTCTGCATAGGGCCCCTCCCGAGTTGCATGACGGCGGCTTGATTTACGGGCAACGCCCATGCTAGCTTTTCAGTGCGGCTACTTTTATAATTTCGCGGGAAGGATTCTAGTGTGATGAGCAAAATCCTTATGTCGACTTTCGTTCTTTTTTTTTCGTTTCACGCCATCGCTTTTGGCCAAATCGCAATACCCCCACCCGGCATTATCACTACGGTTGCAGGAAGTAATGGCACGCTGCCTGGTTATTCTGGCGACGGCGGCCTAGCAATAAAAGCGAAGTTATCGACCTGTGCATACGGGGCCTGCGGCGGGATAGCAGCGGATAGATACGGGAATCTCTTCATATCGGATGAAGGCAATACGGCGATCCGAGAGATATTCGCTTCAACTGGCATCATCACCACAATCGCCGCCTCGACCGTCGCAGCCGGGTTGGCAGTCGATTCAAACGATAATCTTTATTTCACGGACGGTTATAGCGCCGTGTACGAGCGAAATGCATCAACCGGAGCGATCACCAAAATCGCCGGACAGAACCAATCCGGTCCGTCTTTCATCGGAGAGGGGGGACCGGCCGTTGATGCTTACCTGAATGATCCACAGGGAATTGCGCTCGATAGCTCGAACAATATTTATGTTGCAGACACGCGCAACGGGGTTATCAGAGAGATATCTGCAACTTCGAAAGACATTACAACCGTGGCAGGAATTAATGGTGACAACGGCCCGTGCTACGGGAGCGGGCCTTGCACGGGCGACGGCGGCCCTGCGACGAGCGCCATCTTTTATTATCCGACAGAGCTAGCAATTGACTCCGCCAACAACATTTATGTTACGGACTCAATGAACGAGAGGGTAAGGAAAGTGACCGCTGCTACGGGGATTATCACGACCGTTGCCGGAAATGGAAGTAATTACACTAGTGGAAATGGCGGCCCAGCAGTTGAAGCAGGCATCTCAGTCGGAAGCGGACTAGCCGTGGATTTGTCTGGCAACCTATTCATTGGTGAATCCGGTGATATTCGTAAGGTAACGGCTTCCACCGGGATAATATCCCAGATCACCGCGAGCGGGAACGGAAACGACGCAAATACCGGCGACGGTGGACCTGCCTCCAGCGCCTTAGTTGCACCGACCAACCTTGCGATCGACAAAAATAATAATCTATATCTTTCAACGACAACCTCTATCAGGGCCATTGGGGGGCCCTAGTAGTGGCTGCCAGTGACATACTTCCTATAAAATCGCTACCCACAATGACCGCTTCAGATTGCAGTTGAGGATTATGGAGTACTCCCGAGTTTTATATTTGAGTTTGCGTAGGTTCTCTTTAATCGTTGTAAGCTTGGCCTGCTCTATGGTTTTGATCCTCGGCTGTGGAGATCTTTACCGGCCAATCGTAACCAGCATTCCCCCGGTAGAGCCGGCGCCACAGCCAACTAAGTATGCAGTGGTGATTTCCTGTGATGGCCCAACAAACACTACCGCTCCAACAATTGACCAACTGTGCTACTGCCCGCCAAATGATCCATTTTGTAAACTTAATTCTGGTGGTGGAAAGGTCTTAACGGGAAAGGCCTCGCTGGTCGATTTCTCCGGCGACTCGCTCCTGGCCAGTGTCTTTGTGGGCAACGGGCCGCGCTGGCTGGCGCTGGATGCCCGCGGAGTTACCGCGTATCTGACCAATGCGGATGGGACGGTCAATACCTTCATCGCGGAGTCGAGCCCCTCCAGTCCGCTCGAATCAAACAACGTCAACACCAGCACGCTCTTGTCGGACGCTCAGCCGAACACTCTCCTGGTCACCAGCAAGTATCTTTACGTTTCGCAACCCGGCCGCAGCTCGATTGGCGTCCTTACCGGGCTGACGGGAGCGGCGCCCAGTCTATTTCTGGAGATTCCGATCAGCGATCCGGCACACCCCGGCGTCTCGCAAAATCCCGTCAACCTGGTGGGCAATGCAACCACGCAGCGGGTATACGCAATCAGCCAGGGCGCGAATGCCGCGGGCTGCCCGGCCTCCGGTTCCGCGGGCACGGCGACGGGCATCGAAATCGCGACCAACACGATTTCCAGCGTTTTGCCGCTGGGCGACTGTCCGGTCTACGGCGTGATGACCTCCGACAACCGCAGGGCGTTCATCCTGAACGAGGCGAGCGGCACCGTCACGGTTATTGACAGCCAGCAGAACCGGATCGACCCGAACCCGAACCTGAACAATGGAACCATTGCCGTCGGGCAGGGGCCCATCTGGGCAGACATTTATAACGGCGGATCGATTCTGGCCGTCGCGAATTCGCAATCGAACACGCTCAGCCTGATCAACATCACTCTGGACGCTTACGGCAACGACGGCCCGAACTTCGGCCAGATTATCGCCACAGTGCCCGTCGGTCCCAACCCCTCGTCCGTCGCGATTCTTCAGGATGGCACGCGGGCCTATGTCGCCAACCGGAACGATCCGACCAACCAGACGGATATTACCGGCAACGGCAGCGTAAGCGTCGTCAGCCTGCTGACGAACACGGTGCTCAAAACCATTCCGCTGCCGCAGGAGCCATGCGTCGGAAATCCCACCGTCGAGTGCAACGTTCACCCAATGTCGATCGCCGCCACCACGGGAACGCCGCTGGGCAAGGTATACGTCGTCTCCCCGGAGACCAACGTGATGACGATCCTGCGGACGGACAACGACACAATCTACGAGAATCTTCCGCTGACCGGCAATGGCGTACAGGTGCGGGTCACCGCTCCCTGATCGAATGCCGGCAGCTGGTCGGAGTCGCAGCGCAGCGGCCGATGACGGCTCATCGCCGCTTACGGTTGCGGCGGACAAGGTGCGGCTGGATCGGCTGCTGCTTGAGCGTGGCCTAGCGCCCACCCGAACGCGTGCCCAAGAGCGGATCGCCGCTGGCGCTGTAACCATCGACGGAACCGTCGCCACGCGCGCCTCGCTGCTGGTGGCTCAGGACGCTGTCCTGCATGTCGAAGCCGAGGGCTCCGCCTACGTCAGCCGCGGCGGCATCAAGCTGGCGGCGGCGCTCGACACATGGGGCATCGATCTAGCGGGCCGTCTTTGCCTCGATGTTGGCATCTCCAGTGGCGGCTTTACCGACTGTATGCTGCGGCGAGGAGCCCGCAGCGTCATCGGTGTGGACGCCGGACACGGGCAACTCGCGGCCTCATTGCAGCAAGACCCGCGCGTCGTGCTGCACGAACGCACCAATGCGCGCTCGCTGCGCCCGGGCGACCTTCCCGAAGGCATCACCTTTCTGGCGGTAGATGTCTCGTTCATCGGCGCTTCGCTCGTTCTTCCCGCTGTGGTGCGATCCGCTTTCAGCGGTGTCGCAGACTCACCGGTCCGCGAAGCCGTGGTGTTGATCAAGCCGCAGTTTGAAGCGGGCAGGGAATTCGTCGGCCGCGGCGGACTGGTGCGGGACGCCCGTGGGCTCGAGACCGCCGTGGAGCGCGTTCGGTCGACGGTCACCGCGCTGGGCGGCCAGGACCTGTCCATCATCGATTCACCCATTCTGGGTGGCGACGGAAACCGCGAGTTTCTCCTGTATGCTCGGTTCTGAAAGGAAGCCTTCATGGCGGTAATCGCCATCCTCTGCAAGCCGCAAAAACCCGAACTCGGAGCGATTCTTCCTGGTCTGATCGAGTGGATCGAGGCGCATGGCCGGCGGGCCATCCTCGACCCGATCGGCGCCAGTTACCTGGGGCGCGAAGACTCGGTTCCACGCCATCGAATGCACGAACATCCTACCGACCTGGTGATTGTGCTCGGCGGCGACGGTACGCTGCTCGCCGCTGCGCGCGCCTTCGCCCGCACGGGCACGCCGATCCTGAGCGTCAACCTCGGATCGCTTGGATTTTTGGCAGAGGTGCCGCTGGAGCAGCTCTATCCCACGCTCGAAGCGTGGGGCGGCCGGGACTGCTGCATTGACGAGCGCGCCATGCTGCACGCTCAGGTGCGGCGGCAAGGCGCTGTATTGCGGGACTTCGACGCGCTGAATGACGTGGTGATTGCCAAGGGCACGATTGCCCGCATGGCGGATATCCTCGTCAAGACCAACGGCAGTGAAGTCGTCCAGTTCCGCGCGGATGGCGCAATCGTGGCCACTCCCACGGGATCGACCGCGTACAATCTAGCGGCGAACGGGCCGATTCTTGCGCCCAATGTGGACGGCATCATCATCACTGCTGTTTGTCCGCACCAGTTGAACGTGCGGCCGCTCGTCGTTCGCGGGGACGCCGAGATTTCACTGACGGTCGCAGGGGTGCCGGAGGAGATTTATCTGACCGTCGATGGACAGGAGGCCGTGCAGCTTCAGTTGAATGACGAGGTCGTCTGCCGGCGTTCGCAGTACTCCATCCGTCTGCTGCGCATGAGCGGGGATTCGTTCTATGACGTGCTCCGCGAAAAGCTCAAATGGGGCGAGCGATAAAGCCTTTCGGCGCTCCGCCTACTCTTGTATCTCATCCAGAAGAATTTTGGCCTTCATCGCCAGCGTTTCGCCTCCGGCGGTGTCATTGGTGCTCATCGCCTGTTGCGCCTGCTTCAGGTAAGCACGAATCTGCTCAATCGCCTGCGCGTTGCGGGCCTGCTGGTTACGCGACAGGTGCTTCAGTCGTTCCTGGCAACTGCGAATCAGCCGCTCGGTCCGTTGACTCTGGCTGGGATTTCCGTTTGAGTCGTCGGCCGATAAATTTCCCAGTACTGCGGTGGCGCTGCTCGCATCCGCGGGCGTCTTGGTGGTCGGCTCTTCCGCAGGTACTGTCGTATGGTGGCGGCGATGGTGCAGGTGCCTCGTCTTTGGCTTAGCGGGCGGTGGCGCAGTTTCGACGGGTACCGGTGCGGGGGCGGGGGTGGGCTTTGCGAGCTGCACGTCGGGAAATGTCAGGGGAGGAATCGGCGGCAGTGTTGTGACGATGGGCGCCTGCTGCTGCGGTGGCGGCGGCGCCTGCACCGCTTGATGGCGGCAGCCAGCCACTGTGATGCTCACAATCGTTGCAAGCAGAAAAAGGCGCAGATGCCGCATTCAGTTCCTTCAATCTTCTTACCGGCGGATTTCGCCGCGGGTCGGGGGGCCTGGAACGGGTTGATCCACAGACTCAGCCTGCAGCTGCCGGGCCGTGTTTCCGTGCATCTCCTGACTGGTAAAAACCGGCAACTTAAGAATGAATTCTGTACCCTTGTTCACTTCGGATTCTACTTGAACGGAGCCGTTGTGCAGCTGGAGTATCCGATAGGTCATCGCCAGGCCGATTCCGGTCCCATCCCGCTTGGTGGTGAAGTAAAGGTTGAAGATGCGGCCAAGGATATCGCGGGGAATCCCGCAGCCCTGATCCTGTACTTTCAAGCTGGCTTCGTGCAGTGTTTTGCGCAGCGTGATGGTTAGATCGCCACCCTCGGCCATCGCCTGCGCTCCATTCAGCAGCACGTTGAGCAGCGCCTGCTGGATCATATCGGCATCGACGCGCACATACACCGGGGCTGGTGGCATCTGGCACAGCACGCGAACAGAGCGCTGTTCCATTTCGGGAGAAGCCAGCGTAACCACCGACTGAACGATGGCCCGCAGATCGTGCACCGCCAGGTCCAGCTCCACCGGGCGCGAAAAATCGACCAGAGTCTGGACGACGCGATCCAGCCGCCGAATTTCATTCTGGATAACATCGACGTGCCGGTCGGCCGTACGGTCGTTCCGCGCCAGCTTTTCCCGCAGCAGCTCAAGATGGACGACGATGGCATTAATCGGATTCTTTACTTCGTGGCCCACGCCGGAGGTCAGACGTCCGAGATCGGCGAGCCGGCGCGAGACCTCGAGCTCGGTCTCAATCTGGCGCATGGATTCGCTGTCATGCAGCGTCAGCAGCGCACCCAGTCCGCTGGATCCCCGCGCATCGCTCTCGGCGTCGATAAAGTCGAGCGAAACCTGGATGCGGCGCCCGGTCTCGGTCACCAGGTCCTCCTGCAGCAGCGGCGAGCGGGAGTTGAAAGCGCGCCGCACCACCTGGCCCACCATCGACTGGCGGTCGAAGATGTCGTGCAGCTCCATGCCCAGCATCTGTTCCCGGGAGAGCCCTAGAAAGTGCTCCACCGAATCGCTGACCATCACCACCCGGGCATCCTGCGTAAACAGCATCACGCCGTCCTGCAGGTTTTCCAGTACCTGGTCGAGGTTCTCTTTAAGTGCGGTGAATACCTCCTCGACGCTGCGCATGCGCTGGCCCATCTGTTCGATCTTGCTGGAGACACGCGCAATCTCGTCGGTCGGGCTGAGCAGACGGTTCTCCGGTACAGGCTGCGGCCCGCTCAGCATCAGTTGGTCCAGCCGGTCGCTTATCAGTTGCAGCGGCTGGAGAGCCATGTTGGACAGCAGCGCGGCGACCAGGATGGTCAGTACGACGGACAGGATCAGCAGAACCAGTTCCGCGTGCAGCCACGGCGCCAGTTGGCTGCGCAGAAATGTTGTCCGCACGCCGACTCGAACGGTCAGAAAGAGCTGTCCATTGCGGGCTAGCTTGGCATCCACGGCATACACGGCCGGCGGTCCGAACACCGTGCGAAATTTCCGCCAGGCCGTCATTTTGCCCAGGGTTTGAAAGGCCGGCTGATTCGGCATCATGCCGCCTTCCAGCAGCGGGTCCGTGCTCAGCAGGATTTCGCCTGAACTGTTCGCAATGTTGATGTCGTAGATGGTGGGCGAATAGCGGATGAAAGAATCGAGCGTCAGCCCCAGCGAGGAATCCTTGCGAAGCGCCGTGCGGATGGCCTGATTCAACGCACGCGGATCGTTGGCCGGAATGGTAACGCCCACCAGGTTGCGCTCAATGGCGGCTCTGACCGCCAGCAGCACCTGATGGGCGGCGATGTCATTGTGCTCGTAGCTCTGCTGGATGCGCTCGGACAGCAGTTGCGAAAGGTAAAGGAAGGACAGGGAAACGACGATGATCGAGACCATGGCCGTAATGGCGGCCACCAGCTTGACTCGAATTCTCATCGCGTTGGCCCCCGGGAAGAGTCCGCAAAATCTGGTGCCGGCTGATGCTGCCTATTCGGAGGCAGAGCCCTGACTTCCATATTCTTTCAGCTTGTTATGCAGCGTCTTCAGGCTGATGCCAAGAATCTCCGCAGCCCGCGTCTTGTTGTTGCCAGTGGACTCCAGAGTGCGGAGGATCAAGCGACGTTCGGCCTCATCCACCGTGGTGCCTACCGGCATCCGCAGCGGATCGCTCTCTGAGGCGGCCGGCACGCGGACGGAGCCCAGTCCCGGTGGCAGGTGATGGCGTCCCAGCGTTCCCGATCCGCACAGGACCACGGCCCGCTCCAGCACATTCCGCAGTTCCCGCACGTTGCCCGGCCAGTCAAAGGTCTGCAGTTCAGCCAGCAGCCCGGGCTCAATCCCAGTCACGCTGCACCCGTGCCGCTCATTCATCGTCTTGATGATGGCCTCCGCGATGACCGGAATATCCTCCAGATGATCGCGCAGGGGCGGCATTTCAATGTTGAAGACGTTCAGGCGGTAATAGAGGTCGCTGCGAAGCTGGCCGTTGGCAATGGCCTCTTCGGGCTTTTTATTTGTGGCGGCCAGTACGCGGACATTGATGGGTGTTTCTGTCTTGCTGCCTAGGCGGCGAAATGTACGGTCTTCCAGAACCCGCAACAGTTTGGCCTGCGTGGCGATCGGCATCTCGCCGATTTCGTCCAGCAGTAAGGTACCCTCTTCCGCCAGCTCAAAACATCCGGCGCGCCGTTCGACCGCGCCTGTAAATGCGCCTTTTTCGTGGCCGAAGATTTCGCTCTCGATCAGCGTTTCCGGAATAGCGGCGCAATTGACCGCGATGAACGGCTTGTTATTGCGGCTGCTCAATTCATGCAACGTACGCGCCACCATCTCCTTGCCGGTGCCGCTCTCGCCGGTAATCAGGACGGAAACATTATTCGGCGCAATGCGCTCTATGAGGTGAAAGATCGCCTGCATCGGCGCCGAGTGTCCCACCATGGAGCCGAGCGCTCCGGTCTCGCGCAACCGCCCGCGCACCGCGTCGTTGCCGCGGACTACCTGCTGCTGGGCGCTGGCGTTGCTCAGCAGCTTTTTCAGCCGCAGCGGCTCAACCGGCTTCTGGATGTAATCGAACGCGCCGCGCTTCATCGACTCCACGGCGCTTTCAATGCTGCCCTGGGCCGTCAGCATGATGACGGCAAGCTGCTCAGGGCTCTCCGTCAGGTGGCCCAGCAGCGTAAGGCCATCCATGCGCGGCATCTTAAGATCGGATACGACGATTTCCGGGTGCCACTGGGCGATGCGATCGAGCGCCTCCACCCCGTCCTGCGCTACCTCGGTGGAGTACCCCCAGCCGGAGATCAGCTCCGCCAGGCCCATGCGGGCATTGGGTTCGTCTTCGACAATGAGAACTTTGTTTGCCATAAATAATGTGCCGGCAGCGAGCGGTTGGCCCTGGATACCGGTTTTGATCCCGCGTCCGCATTTCGGCTTATTCGCAAGCCAGACCGGGAGGCGGCGTACACCGCATCTACACTGTTATCCTCCCCTGTTTGTACCACGGCGGGATGGCCTGCTGCTGGCACAGTTTCGAAGCAATCAGAAATCGGTGATCTGGAGGTCATGATGCGTCGTTGGATGAAGATTCTCGCTGGTGTTGTTGCGGTTTTGCTGCTGGTGCTGCTCGCCGTGGCGTTGCTGGTAAACGCCAACACCTTTCGGCCGGTTCTGGAGAGTCGTCTGACGCAGGCGCTGGGGCGGCAGGTGACTCTCGGCAGTCTCCACTTTTCGCCCTTCACGGGAAGTCTGAACGCCGACAGCGTGCGTATTGCCGATGATCCCGCCTTTGGGCCCGAGCCCCTGCTGACCGCGCGAAGCCTCAAGATCGGCGTAAACATGGCGCCGCTCATCTTTCACCGCAAGCTGGAGGTGCGAAGCTTCCGTGCGATCGATCCGCGGATCAATCTGGTGCAAAATGCGCAGGGCACCTGGAATTTTTCGAGCCTCGGCCACTCCTCCGGCCAGCAGCCAGCAAGCACGGGCAGCGGTATGTCGGGCGTCTCCGTAGGCCAGATCGCTGTCAGCAACGGTACGGTCACAGTCACGTCGGTCCCGGCAGTGGGCCCAGCCCGCGTCTACAGCAAGGTAAACATCTCGGTGCAGAATTTCTCCGCGACCAGTACCTTTCCATTCAGCCTCAACGCCAACATGCCGGGCGATGGGACCGTCTCTCTGGACGGAACTGCGGGACCGATCAACGCGCAGGACACCGCCGCCACGCCCTTCCAGGCGCAGCTTCAGGTGCGGAATCTGAACCCCGTCACCGCCGGATTTCTGTCGCCGTCTGCCGGCTTCGGTATGGTCGTGGATGCGAACGCAAAGGCTCAGTCCAACGGCGCCGCCGTCAACAGCCAGGGCACGCTCATCCTTCACCAATTGCTCCTCACCAAGAGCGGCCGCCCGATTCCTCAGCCCGTCAACCTGACGTATAACGTGACGCAGCAGCTAAAGGGCGGAGCCGGGACAGTGCCGAGCGCGGAGCTCAAGGTCGGCGACTCGGCCATCCACCTCAATGGCCAATACCGGCTGGCGGAGGCCGCCAATGCGGGTTCTGCGGCCAGCGGCGGTGCCTCCAGTGCGAATCCCTGGATCAACATGAACGCAAGCGGGCAGAACCTTTCGATCGATCAGCTCCAGTCGCTTCTGGTCGCCGCTGGCGTTAAGCTGCCCAATGGTTCCGTGCTCCGCGGCGGCACGCTGACGCTGGCGCTGAACGCCACCGGCCCGGTCGATGCACTGGTAATTACAGGGCCGGTGGAGATCGACAACTCTCAGCTTGCTGGGTTTGATCTCGGTTCGAAGATCTCCGGCCTGGCGGCGTTGGGCGGCATCAAGACGGGTTCCGTGACGGATATTCAGCAGTTAAAGTTCAACCTGCGCTCCGCGGGTGGCGCGATCAGCACCGACAACATCTACGCGCGGATGCCCGCCGTCGGGCAGGCGACGGGCAGCGGAACGGTCTCGCCGGCCGGCGCGCTGGACTATCAACTGGTCGTGCGTGTCACAACGGCGCGCGGGATTGGTCAGGCGGGCGTCAGTTTGCTGAGCAAGCTCAACGCCGCCGCGGGATCCGATGCAAAGAACTTTGCGGCCAATGGCGTCCCCATGCGGATCACCGGCACTGCCAGCAACCCCGTCATTACCGCCGATGTGAGCGGCCTGCTGCGGCGCAACGGCGTGAACATCCTGGGAAATACAAAGAAGGCCAATCCCGCCGGTCTGTTGCACGGCCTCTTCGGCGGCAAATAGCCTCCCGCCCATGTAGGCTGTTCAGCAGAGCGAAAGCGCATGACCAGAAAAGAGCCCGGGCCGAAAGAGGACAACCGCCGGATAGTGCTGCAGGGCCTCGTCCGGGCGGACGCAATCGTGCAGATCGCCCTTGCGCTGCCGCTCTCCGCGATCCTGGGCTGGGCGCTGGGCGACTTTTGCGCGCGGCGTTTCCATCAGGAATGGATGGCGATTCTCGGCCTGTTTCTGGGGATTGCCGCGGGCTTTGTTCAGGTGATCCGGCTGGCAAATCAAGCCAACCGCATCAACCACTAAAGGAGCTGGACTTGCCGGTACTTGCACTCTCAGAAGACGAGGTTCGCCGGACGCTGAAGCGCGCTCTGTGGCTGGCGGGTGGCGCCGTGGTGGTGCTTACGCCGGTGCTTTGGGTCTGGCAGGGATGGCGAACCTGGCTGGTATTCCTCATCGGCGCCCTGATCTCCGCAACGGGCGTTTTTGAGTATCTGCAGCTGCTCTCCGCCATGATGTCGCGCATGGAAGAGGGACGCGAACCGACGCCGATGGCCCGCGTGACCGTCATGTTCTTCCTGCGGCTGCTGGGTGCGGCCGGGCTGCTCTATGTTAGTCTAAAGGTTCTGCGTGGTTCGGTTTACGCGCTATTGGGTGGGCTCGCCGTCTGCCTGATTGCCCTCACAATTGAGTCCATCCGGTTAGCCGCCAGACGGTGACTGCGGGAGACGATTGTGCGGCGCGGCTGCCGGACGCTCACTAGAGTACAACCGGGACGATCATGCCGTTTCAACACTTCTTAGCCCAGCTGCTGAATCTCGTCTTTGCCGGTCCCGCGGACTGGCTGCTGAACGCCATCGGGCGTCCGCCTCTCAATCCGGCGGCCCCCATCGATGGCACCTTCACGATGGAACTGATCGCCTTTTTCATTCTGCTGCTGTTCTTCGTGATTGTTCGTATCAGTCTCAACGTCGAGCGCCCCGGCGCCGCCCAGCAGCTTGCCGAGATGGCGGAAGAGTTTGTTACTGGTCAGACGGAGCCGATCATCGGCGAAAAGTACGGGCTTTATCTCGGTTTCCTGACTGCGCTGATTCTGTTCGTTCTTGTGAATAATCTGCTGGGTCTGCTGCCCGATGTCGATACCCCCACGGCCAGCCCGGTGGTGCCGCTGGGGCTCGCGCTCATCACCTTCGTCTACTACCATCTGCAGGGCCTGCGCTGGAACAAAGCCAGCTACATTAAGCAGTTTCTCGGACCGCTCTGGTGGATTGCGCCGCTGATGCTGCCCATCGAGATCATCTCGCACCTGGCGCGCATCCTGTCGCTCACCATCCGTCTGTTTGCCAACATGTTTGCCAGCGATCTGCTGATCCTGATCTTCTTCTCGCTGTTTCCGCTGATTCTGCCCCTGCCGTTCATCGGACTGCATCTGGCGGTGTCGCTGATTCAGGCCTATGTGTTTATGCTGTTGGCCTCGATCTATATTGGGCAGGCCGTCGCGCACGAGCACTAGAGCAAGCCGTCAGCAATCCTGTTGATTATGTGGCGTATAATTCGGCCGTGAATAAAAGCCGTAAGCCGGAGCAGTGACGGACTTTCCATCCTCCGCTGCTCTGGAAAATACTTATCAATCTGCAGGATCTGATACACAGCAATCAGGGGGATCCCAATGAGAGCGCGTGGTTATCTTTGCTGCTGGGGGTTTGCAATCTGCACGATTCTGATAGTAGCCGGGAGTGTCTCTACGGCTTGTGCAGTGCGAGTTAAAGCTGCGGACACGGCAAAAACGACGTCGATCCCCAAAAATATACCGATCAAGCACGTTTTGATTATTTTTCAGGAAAACCGTTCCTTTGACTCTTACTTCGGAACTTTCCCCGGAGCGGACGGCATTCCAATGCGAAGCGGTGTTCCCACGGTCTGTGTTCCCGATCCCGAGTCGGGAAAATGCATCAAGCCGTTTCACACCGACGACGATGTTACCTGCGGTGGACCTCATGCCGCAGAAGATTCTCTGGCCGATGTTGCGAATGGAAAGATGAATGGGTTCATCGCAGATACACAGGCTCGAGGAGGATTCGGTTTGTATCCCCTGGTGTGGGCTGGTCAGTATTGTCGAGATGCCAAAAATCCCACAGAGACGGACGCAGTGATGGGATATTACAACGGAGGGGATATCTCGAATTACTGGGCGTACGCAAAAAAATTCGTACTTCAGGACCATATGTTTGAAGCGGTCCACAGTTGGAGCTTCCCGTCGCATCTGTTTCTTGTATCGGCGTGGTCGGCTAATTGTGGCGCAAACGATAACCCCATGAGCTGCGTTAGCGCTCTCATGCCTAAAGATAGAACTCCGGAAAACCCTACGCCGTTTGCGTGGACGGAAATTACCTGGCTGCTGCATAAAAATCACGTGAGCTGGGTTTATTACCTGGATCACGGCGCAATGCCGCCACGGCCTGGGCCTAAGGCCGCTGCCGGAAAGTTCAAGATGCCGGGGCCCGCGACGGCAACTTCGGGTGTCCCGGAGATCTGGAATGTGCTTCCAGGCTTTGCGGATGTCCACGACGACAATCAAGTTGCCAACGTCGAAGATCTCAGCCGCTACTTCGCGGATGCCAAGAACGGGACGCTTCCTTCAGTAGCATGGTTTTCTCCCAATGGCGAGGATAGCGAGCACCCTCCAGCGAAGGCAAGTGTGGGCCAATCGTACGTGACCAAGATTGTGAACGCTGCGATGGAAGGCCCCGATTGGAAGAGCACCGTCATCTTCATCACATGGGATGATTGGGGAGGTTTTTACGACCACCTTGTGCCGCCTCGCGCTGACACGATGGGTTACGGCATCCGCGTTCCTGGTCTTGTGATCAGTCCTTATGCGAAACGCGGGTATATCGACCATCAGGTACTGAGCTACGATGCATACCTAAAATTCATCGAAGATGTTTTTCTGCATGGCCAGCGGCTTGATCCAAAGACTGATGGCCGGCCGGACTCCAGAACGACCGTTCGGGAAAATAGTCCGATCCTGGGAAATCTCATGAACGATTTTGATTTTTCGCAGCATCCGCTGCCACCGGTCGTTTTGCCTGTTCATCCTAAGACGACGCTGGTGGAGAATCCCCCGATTGTTGAAAATAAGCCCTGATTCCGGTTTCGGCACTTCGGGTGTCAGTAATTCAAATAACCGTCGATCTGCGTGACGAACTACACTGGAACAAGGTTTTGTAAACGAATTTCAAGTTTTGCCGCGGTCCGCTTCCGCCCCGGCAGCACCACCCCGTTCAGCGTGAGGGCGTCAGCACGGTGAACGTCAACCACCCACTGGCGGGGATCTCAAGGAAGCTTTGGAGCAGAAATGCGCACGATGCAGAATGTATTTATGACGTTGTCGGTGCTGTGCATGGCCATTCCGGCCATGGCGCAGTCTACCGCCGCTGCCGATACCCACGCCAGCATGGTCGCCATCGCCGCCGGTATCTCAATGGCCATCGCCTCCGGTCTTTGCGGACTGGGTCAGGGACGCGCTGTTGCGTCTTCCACTGAGGCTCTGGCCCGCAATCCAGGCGCGCGCCCGGGAATCTTCCTCTTCCTGGTGCTGGGCCTCGCGTTTATTGAGTCTCTGGCGCTGTTCACCTTTGCCATTATCCTTTTCAAGGTGAAGTAAGCAGTTCTTCGCAACGCAACGACGGCCTCCCACTGGGAGGCCGTTCGCTTTTCATGCAGCGTTGCGTTTAGGTGTGGCTGGGCAGCAACTGCCAGATCGAAGGGTCTTCTTCGCCGAGCACCCACGAACAGAAGCCCTGCAGTCCATCCTGCTTGACCAGATCATAGCGGGCGGAGAAGGTGCGGGAGTCGGTGTAGAACACCCACTCACGATTCTCACCGCGATAGAAGTAGAACCATGCGGACTTGTCGTCCGGGTCCCATTGGATTTTTCCGTTGTACGCATGGGCAAGCTGCAGCGCAGCAGGTGCGCCAATGTATTCGGCGCCGGGATTGGGGACGTTTTTGCCGTCCTTGGGGGCGCGGGCAAACCAGTGGAAACCATAGAGCGGGATGCCCAGCGACAACTTATCCTTGGGCACGACAGCCAGCGCATATTTTAGATTTTCCAGCACCCAGGGATAGCCTGCGACCGGTCCCGGCGGCGTGTAGGGCGTGTTCTGATCGTAGGTCATCAGGCAGATGAGGTCCGCCGATTGTGCCAGCGCCTTCAGATCGTACGCGCCGCGCCAGTCGCGAAACATCCACGCGTTATACGCCGTGCCCGTCGGATGCCCGGGGGCATTCGGCACAGTGGCAATTGAAAGTTTAAAGCCTGCGGCATGCAGCGCAGCGGCCGTCTCCGCCACCAGGTGCGTGAGCCCGGCACTGTCTTGCCAGCGGATATTTTCAAAGTCAAACTGAAAGCCGCTGTAGCCGTACTTTTTGCACTCGCGCACCAGCGCCTGCTCCATCGCATGCCGCGCCGCGCTATCAGCGAAAAATTTCGGGTAGTCATCCGGGCCGATGCCGCTAGGTCCGATGATCGGCATCACCTCCACGTGATGCTCTTTCGCAGCCTGCAGCACCATCGGGTCGGGGTCGCCCCATACCAGCCCGTGAACGTCGGTGGAGTACCAGGTGGGTACCAGAATATCCACCTTGGCGGCGTGATCCAGAAAGGACTGCACCGATCCTGGATTGCTGGTCATGTAGAAGAGGGCTTTGGGTTGGGCCTGCAGCGTTACGGTCGCTGCAGCGAACAGCAGAGCGGTGGCGAGTGAGCGCCAGCGAGAAACCATCAATTTTGCCTCCAGACAGCGGTGTGTGGGCAGGCTTGCGTGGCTTACCGGTGAGCCTCCGTGATGGTGGGCGAAAACGTGCGTGCACCGGCACGCGCCAGGCGAAGAGCGGGACCTGGCACGATGCCGAGGACAAAGATGGTTGCCACCAGAATGGCGATGCCCACCGCAAACGCGGGCGCCGGCCGTACGGAGTAGCGAACCCCTGCGCCATCTTCCCGGGCCATGTACATCTGCCCGAGGACGCGCAGATAGTAGAACGCGGCGAGGCCGCTATTCAACAGGCCAATGACCGCCAGCCAGGGATGGCTTGCCGCGAGAACCGCCGTGAACACGTAGAATTTGCCGAAGAAGCCCGCGGTGAAGGGAATGCCGATCAGCGAGAGCAGAAACAGCGCAAAGGCGGCGCACGCCACCGGATGACGGCGGGCCGCTCCAGCATAGTCGCTGAGCGTAGCGCGAGTCTCGCCAAAGCCCGACAGATACCCGATGACTGCGAATGCACCGACATTCATCGCCGCATAGGCAGCGGTGTAGAACGAGGCGGCTGCGATTCCCATCTCCGGCCGCGCCGTGAAGGCAGCTAACAGGTAGCCAGCATGGGCAATCGAAGAGTAAGCAAGCATCCGCTTCACGTTTTGCTGTGTCAGCGCGCCCAGGTTGCCGATTGTCATCGACAGGGCGGCCAGAATCCATAGCATCGGCATCCACAGGTGCGGAGCGCTGCCATACCCCTCATAGCAGACACGCAGTAGCACCGCGAACGCCGCCGCCTTCGGCCCCGTAGACATCAGGCCAACTACCGGCGCGGGCGCTCCTTGATAAACATCCGGCGTCCAGACGTGAAAGGGCGCCAGCGACACCTTAAACGCCAAGCCAATCAGCATCATTCCGAACGCAACCGTAAGCAGCAGTGGAGAGGCGCCGGACGCGACAGCCTGCGCGAT
>JAKAUB010000080.1 GCA_021827845.1 Acidobacteriota bacterium | reverse complement strand
ATGGGCGCGTTGTTCCGGCGCGACAGCTCCTGCATCACGGGCAGATCGACGGTCAGGTTCGGCGCACCATTCGCGAAGGGGATGCCTTCCGACAACGCGGCGTAGGCATAAATCTGTGAAGGAGCGATGCCGGGGTCATTCTGCTCCAGACCCTTTTCGAACGCTTCCAGGGATTGGTGGACGGCAGAAGGCTCGAGGAAGATTTCCGTTGAGCCGCACCAGATCATCACCTGGCGGTCGGTCTTCTTCTTGAAGGCCTGAATGTCGGCGCGAAGCTGGTCGGCGAGGTCGCGCTTATTCTTGCCGGTTTTAACGTTGGTGCCCTGCAGGCGCTTGACGTAGTGCTGGTCGAACACGGCTGGCATCGGCTGAATGCTCTCAAGATACGGACGAATCTGCTCCAGCAGATCCTTCTCCAACACGCGGGCTGTGCTGGCCGCCTGATACATATTGCCCGGGAAGATATCCCAGCCGGTGAAGACGATATCGTCCAGCCCGGCGAGCGGCACAAAATCCTTGATGAGCGGGGTGCGGCCGTCGGTACGCTTGCCCAGACGGATGGTACCCATCTGCGTGATGGAGCCAAAAGGCTTGGCCAGTCCTTTGCGGACGGCCTCAACGCCGGCGATCAGCGTGGTTGCCACCGCGCCAAGACCGACAACCATGATGCCAAGTTTGCCCGTGGCGGGCGCAATTTTCGCCTGTCCGGCTGCGATCTTCGCGCCGGTCTCCTGATTTGCCATTCTTTTGTTCAGCCGTCCTTGCCTGTTGGGATGGAAGCCACTTCGGTAACCATTCAGTCTACCAGCGGAAGTGTGCTATTGGGCCGGAGCCGCCTGCAACAGCGTCTCCACCGAGGGCACAACAACGTCGATAACCACGGCTTGCGGCTTGGCTGCACGCTGCAGAAACTCCATATCCTGCTGGCGCGTAGCGGAGCTCAGAGGGGACTTGCTGTGCAGCGCATCAAGCGCCTGCAGGCCAATGGTGGCCGTCTTTGCGAGATTGGCCGAGACCGGCGCCAGGTCCGCCGTCAGGCTGGACGTCGACAATATCGGCTGCAACTTGGCATCGTTATCGCGCCAGCGGATCAGTTGCGTGCGAGCATCGCGCCAGATCTCCGGCGTCGCGTTGCCGGCGACGATCTGCTGGACATCCGTCGCAAAGCGGCGCGCCGCAGCGCTGTCCGGCGGGGTTGCGTCCACCATGCGGTTCAGCGGGGTAAAGACATCCCACTTCGCCATGGAGGAGCGATGGTAGTCCCGCGGCGGCTGCACGGCGCTGGATAGCGTGCGCATTGCCGGCAGCGCTTGCGCAGAGCTCATACGGCGCAGCATCCCGTTTACCTCTGCGCGTGTGTCGATGTTGTGATACGCAAGATTGGTGTCGGTCACCGCAAGGCGGCGGTACATGGAGGCGACGTCGCGGTCATTGGCCGGCGACCAGAAGCGTTCCGCTACCGCTGCCAGTGACGGCCAGGTGCGGCTGTCGATGTTCTGCGGCGAAACATATTCGCTCCACATGCACGCCTCGCCGCCCAGGATGCTCGCCTGTTCGGCAGGCGTCAGCTTTGTGGCGTCTGCGCCCAGCGGGTCGGCGAGGAAGTAATCCGCGGCGGAGTGATTCAGGTTCAGATAGTAGGGCGTCGAAAGCAGACCGCGATTGCCCTGCTGCGCGGCCTGCGTCAGTGAGGCCAGCCCGCGCCAGGACTGGATGACAACGTCCTTGGGCGTGTTGGGCTGCAGCACCTCATCCCAGCCTTCCATGATGCGGTGATGCGAAGCCACGATCTTCTGCACCTTCGCCGTAAAGTAGGCCTGCAGCGCGGCATCCGTCGCCAGGTGGTGCGCCCGCATGAACTGCTGAATCTGCGGGTTCGCGTTCCACTCCTTGTCATTGCACTCATCGCCACCGATATGGAAGTACTGATCGGGGAAGATGGTGGTCATTTCGCCGATGAAGCCGTCGATGAACGCGTAGACCTGCGGGTTGGTAGGGTTCATCGCCGCGTCAAAGACGCCCCAGTGACGGATGATGTGGTACGGTCCTTTGCCGCTGGCCAACTCGGGATAACCGACAAACCACGACGTCGTATGGCACGGCATGTCGAACTCCGGCACGACGCGAATGCCGCGATCGCGGGCATACGCGACGATGTCGCGCATCTGCTGCTGGGTGTAGAAGAGGCCATCCGAGCCGTCGCCGGTGAGCTTCGGGTCGCGCAGACTCTGCGCGCGGAAACCCTGATCGTCCGACAGGTGCCAGTGGAAGACGTTGAGCTTGACGGCCTCCATCGCGTCCAGGTTGCGTTTGACCACAGGGATGGGCATGAAGTGGCGGCTGACGTCCATCATGAAGCCGCGCCACGGAAAGCGGGGTGCGTCGTCAATGGTGACAGCAGGCGCAGCGAAGCCCTGCGGCGTCTTCTGCACCAGCTGCAGAAAGGTCTGAAAGCCATGCAGGATGCCCAGCGGATCGGCGGCCGTCAGGTCAACCTCACTCGGCGTAACGACCAGGTGGTAGGACTCATCCTCGCCAAGCTGCTGCACCGGGTCGCCGGCGTGGCCAGTGTGCACGATAAATTTTGGCGCCTGATACTGCGCCTCCTGCGGAAACGGAATGCCGGTCTCGCGGAACAGCGTCGCCAGAAAGCGGGCGCGGGCGCGTTCGAGGCGCGGCGACGTGTAACCGGTGAGTTTCACGTTGAACGTGCCATCCACAACAAACTGCCCCTGACCGCGAACCAGATGCGCCGGCAACGGCATGAGCGGCAGATCGCCAGCGGTGTTCTGTGCGCTGGCAGAGGATGCGAGAGCAGCAACAGCCACCAGCAGGGCTGCGCCAAATTTCCCCAGCTTCATGATTGGATACGCCTCTCAGCGAAAAAATTCATTGGCCTTTGATACTACTGCACGCCGCGCACGGGCGCGCCGTTCCGTATTCTGAAAGAAGCGGAGCCGGTCGGCCGACGTCAAACACAACAGCGGCAGACCGCATCTCTGTCAATACCAGAAGATTTCCAAGAAGGAGAATTTGCTTTGCCCAAACGCATAAGCCCATCCAGCACCGGCAGCACCATCCCCGCAAAACTCGAAGGCAGGAGCCGCGTCGTTATCGAACATGTGACGCCGGAAATCGATGGCGGTGAATTTCCCATCCAACGGGTGGTCGGCGAGGCAGTGGTGGTGGAAGCGGATGTCTTTGGCGACGGGCATGACGCAATCGCCGCACAGTTGCTGTTTCGCGGACCGCAGGACAAGTCGTGGCGCACAATTTCCATGCAGCCGGTGGAGCCGATCGGGATTGACCGCTGGCGGGCAGAGTTCCACGTGGAACGAATGGGCGAGTACCGCTACACGGTCGAGGGCTGGGTCGATCCCTTCACCAGTTGGCGTCGCGCGATGAAGAAGCGGCTGGATGCCGGGCAGGAAGTGCATGTGGAGCTGGAGCAGGGCGGCGCGCTGGTGGTTGCCGCGGCAAAACGCGCCAAGGGAGCGGACGGAAAGCGGTTGCAGGAGTTTGCCGCGCGCCTGAACGCCGCGCAGGATCCCGCGAAGGCGCCGGATGCCTCGGCCGCTGCAATCGACCCGGCGCTGGACACGCTGATGCAGAAGTATCAGGAGCATGCCTACTGCACGCGCTATGCGAAAGAGCTGCTGGTGAGTGTGCAGCGGCCGCTGGCGGGCTTCTCCGCCTGGTATGAGCTGTTCCCGCGCTCGACCGCGCCGGTCGAGGGGCAGCATGGCACCTTCAAAGATGTCGAAGCACGACTGCCGTATGTGTCGTCGATGAACTTTGACATCTTGTATCTGCCGCCGATTCATCCGATCGGCCATGCCTTTCGCAAAGGCAAGAACAACGCCGAAAAGGCAGAGCCGGATGATGTGGGCAGTCCATGGGCGATTGGCTCACCGGAGGGCGGCCACACGGCGATCCATCCGCGCCTGGGCACGATGGAGGATTTTCACGCACTGCAGGCGAAGGCAAAGGAGCTGGGGCTGGAGATTGCGCTCGATCTGGCGTACCAGTGCTCGCCCGACCATCCTTGGGTTAAGGAGCATCCTGAGTTTTTCCGCAAGCGGCCGGATGGGACGATCCAATATGCCGAGAATCCGCCGAAGAAATATCAGGACATCTATCCTCTGGATTTTGAGACGCCGGCGTGGCGCGAACTGTGGACGGCGCTCAAGGGTGTGATCGATTTCTGGGTGGCCGAAGGGGTGCGCATCTTCCGCGTGGATAATCCGCACACCAAGTCCTTTCCGTTCTGGCAGTGGGTGCTGGCGGGGATGCGCAAGACGAATCCCGATGTGATCTTTCTGGCAGAGGCCTTCACGCGGCCGCGGCTCATGTACCGCCTGGCGAAGCTGGGGTTCACGCAGTCCTACACCTATTTCACCTGGCGGAATACCAAGCAGGATCTGACGGAGTATCTGACCGAGCTGACGCAGACCGAGGTGGTGGAATACTTCCGGCCAAACTTCTGGCCAAATACGCCGGATATTCTGCATGAGGAGTTGCAGCGCGGTGGGCGGCCGGCGTTTATGAGCCGGTATGTTCTGGCGGCGACGCTCAGCTCCAACTACGGCATCTACGGACCCGCGTTTGAGCTGTGTGAGAATCGCGCCGTAAAAGAGCACAGCGAAGAGTATCTCGACTCAGAAAAATATCAGCTTCGCCATTGGAATACGGAAGCACCGCAAAATCTGCTGACGCTGATTGCGCGGGTTAACGAAATCCGGCGGACGCATCCGGCGCTCCATAGCAACCGCGGGCTGGTGTTCCACAAAACCGATCAGGATCATCTCATCAGCTACAGCAAAACGGACCACGAGCAGACCGACTGCATTCTGACAGTGGTCAACCTGGACCCCTACAACACGCAGTCGGGCTGGGTGACGCTGGATCTGAAGGCGCTGCATCTCGAGCCCGGAGCGTCCTTCGAGGTGCATGATCTGCTGACGGATGCACGCTATACCTGGAACGGCGAGCGGAACTTTGTCCGCCTGGAACCGGGACGCGCGCACATTTTTTCGCTGTCTGGCCGCCGCTAGATGCGGCCGGCGGCTGGCTGGCACTACGATTGGCTGGTGGGAAGAATTCTGGGAGATGCGCTTTGAAACAGCCCGGCAGCGCGCTGGATCCACTGTGGTTTAAAGACGCCATTATTTACGAGCTTCACGTCAAGGCGTTTGCCGACGGGAACAACGACGGCATTGGCGACTTTCAAGGGCTGCTGAGCAAGCTGGATTATCTGCAGGAGCTGGGCGTCACCTGCCTGTGGCTGCTGCCGTTCTTTGACTCGCCGCTGCGCGACGACGGGTACGACATTGGCGATTATCTGACGGTGCACCCCAGCTACGGGACCCTCGAAGACTTTCAGGCGTTTCTGCACGCAGCCCACGATCGCGGGCTGCAGGTGATGATCGAACTGGTGGTGAACCACACGTCGGACCAGCACGCGTGGTTTCAACGGGCGCGGAATGCGCCCGCCGGTTCTCCGGAGCGCGATTTTTACGTATGGAGCGATACGGACGAGAAATACAAAGACGCCCGCATCATCTTCACCGATACGGAGAAGTCCAACTGGACCTGGGACCCGGTCGCGAAGGCGTACTTCTGGCATCGTTTTTTCTCGCACCAGCCGGATTTGAACTACGACAACCCGCTGGTGCTGCAGGAAGTGCTGCAGGTGATGCGGTACTGGCTGGACATGGGCGTAGATGCGCTGCGCGTTGACGCTATTCCTTACCTGGTCGAACGGGACGGCACCAACTGCGAGAACCTGCCGGAGACCCATGCCGTCATCAAGCGCATTCGCGCGGAGATCGACGAGCACTACGAGAACCGCATTATCCTTGCCGAGGCGAACCAGTGGCCGGCCGACGTACGGCCCTATTTCGGCGACGGCGATGAGTGCCACATGGCCTTCCATTTTCCGCTGATGCCGCGCATGTACATGGCGCTGCGGCAGGAAGACAGGATGCCCATTACGGAGATCATGGCGCAGACGCCGGTGATTCCCGATAACTGCCAGTGGGGCCTGTTTCTGCGCAATCATGATGAGCTGACGCTCGAGATGGTCAGCGACGATGAGCGCGACTACATGTACTTCGCGTACAGCGCCGACCCAAGGATGCGCATTAACATCGGCATCCGGCGTCGCCTCGCTCCTTTGGTGGACAACAATCGCCGTCGCATTGAGCTGCTGAACAGCCTGCTGTTCTCGTTTCCGGGGACGCCGATCCTGTATTACGGCGACGAGATCGGAATGGGCGACAACATCTACCTGGGCGACCGCAACGGCGTGCGCACGCCCATGCAGTGGACCGGGGACCGCAACGCCGGCTTCTCGCGCGCCGTGCCCGCCAAGCTCTACAGTCCAGTCATCATGGACCCCATCTGGGGGTATGAGGCGGTCAACGTCGAAGCGCAGCAGGGCGACCCGTCTTCTCTGCTCAACTGGATGCGCAATCTGATCGCGCTGCGTAAGCTGTTCCGTGTCTTCGGGCGCGGCACCCTCAAATTTCTCCAGCCTGCGAACCGCAAGATCCTGGCGTATGTCCGCGAAGACGGCGATGAGAAAGTGCTGTGCGTCGCCAACCTGTCGCGATTCGCGCAGCCCGCACAACTGGACCTGAGCGAGTACGAAGGAATGGTGCCGATCGAGATGCTGGGCTATGTTGAGTTCCCCCCGATCTCGCGGCAGCCGTATGCCATCACGCTGGGGCCCTATGGGTTCCTTTGGCTGGAGCTTCATCCGGCGCGCGAGTCCGCTATGCCGCAGGAAGAGGATGGAGCGCTGGTTGCCTCTGACGTGGAAGACTCCGCCAGTCTCTTTCAGGAGGAGAACCTGCGGAAGCTGCAGGAGGTGATCCTGCCGGCGTATCTCCCGCGCCAGCGCTGGTTCGGCAATAAGTCGATGACGATCCGCAATGCGGTGATCGCAGACCGCTGTGCGCTGCCGGGTAGCACCGCGACCCTGGCTCTGGTGCGGATTGAATATTCCACCGGCGCGAATGAGCGCTACTTTGTTCCGCTGGATACGGCATTTGGGGCCGCCGCTCAGACGCTGCGCGAGAACGCTTCGGGCTCAGTTCTCTGCACCGTTCTGTCGCCGGCGGGCCAGGGAGTTCTGTTCGACGCCACCTACGATCCCAAAACATGCACGGCGCTGCTGGCTGCCATTGCCGATGGAGCAGCCCTGCACATGCAACATGGCAGCGTGGCCGGACACCCTGGAGCTTCGCTGCCCGCGCTGATGCTCGGTGCAGGAGCCGGCAGTGCCGACCTCGCACCGCATCGCAGCACCGCGGAGCAGAGCAATACCTCGCTGATCTTCGGCAATCGGCTCATCATGAAGCTATTCCGGCATCCCGAAGCGGGCATCAACCCCGACTGCGAGATGGGCCGCTTCCTGACGGACAGGACGAACTTCCACCACATTGCTCCCTTTGGCGGATCGCTCGAATACCTTCGCGAGCCGGACGCGCCGACGACACTCGCGATGCTGCAGGGGCTGGTGGCGAACGAAGGCGACGGCTGGAAGTGGATGCTGGAGGAGCTGGACCGTTATTACGAGGACAATATCTCTGACACGATTCCACCGGAAGAGCTGCACCGGTTCGGACGAAACGCCGCCCCGGGGGCGCAGACCTCCTCTCGTTTTGCCTGCGACCGCGCGGGGGTTTCGCTCAACGCAGCGGCAGTGCTGGGACGGCGTACGGCGGAGATGCATCGGGCGCTGGCATCGGCGCCCGAAGACCCGGCATTCACACCCGAGCCGCTCTCTGCCGAGTATCTGGCCGACCTACGCCAGCGGATCAACGACGAAGCCACGCGATCGTTCGATTATTTGAAGCGCAATCTGTCATCGCTGCCCGATGACGCCGTCGAGATGGGTGCGCTGATGCTGAGCCGCCGATCGCGCGCCCTGGGCGCGCTGGGAACAGCCAGCCAGCTCGCATCGGCTGGACAGCGGATTCGCATCCATGGCGACTACCACCTGGGACAGGTACTGCGGGTAAAGACGGATTTTGTCATTCTGGACTTTGAGGGCGAGCCGGCGCGATCGCTGGAGGAGCGCCGCGCCCGTCATTCGCCGCTGAAAGATGTGGCCGGCATGTTGCGCTCCTTTGACTACGCGGCCTGGTCAGCACTGATGCGCTATACCTCGCGGCGGCCGGAGTCGCGCAGCCGCCTGGAGCCTTGGGCGCAGCTGTGGGAGCGGTCGGCGAATGCTGAGTTTCTGCATGCGTATATCGAAACTATGCATGGCTCCGGCCTGGTGCCGGCCGACCCGGAAGCGTTCGCCGGACTGCTCGATCTATATTTGCTGGAGAAGGCGTTTTACGAACTGATGTATGAGCTGAACAGTCGGCCGGACTGGGTAACGATTCCGCTGTCGGGAATTGCAGCGCTGCTGGATCGTGACACGCGCTAGGAACAAATTGCACCACGCCGGGAGATGACGAGTGGCGGATGTTGAAACAGCGCAGGAGCCATTGGCGCCAGCGGTGAGATCGGGCGTGGATCTGCTGGTTGGTATTCCGGTCCTGCCGGAGGCAGAAGCCTTGTCTGCGCTGGCTACGCGCGTGCGTGAGGCGGCGCAGACGCTGCGCCGCGGCTATTCCATTGTGCTGGCCGTACCGGGCGAGAGCGGCGTGGGTGCGCCGGCTTCGCTGCCCGCAGAACTGGCGGATTGGGAGCCAGGCTCGTTTTCCGTGCAGACATTTCCGGCGGCGACGTCGCCGAATCCTGCCGGCGTTTCCTGGCTGGCACATGCCGCGTCCGTGCGGCCGATTGCCGCGATGGCGGGTACAGCACAGGCACGCGTCTGCGTTTCTCTGGATCCCGATCTCGCCTTAAATCCTGAAATGATGCCCGTATCCCGGCTGGCGCTGCTGATGGAACCTGCAGCCGAAGGCGGCTTCGATCTGGTGATGCCGTGGTACGCCAGCGGGCCGTTCGATGACCTGGTCACGCGCAGCATTCTTTATCCGCTGACGCGCGCGTTGTACGGCCCCCGCATTGAGAACCCGCTGGGCACCATGTTTGCGGCATCCGCACAGCTGTTCCCGTGGATCGCCAATGGGTTGACGCCGGATGGTGCGCGTCACGCGGACAGGCAGCCTGTTCCCACGGTGCTGGCCGCCAGCCGCGGACTCAAGATTTGTCAGGTGCGGATGTGTGCGCGGCCGCACCTCGCGGAGTCCGTCGACCTGAGCGAAGCGCTGGCGCAGCTTGCAGGACCGCTGTTTCTGGAGATGGAGGACACAGCGCCCGCCTGGCAGCGGGTGCGCGGCTCCCACGATATTCCCTGCTTTGGGGCGGCGAGCGATCCCCTGCCCGCGACCGAAGCCGTCGATGTCCGGCATTTTGTCGAGGCGTTTCAGCTCGGCGTCCGCAACCTGCGGGAGATATGGTCGGTCGTACTGCCGCCGGTCACGCTGCTCGAACTTAAAAAGCTTTCGGTGCTGCCGGCGGCGGACTTCCGCATGCCGGATGCTTTGTGGGCGCGGATTGTTTACGATTTTGCGCTGGCACATCGGCTGCGTTCGATCCGCAGGAACCATCTCTTCGGCGCGCTGACTCCGATCTACCTGGGATGGGTGGCCTCCTACGCGGCACAGGCAAATGCCGGTGGCCCGGCGGCCGCGCAGGGGCTGATCGAGCAATTGGCCCGCACATTCGATTCAGAAAAGGCGTATCTGGTCTCCCGGTGGCGCTGGCCTGACCGGTTTCAGCCGTAACGCAAGGAAGGAGATCGCAGCTTATGTGGTTTCAGGTGCATCAGGCATTACAGCAGTCGCTCCATCGCGCGGTGTTTATGATCGCAACGCTGTTGCCGGGCGTGGTCGCGCTGATCGTAGCCCTGCTGGTTTCAATCGGCATTGCGTGGCTGTTGGCGGCCGCGGCGCGGCGAATTCTCGCGGCGATTGATTTTGACGCACGTGCGGAAAAGTGGCGCTATGCCAATGTTTCAGAGCTGCTGCCGGCGAGTGCGCCCTCCGTCCTGATTGCGCGCGTTGTCTTTTGGGCCGTTGTACTGGCGGGGCTATTTGTCGGCATTGCTGCCTTCGATGCTGCATCGGCGATCGGTGTCTCTGCCTACGTGCTGGGCTATCTTTCGAAGATCATCGCGGCCGCGGTGCTGCTGCTGGTTGGGGTGATCGTGGCGCGCGTGCTCTCGGTGACCGTGCTGATTAACGCGGTCAATATGAATCTGCAGTATGCGCGGCTGCTGAGCCTGGGCGTGAAGTGGCTGGTGCTGGTATTCACCGCGGCCATGGTGCTGGATCACCTCGGCATTGCGCGCAGCATCGTGGATCTTGGCTTTGGCATTCTTTTCGGGGGCATTGTGCTGGCGCTTACGCTGGCCATCGGACTGGGCTCGCGCGACCTGGTCTCGCGCTCTTTGGACCGCGAACGGGAGAAGCCGGCGCACGAGGATGAGGTTGTCCGTCACTTCTAAATGAATATTGCGAATCTTCTCTTCGGCCGACCGCTGGCTACCTCCGAAGGCGGTTCGGAACAGATTGGCGCACTCAAAGGCGTTTCGGTCTTCGGGCTGGATGCACTGGCCTCCGCGGCGTACGGCCCGGAGGCGGCGCTCACGCTGCTAATTCCGCTCGGCGTCGCCGGTTCGCGGTACATTCTGCCGATCACCGGCGTCATTATCGTTCTGCTTGTACTGGTGTTTCTCTCATACCGGCAGACACTGGCAGCGTATCCGAATGGTGGTGGCTCCTACACCGTGGCCCGGCGGAACCTGGGAACCTTCCCCGGACTGCTGGCCGGCGCCGCGCTGCTGATCGACTACACGCTGGACGCCGCCGTGGGTATCTCTGCCGGAATCGGCGCGCTGGTCTCCGCGTTTCCCCGGCTGCACCCACACATGCTGGCGCTGTGTCTGGCGGCGCTGCTGCTGCTGAGCATCGCGAACCTTCGCGGCGTGCGCGAAAATGGCGCCATCTTCCTGGCGCCGACATATTTTTTTCTCGGCTGCATGGCCGTCGCGCTGGTTACAGGAATGGTGCGGACCCTGCTTGCCGGCGGAAATCCGCACGCGGTGATCCCACCGCCGCTGGCGCCCGCGGCGATGACCGGCGTGACGGCATGGATTCTTCTGCGCTCCTTCGCAGGCGGATGCACCGCGCTGACGGGCGTGGAAGCCGTCAGCAACGGCGTGCAATCGTTCAAAGATGACCGGGTGAAGAATGCGCGCCTGACGCTTGCAATCATCATCGCTGCCCTCGCCGCGATGCTGGCCGGCGTGGGATTTCTGGTGAAGGTCTACCACATTACGGCGATCGATCCGAACTCGCCGCAGTATCAAAGCCTTCTCTCGCTGCTGCTGCAGGCCGTCAGCGGGCGCAACTGGTTCTATTACGCGGCCATCGCATCCATCCTGATGGTCCTCACATTTTCTGCGAACACGGCGTTTGCCGACTTTCCCCGCGTGTGCCACTTTATTGCCGAAGACGGCTATCTGCCGACGTCCTTTACCAACCGCGGGCGGCGTCTGGTCTACACCGAAGCTATTGTGGTGCTGACCATACTGACCGCCATCCTTCTGACCGTCTTTGACGGCGTGACCGATCGCCTGATTCCACTGTTCGCCGTCGGCGCGTTTCTGGCCTTCACCATGTCGCAGGCCGGAATGGTGGCGCACTGGCGACGGTCCGATGACCCGCACAAAACGGGCAAGATGTGGATCAACCTGGTGGGCTGCGTTGCCACCGGGCTTACGGTACTGGTGGTGATTGTCGCCAAATTCACCGAAGGCGCGTGGATTACGGTGGTGGCCATTCCCACGCTGCTGGCGACCATGTATGCCATTCACCGGCACTACGTGGTGGTCCGCCGCGAGATCGTGACGACCACGCCGCTGGATACAGCCGGCCAGATGGCGGCCATCGCGGTGATTCCGCTGACCGGATGGACGCGCATCGGCAAGGATGCTCTGTGTTTCGCGATGAGCCTCGCGAGCGATATCCGGGCGTTGCAGGTGCTCGAAGAAAATACAAAAGATGAGTTGCGCGATCACTGGAGCGAGTACGTAGAGCGTCCGGCGAGGCAGTCGAAGATGCCAGTTCCTCAGCTGATCACGCTCAAGTCACCCTACCGATTTGTCGTGCGTCCTATCGTGGACTACGTCGTAAAGCTGGCGAACGATAACCCGGATCACAGGATTGTCGTGATCGTCCCGCAACTGCTGGAGACCCACTGGTATTACTACTTTCTGCACACCCAGCGTGCCGCGATCCTGAAAACACGGCTGTTGATGCAGGATAATGACCGCATCTCCGTGGTCGATCTTCCCTGGCATTTGAAGAAGAAGTAAATTTCGCAGCCCCGGGTTGCGGCCATCTCTGGGAAAAGGCACAATCAAACGGTGGAGCCTCCAGCTTCTATCTCGCAAATAACGACGGCCAGTCCGGGGTCAGAGGTGGCATCTGCCAGCCTGCTGCTTACAACTCGTGGTGTGTGCGCTCACAGCCCTCAGCCCGGTGCTGGCTGGGCCGCAGACCGCGCATCTCACAGCGGCCGGGGTGCAACCCTGCCGTCCATCGATCGCGTTATATGCGGACTGGGACGAAGGGGACTGGTACGAGACGGATCCGCAGACCCGCGGCGCCTCCACCGTTGAAGCGCCTGCCGACAAGCTGCAACCCCTGACCGATACACAACTCACCTTCTTCTCGCATCCTGACAACACGCGCTGGTGGCTGAGCGGGCAGGAAAACACCATCTACCAGATGCATGGGAATTTCCACTCCCCGTATCAGGGCCCCAACAGCTTCACGGCTCCGTTTGAGTACAAGGCTTCGGTCGTCGGCACGGTGATGACCGGTTTTGAGATCAATCCAAACCCGCGCTACGAGACCGAGATTTTCTACGACGAAGAGAGTGCGGGCGGCCGCGGACTGAGCCAGGCGCTGGGCCTGGCCGGTTTCACCAATCTGGATGTTGTGCGCAATCCGAATCTGGGCCTGACGCCGTACGTGTCGCACATCGAAATTCATCAGACCATCGGGCTAACCGACGCGATGGTTCCGCAGGCACGCGGGCCGCTGGCTCTGGCGACGCGGGTGCCCATGCGGCGGTTTGAACTTCGCGCGGGAAAATTTGGTCTGCCCGACATGCTGGACATCAACCCGGTACTGAGCGACAGCCATCAGCAGTTCACCAACTGGACCATCGACAACGACGGCGCCTGGGACTATGCGGCCGACACGCGCGGCTATACCTATGGCGTCGATCTGGAATACCAGGACCGCGCCTGGGCGCTGCGCTATGTGATCGCGCTGATGCCCACGGTCGCGAATGGCATCACGCTGGACTGGGCGCTTCGCCGGGCACGCGGCGAGAACATGGAGTACGAGCTGCGCAAGGGCTTTCTGCCGGGAAAGGACGGCGCCATCCGTGTGCTGGCGTACGGCAACTACGCGGACATGGGACTGTATCGCACGGCCGTGATCCACTACTTCGAAGGCATTACGCCGACCCCGGAGATTACATCCGTACAGCACCAGGGCGAATTGAAGTATGGCGTCGATTTGAACGTGGAGCAGAACGTGACCAGCGATCTGCGCGTCGCCGGACGCTTTGGATGGAACGAAGGCCAGCATGAATCCTTCGCCTACACCGAAGATGACCAGACGTTTCTGGTGGGCGGCGATTACGCCGGGACCTCGTGGGGACGCAAGCTCGACAAAGTAGGCGTCGCGTTCGTCACGAACGCCATCAAGAAGGACCACCAGAACTATCTGAAATACGGCGGACTGGGTTTTCTGCTGGGCGATGGCCGGTTGAACTATGCGCGCGAGGACATCGTGGAAACGTACTATAACGTTCATCTCTGGCGCGGCCTTTACGGAGCCATCCAGAATTCGTTTATCGAACACCCCGGCTACAACAAGGATCGCGGCCCCGTGGATGTTGAAGGCGCACGTATGCATCTGGACTTTTAGGGCGCGACGAACTCTACTGAAAATGCGATAAGCGGGCAAAACGTCAAGAGCCGCCATAGGCTGGCGGCTCTCTGAGATGCAGGTGATCGACGCGTTTGAATCGCTAGCTGATAACCTTCTGGATCGACTTGTCGATCGTCTCTTTCGGCACGTAGCCGACGATCTGATCCACGACCTGGCCGCCCTTGAACAGCAGCAGCGCGGGGATGCCACGGATGCCATAGCGCATCGGTGTCGCCTGATTGCTGTCGACGTCCATCTTCATCACCTTCAGCTTGCCGTGATACTGCGTCGCTACCTGATCCACAACAGGCGCCAGAGCGCGGCAAGGGCCGCACCAGGTTGCCCAGAAATCTACCAGCACGGGTTCTGCCGACTGCAGGACCTCGCGATCAAAACTCAAATCCTTCACTTCCTGCACTGCGCTACCTGCCATTCCTTGCCTCCTTGGGGATTGCTCTTCCGTGCTGACTGCGCACACCATTGGATGATAGGAGATTCGGTTCGGTCGCATCCAGCGCGTGAACGGCAGGGAGCGCCTTTGGACCAGAAAAGGAAAAGCGCCCGGACCTCGAAAGAGATCAACGGGCGCGAGAGCAGCCCTCCCCCAGAACTGCCCCTTGCAAAGAAGTTAGCGATGGAACAGTTCCTTGTAAATAGAACTTGAGTAACACGTTGGGCGGTTACCGCTCCGGCAGCACCGGCCGCTCAGAACTGCCCGGCAGAATGGGCTCTGGGGTGGGATCCACCTGGGCTCCTCGACGGTCGAAATCGCAAAACAAGAACTCGAGATCGGCTGCGTCCGGAAGCTGCCCGGCATATTTCTCAAGCGCGCTCCGGCTGGCCGTTTGATCCAGGACGAGCAGAAGCGCCGGGCCGGCGCCGCTAAGAGCGACGCCCAGAACGC
Source organism: Acidobacteriota bacterium (assembly GCA_021827845.1). Classification (GTDB taxonomy): domain Bacteria; phylum Acidobacteriota; class Terriglobia; order Terriglobales; family Acidobacteriaceae; genus JAKAUB01. The sequence goes on along the minus strand of JAKAUB010000080.1, from coordinate 1,585 downwards.
CCGGTACGCGGCTTAGCGCTTCGGCGTGGTCCAGCAGCGGACAGAGCACGCGGCGATACGGCTGGTGCATCCGGTCATCCATCGCACAGCGAAGCAGTGCTCCGTCGCCGGTGGCGAAGGCGGCGATGAGTAAGCCGCAGCGCTGCAGTGTTGCTACAACCGCAGCGCGCTCATAGTGTTGCGGCAGCACATCCCGTGAGACCTCGGTCAGAACGGGATGCCGCGGCAGCAGAATGGCAGCACTCCATCCGGCGGGGACGGGCACCGTTGCCATCGCGATGGATGCGGGAGATGCCGCGGGAGCGCCGCAACGCTCGACAGCGGAGACCGACAGGCCGCCGCGCCAGCACGCCGCCACGTTGTCGGGATGGCCCTCCCGCGCCGTCGCCCAGGCGAGTAAGTCTTCGTCGCTCCACGACAGGCCGCCGAGTGTGCGCGCGAGCACAAGCCCCGCCAGACGCGCGGCAGCGGAAGAGCCGCACCCCATGCCGAGCGGAATCTCATTGTGGACACGAAGCGCCAGAGGCGGCGCCGGCAAGCGCGCATCCTGCAAAACGTGCGCGTAGGTCGCCAGAATCAGATTCCCGTCAGGCCGGCCGCATTCGGCCGTATTGCGGCCGGTGGCGTGGATGGTGCACTGCTCCGCCCTTTGCGCTGACACTTCCAGATGCAGATCGAGCGCGACTGCCGCCACATCGAACGCGGAACCGAGGTTGGCGGATGTCGCAGGCAGACGCACCTTTACCGCTGCTGACTCCTTCACAGCCGTTCCTCCCGTTCGAGCGCGCGCAGCACCGTTTCCACATCCGGGTCGAGCACCTGCGGAGGGCGGGCCAGCCGCTGCGAATCAGCACCGGCAGCCATCTCTTCCGGGCGAAGCAAGGTCCCGCGATGAAAATCGATCGTGTACTCGGGATCTTTCAGCGTATGGCCGGTCAGCAGCAGGACAACGGTTTGGTTCGCGCCAACCAGGCCGCGCGCCGTCAGCTTCTTCAGCCCGGCCAGCGTCACAGCGGATGCCGGCTCACACCCAATGCCGTCGGCGCCGATCTCAGCCTTGGCCACGGCGATCTCGGCTTCGCTCACCTGCTCGCACCAGCCACCGGTTTCGCGGAGGATGCGCACGGCCTTGCGCCACGAGGCGGGATTACCGATGCGAATGGCCGTGGCCCGTGTCTCGGCACGCACGGGAGTGAGTTGCTCACCACCATGCTGCGTCATGGCAAGAAATAGCGGGTTGGCGCCCTCCGCCTGAATAACACTGATGCGCGGCAGGCGGTGAATAAGACCCAGGGCCTGCAGCTCCTGAAAGCCTTTGCCCAGCGCCGAACAGTTGGCAAGATTGCCCCCGGGCACGATCAGGTGATCGGGCACCTGCCACTGCATGGCCTCGGCCATTTCAAAGGCCGGTGTCTTTTGTCCTTCCAGCCGATACGGGTTTACCGAGTTCAGCAGGTAGATGGGCGCGCGACGCACCAGTTCTGTCAACACAGCCACACAGCCGTCAAAGTCTGTGCGTAACTGGCAGGTGACGGCGCCGTAGTCCAGCGACTGTGCCAGCTTGCCCCAGGCCACCTTGCCCTCC
>JAKAUB010000204.1 GCA_021827845.1 Acidobacteriota bacterium | reverse complement strand
AGGCGACGGCACACCCAGCGCTGGAGCGTTCTGCGGCGTCAGCGTTACTGGCGGCGCCAAGTTGACGTTCGCCGTGCGGCCCAGCTTTACGCCGTGGACAAACTGATACTCCGCCTTTGCGGTCCAACCCTGAGGCAGCGCGCGCTCCACGCTCAGCGAGGCGACCTCACTGTACGGATTCGCCAACTGCGGCGCAGACTGCCACACGCTCGGCAGGATGCCGGGATGCGGCTCGCTGAACAGCGCTCCCGACTGATAGAACGCGGATGCCGCGCCATACTCCGCAATCTGCTGCTGCGCGCTGACTCCGTTAAACTCCAGAATGCGATTGACCGACGAAAGCAGATAGCGGTCATAGAAGATGCCGAAACCGCTGCGGATCACCCACGAGGGGTCAGGCGTGTAGGCCAGGCCCAGCCGGGGACTGACGTTGAGCCAATGCTGCGGAAGCGGCGAAGGCAGGTAGTTGTCCTCGTATCGCAGACCGTAGTCCACCGCCAGGCTGCGCGATGCCGTCCAGTGGTCCTGCACATACGCCGCACTGCGAATCTCGGCAAAGTTCGTGTTCGGATCGCCGAACGACTGCACGTAGAAATCTGGCGAACCGCTGGCAAGCGACGGCAGATTCTGAAACACGTACAGCCCCTGAAAGCCATCCCGGTTTGCCGACCGCAGGCTCACATGCTCCAACCCTCCGCCTGCCTGCAGCAAGTGCCGTCCCACTTGCCGCAGAAAACTCTCTTCCAGGTCCACATGCGTTTCGTAGCGGCGGTCATTGCCCGCATAGGGTGTGCCGAACTGCGCGATGCCGGAGACAACCACGCCTGGGCCGCTGGTAAAACTGCTGCGATCGACCACGCGCCGCTGCGACACCTCGAAACTCAGCCGGTTCAGCGAGGCATTGGAGATTGTCGAGGCCAGGGTTCCGTTCAAGCTGTTGTCGTCAAAAAACGTCGATCCACGGGCGCTGCGGTCAGAGAGGTCGTCCGTGTTGAACGCCTCATTCACGTTCCGGTTGTTCGTCAGCGCGTAGCGCAGCATCAGCGACTGCCGCGCCGTCAGTGTCCGGTCGGCCCGAGCAGAAAACTCCGTCTCCTGCTCGGTCGTCGGGATGAAGCCGCTACGCAGCGTTAGCGCCTGCAGCGGACCCACGCGGCGCAGCGCCTGGTTGATCGCCGTAATCGTCGCCGGAGCCAGATCGTTGGCATCTTCACCGCGCGCGTACTCCTGCTCGCCCGCCAGGTAATAGAAGGTCTTTTTCCCCAGCGCGCCGCCGGTCGATAATCCTGCGCGCAGACGGCTCTCATCCGGCTTGCGCGGCAGCAGCTCCAGCGGCGGATTCGCGTTGAGTGCGCCGTTCTGCACGAAGATAAAAGCGTCCCCATGCTGCAGCGGCATCCCCTCGCGGGTCTGCACGTCAATGGAGCCGCCGGCCGCGCCGCCAGACTCCGCCGCAAAGCCGTGGTTCACAATCTGAAAATCGCTGATGGCCTCCGGCGACAGCTCCGTGCGGCTGGCGCCGGTGTACTCATCGTTGTCATCCACGCCGTCGATGTACACCGCATTGCTGGCCGGACGCAGACCGCCAAAGCTGAACCCACTTTCGGCGGGAGCCAGCGTCTGCTGTGCAATCGCCGGATTGCCGGGCGCCACCTGCGGCGCGAGCAGTGTGAAGGCCAGATAATTCCGGCTCTCAATGGGCAGCTCCTCCACGCGATCCTTGTCGATGTTTGTTACGGAGGAGGTCTGCGACGTATCGAGCAGATTCTGCTGAGCGCGGACCGTGACCGACTGCCGGCTGCCGGCCGGGCGCAGCACCACAGAGAGCTGTACCTCCCGGCCAACGGCCACCACAACGCCGGAGTGACGATACGGCGCGAAGGCTGGAGCTGAAACCTGAACCGTATAGCTCGCCGTGGGGAGATCGAAGAAAGTGAACCGGCCATCCGCCGGGGTGGTTACGCTCCGCGCCAGGCCGCCCGCACCCGTCAGCGAAACCTGCGCTGCCGCGACCGGAGCGCCGTTCGCATCGCTCACCTGACCGGAGATGCTTCCATTCACACGGCCAATCTGGGCCGACGCGGACGAAGCCATCCACGCCAACCCGCATACCCAGGCGGCCATCCGCAGCCTGCTGCGTTTCAACATAAAAATCCAATCTCTCGACGGAGGAGTGTTATTGCAGCCCGTGCCGGCAAACGCACAGGTGGACCCCGAAGACACCGCAGAGCGGAGCCGGGAAATTAACAGCCGTCGAGTGGGATCAGATTCGTAAAGGTGGGGAAAATGCAGCGAAGGCGAGCACACCGCGTGGATCGGTCCACGCGGGTCTGGGCGTTTCGTCAAACACCGGGGCCATCAGAGCGGCAACCAGGGAGATTGCCTGCCCCAGCACTGCGAGCATCCGGCTGACCAGCACCACCAGCGCCAGACAGATGACCAGGGCCACCAGCGCAAACTCCGTGTCGTGGCCCAGCCCCGGCGGGTCCCAGTGGTCCATCGCTTCCGAGATGGGCGCAGCCACGACCGTCACCATCAGAAGAAGCGTGCTGAGCTGGAGGAGGCGCCGCATCTCTTTCAGGGTACTCCAGTCGCGCAGACAACCGTCAAAGCAGAGCGCCCGCCGGATTCGTCCGCGCCGCTCTCTCTACGTCCGCCGCATGTCGCGCATCGCTCTCGTACACTGGCTCTGCATGACTTCTCCTGCCCGCGCTTCATCGTCTCAGGCCATAGCCATCATCCCCGCACGCCTCGCCTCCACCCGCCTGCCACGCAAAATGCTGCGCCCCATCGCGGGCCGGCCGCTGCTGGCCTGGGTGGTGGATGCCGCCGTCCAATCCAGAGTCTTTGACCGCGTGCTGGTCGCCACGGACTCCGAAGAGATCGCCGCGCTGTGCCGCGAACACAACTGGGAGTTCCAGATGACCGCCCCGGAGCTGCCAAGCGGGACCGATCGCGTCTACGCGGTTGCGCAGCGGCTGGCGCAGGCGGGGGAGCTGGCAGCCGACGCCATCGTCGCCAACATCCAGGGCGATGAGCCGCTGGTCCGGCGCGAGCAGTTTGAAGCGTTGCTGCGGCCATTCGCCAACCCCGCCGTTCAGGTCAGTACCGTCTGTACGGTGTGCCCGGCGGACGCAGCCGGCAATCCCAATGTGGTCAAGGTGGTCGCGGA
>JAKAUB010000236.1 GCA_021827845.1 Acidobacteriota bacterium | reverse complement strand
ACCAGACCGCCCGGCTGTTGTGGTTTGCAGCGGGCTTATCGCTGACCATCGCGGCGGCGGAGCTGCTGTGGCAAATCTATGCTGTGCCCGGCTTGCCCGACTGGCTGCCGCTGCTGCTCGCGCTGACATTTCCGGCCAATCTCTCTGCGATCTTCGATGGTCAGATTCTGCCCGTCATTCTTTTTTCTCTCGCTGCCTTCCTGCGGCTCAGCCGTTCGCGGCATTCGATTCTGCTCGGCGTCTCTCTGCTGGGACTTGGAATCAAGCCCCATTTAACGTATCTGGTGGCTCTGGCTGCCGGACTGTATCTGGTCGAGGAGCGCCGCTGGAGATCGCTGCTGACAATTGTTACGGGACTGCTCCTATCCTGTGCGTTGGTTGCGTGGTGGGCGCCGGCAGCGTTTCCGGGCTATCGCGCGGCGGGTGTGGAGACGACGCGCGTCGTCAGCGGCATCGGCGGGTTATTGCGCGCTCACTTCGGCATGCAACACCACTGGCTGCAGTTTGTGCCGTTGCTGCCGGGACTGGCGTGGCTGGCCTGGTACCGTCCGCAACTGCGCGGCTGGGACTGGCCCCGGCATCTTCCCATTCTTCTACTGGCGTCGCTCGTCACCAGCGTTTACGGCTGGTGGTATGACGCTTCGCTGCTGACGGTCGCGCTGATGGCAGCCGTCGTTCGCTGGCGGACTCTGGCACCGCTCCCCAAACGGGTGGTCGCCGTGGGGTATCTGATTGCCGCGGCCGCACAGGCAGCCACACCCATGTTGTCGCTGGATACCCGATTTTACGTATGGATTCCCACTGCGCTGCTACTGCTGTACGTCGCGACAAACGCAGCCCTGTGGCGCCAGCAAACATACGCCCGCTGCCTGGGGTGAGGTTTCCCGTCAGACAGCGGGCGCGTTTTGTCTACTGATCGCCGCCCTGCGGATTCTGCAATGCCGTCAGAGTGCCAAACAAGCCGCCCTGTTCGTGATTCGATCCCGCAGAGAAATAGATGGACGTTGCATTGCCGGCTTTGCCGTCGTTGCCGGGAGCCAGCCCCCAGACGCCATCAATCGTTACGATCTGCCCGTGCGCATCGCGCAGGTAATCCAGAAATTTCCCGGTCACCGGATTGTAGGCAGCGATCCATCCACTGCCAAAATTTCCCACAAGAATGTCGTGGCTGAAGGGACCAAAGTCGCTGGGCGCAACCGCGACGCCCCACGGAGCATTCATCCATGCTCCATGCTGCAGCCGCAGCAGCGGCCTGCCTTCCGCTGTGTAGACGCGAACAAAGCCGAGACCTGGGCCGTCGATCTCATTCTGCAGGCTGGCGTCTTGTTTGGCGTACGTCACAAAAAGATTTCCGCCGATGTTCTGAATGTTGAAGGGCGCAAAGCCATAGGGAATATCGTCGGCATCGAACGCTTCTTCCCATTGAGGCATCCGCTGAAAGCTGGAGTTGAAGACTTCGATTCTGCCCTTCGCAAAATCCGCAACGTACAGAAGCGTCTGGGTGCCGGTCTGGCGGGAATTTACAGTCGCGATCGTCGCGCCCTTAAAAACAGACTTCTTCTGGTGCACCACGATGACCGCTTTATTCGGCTGCACACCAGGATTCCAGCCGGAGATGGTTCCATCCTCGGTGACAAACAGAAACAGTGCCGGCTTGCCCGCTGCTAGCGCGAACCCCTGCGAACCGTTGAAGACGATTCCGGTCGGCGAACCGGGCATGCTCGAATTCGGGTCTGCCGCGGGTACGGTGACAACCAGCGGGAGGATGGAGCCGGTTCCGCTGTAGAGGGTGGACAAGCCGCTATTGTTGTCGGAAATCCACCACGGTCCACCGGAGCTGCGCGCGATGCCCCAGGGATTGACGAGGTTTGGATCCGTGACCGGCGCGACGCCGCTGGCACTTGAGACCAGGTTGGTTTGCTGATACTGATTGGTCGCCAACGGCGGCGGCGGATTCCAGTTTCCTTGATCCTGATTGTTCTGGGCGGAAACAGCCAGTGAGGACGCACAAAGAACGAGGGTGAACAGCGGCACTGCTGGCCGCAGAATTCTTGCGAGATGCATTGGAACCTCCGGAACTCCATACAAAGTACCGGTGCTGTCTGCGATCGTGGGCGCTTTCGATCCGCGAAACGTGGCACGCGGCGGCGCACGGAAACCGTGCCGAGACAGAGTCTAGAGGCTGAAGATGACGTCTGATTGCGAGGTATTTTCTGCGATAAACAATTTGCCGGATTTTTTGGGCATGACTAAGAATGGGCCGGAACTACCGTGCAATTCGTCGGTTTCTGCGCCAAAACGTTCCTCCAACGCTCCGATTCATCCTTCGTTCTGCTCAGACGCCGCGAGCGTTACCGGGCCATCCCAGTGGCTGGATTGCAGCGCGCGGACACTGGTTTCCAGTTGGGCGATTTCAGGAATCTCGGCCTGCGCGATTCCCAGATCGTGCAGTTTTGCTGCCAGGGAAAATACGCTGCCGCGACCCTCCACCGCTCCCACCAGGTCGTTGAACTGATTTACGGCGCTCTTGAGCGCATTTCCCATCTTGAGGAAATGTCCCTGGATTTTTGCCAGCTTCTTGTACAGCTCGGACGCGGCCTCGCGAATCGCAATGGCATTGCGCGTAATCTCCACCTGCTGCCAGCCAAAGGCCACGGCTTTCAACAGCGCAATCAGCGTCGTCGGCGTGGACAGGATGACATTCTGCTGACTGCCCACTTCAATCAGGCTCGGATCCTGCTCGAGCGCAGCGCTGAACAGCACTTCACTGGGCAGAAAGCACACCACAAAGTCCGGCGAGTCCACGAAGCGCTGCCAGTATTGCTTGCCGCCCAACTGGGTCAGATGGGTGCGCACCTGCGTGGCATGCGCCTTCAGGCAGGCCGTCCGCTGCAGCTCATCCGTGCAGGCCATCGCCGAAAGGTAAGCATCCAGCGGCGTCTTCGCATCGATGATGATGGACCGGCCGTTCGGCAGATGAACGACGCAGTCCGGCCGCTGATTTGCCTCCGCCTCGCCGCCGCGCAGAAATTTCTCCACTTCAAAGTCGCAGCGCTCGATCATGCCGGCGAACTCAATGCACCGTTTTAATTGCAACTCGCCCCAGTTGCCCCGCGCCTTGGGCGCCCGCAGCGCCTGTACCAGTTGCGTGGTTTCCTGCCGCAGCGTTTCATGGG
>JAKAUB010000212.1 GCA_021827845.1 Acidobacteriota bacterium | reverse complement strand
GTTGATCTGCGCGCCCAGGATGAGATAGGGGCGGCCATCGACCATCAGGGCGAAGCGGCCATCCTGTTTGACGATCTTCGGCGCCTGGGCTGCGGAGGCGACACCGGCGCAGCCCAGCAGGAAGAGAATCGGCAGCGCGAGGGTTGAACGTTTCAGACGTCCGTTCAGCGGAAAGGCCATCGGGGAGCACTCCTTCGACGAGCTGGGTCGTTCAGGAAATCGGTCTCAAAGCGCCGGCGGTTTTTTGTCAAGCGCGAACCGCCGGCACTGCTAGAAAACTGCTGACGCTTTTACCGGTTTGCCCGCGACGCCAACTGCGGCGAACGCGGCTAGCTGCGTCATTGGGCCGGTTGAAACAGCAGCGGAGCGAAGTGGCTCAGGTTATTGCGCCACACCATCCAGACGTGCCGCCCGGGCGTCTGAATGACGACGGGATGCAGTCCCTGTTTCTGCAGCCAAGCGATGAAGTGCTGGTTCGGCGGAAACAGGCCGTCTTCCGTGCCGCAGGCAATCCAGAGCAGCTTTAGTTGCTGGTTGATCTGCGGCGCCGTCTGCGGCGTGATGCCGGGAAACGCGGCGGCGAAATTTCCGTCACCCAGGCCGCCTGCGCTGAAGCCGCCGACATACGCGAAATAGTTGGTGTGGTTCAGGCCGACGAGCAGACCTTCTGCGCCACCCATCGACAGGCCGGCAATGGCGTGATCCTGCTGTTTATCGGAGAGGGGATATTGCCGCTGCACTCTGGGCATGACTTCCTGAAACAAGGCCTGCGAAAACTTTGTGAAGTTGTCGATGACCAGTTGCGGATTTTTCCACGCGGCCCATCCGTCGGTGATCATCTTCATGTTCCCGTAGCCCCAGGGCATGACGACGATCATCGGTTTCACTTTGCCCTGCGCGATCAAGTTGTCGAGGATGACGTTGGCTTTGCCCATGCGCGTCCAGGCGCTGGGCTTGTCGCTGTAACCGTGCAGCAGATAGAGGACCGGATATTTCTGTGTGCTCCGCGGATCGAAGCCCGGCGGCGTGTAGACGTAGTACTGGCTGTCAATCCCCACGATGTTGGAGTGGTAGAAGTGGTGATGCACGACGCCGTGCGGAACATTCTCCGGCTCCCACGGCATAGAGGGATGGCCGGGAACCAGAAACACATTCTGGTTGCTGAAGAAGCTGGTCTTGATGGTGGTGTTGTGGGGATCCAGAACATCGGTCCCATCGACGTCAAAGCTGTAGCTGTAATACTCCGGCGCCAGCCGGTGCACGGTGATGGACCAGACGCCGCCGGGCCCTTTTGTCATGGGGAGCGGATGCGCATTGCCCTCGAGTTCCAGCTTGACCATAGAAGCATTCGGCATTTTCAGACGGAATGTCGTCGTGCCATCGGGCTGCACTTGCGGACTGGCTGCGGGGGCGGGTAAAAGCGGGACGGGCGATGTTGGCCGTGCGGGCTTGCTGGCTGCCTGCGCGATGGCTGCGCTGGAAGAAATTTGAAACAGGACAAGAAGCGAGACGGACCAGCAAGCGGCCGCCCGCGACAAAGAACGAATGAAGGTGGACATAGATTCGGAGTCTCCGGCGTCGGCGTGACCGCTGCGCACCAGTGTACTTGCAACCACGAATTTGCGGACGCAAGGAGCATGTGAATGCGCTTTGATTTGGCTCACTGCGACGAATTTTCAAACCGAGGAGTTACAGAAAACACCGTGTAATCGAAGACATCTTTTTGCCGCGGAAAAACCACGGTCCGGGACTTGACAGTGAAAGTTCCCATTGATTAACGTTAACGGCGTTTCTAAGTATTTCGTTCAGAACGATCTGAACGCAGATCAAATATTGCGCGAAAAAAACTACAGTGCGCGCCTCTCTGAGATCGGGACGGCGCAATCACGAAACTCGCACGATCACCGGATCGCAAGAACACGTTCCTACGCGGGATGGAGCAAATTATGAGGCAATCATTTTTGAGGCAGTGCAAGACACAGTTTTTCACCGTTCTAGGATTGGCATCACTGTGTGCGGTGTTGTTCCTTACCGGCACGGCGTATGCGCAGCAGGACGCGGGCGCAATCACCGGCGTGATTCAAGACAAATCGGGCGCGGTCATTCCCGGAGCGGATGTCACCCTCACGAACACCGACACAGGACTGGTGCTGAAGGCAAAGAGCAACGGAAGCGGCATCTACACCTTTTCTCCGATTCGAATTGGCAACTACTCCATCAGCGCGGCCGCACCGGGTTTTGAGACGACGAACCAGCAAAACGTTCACATCGATCTGCAGGAAAACCTGAACCTGCCGCTGACCTTGACCCCCGGCGCTATCGCGCAGACGGTGACGGTGACTTCCGCCCCACCGCTACTGCAGACGCAGAACGGTTCCATCGGCCAGGTCATCACCACCCACGAGCTCAAGACCATCCCGTTAAGTTCGCAGAACTGGGTTTATATCGCGCAGCTCTCCACCGGCGTGGAACCGACGCCCGGCAATCGCGTGGGCGGAACGGGCGGCTTCAACGCTAACGGTCAGAACTCCTCGCAGAACAACTTCATTCTGGATGGCGTCGATAACAACGTAAACGTGGTGGACTTTGCCAACGGCTCCAGCTTTGTGGCGCTGCCGCCGCCAGACGCGCTGGCAGAATTCAAGATTCAGACGAATAACTACAGTGCGGAGTTCGGACACTCGGCCGGCTCGGTCATGAACGTCAGTATCAAGAGCGGCACCAACCAGATTCACGGCGATGTCTGGGAGTACTTCCGCAATCAGGCGCTCGACGCGACCGACTTTGGGACGAAGACGAAGCCGACCTTCAACCAGAATCAGTTCGGGGCGACGCTGGGTTTCCCGATTATCAAGAATCACCTGTTCGTGTTTGGAGACGGGCAAGGCAACCGCGTCAAATTCGCGCAGCCGACGACGGAGACAGTGCCGACGGCAAAGATGCGTAACGGTGACTTTACCGAATTGCTGAGCACCAACCTGACCGGCCAGGCCCAGCCAATCTACCTGTACGTGCCGAACTCCGGCGGAACTGCGCTGCAGTCCTACAACGGCCAGCAGAACGTACTGAGCCCGGCGCAGATCAGTCCGCTTGCTCAGAAGATTCTGAACCTGTATCCACTGCCGAACAGCGGCAATGGAGTGACATTCAATAACTACCAGATCAACCCGAGATCGAA